>NZ_MSLT01000023.1:600000-897816 GCF_002149925.1 Thioflexithrix psekupsensis | reverse complement strand
TTACTTATTACTTTGGGGAAACAACGGCCAATTATCAGTTATCATTGCCTAATGATCAATTTTTTTACTGCAAATGGATTGACCTCGCTTATTCGTCGCTTCTGTAGCGCATGAATTAGCGAGGTCAATAGGCGCGTCATCCGTCACACATTTACAACTGTTGCCAATAATTTTCAGGCATTTCTAAACACATTTTTAACGCCCCAATGCTGCCACAATATTCTGCATCTTGCACACAAGTGGCTTCGCCGCCGCCGTAGGCTTTCAAACTGTTTTCAATCGCAATATCAATGCCTTTGAGACGAGAACCGCCCCTGCAATGATCACGTTATGGCGCAAACGCGCTTGAAAATCAGGATCAAAACCACTAAATTCTGCACGGCTTTGCTGATGGGATCGGTCAGTTGAAGACAACATTCACGCAAAATATCCGTAATTTCGTATTCTTTCGGAATCCCTTGTTCGGTCAAACTCACCACAATCGGATCGCTTTTTTCAGACACATAACCGTATTTTTCTTTAATACGGCGAAGAATTTGCGCGCTTAACTGCACATTGGGATATTTGGCCAACAAGGCTTGGCGTAAGGTGTCGTCTAAGAAATTGCCACCGATATTCAACGTTAATTGATCTTCGGCTTCGGCATTGCGCCGTGCATTCGGCATAAATCCGTTGTCCCCGCGCCAATATCGACGATCAAACATTCGTCAAAACGATCTATGGAATAAGCCACGCTAAACGGTTCACTGACAATCAGCACTTTATTCACAATATTTTTACTGGCTTCAATAATCGCTTTTTTATTGTTAATACTGGCTTGTGCGGGAACACCGATGGCGGCATAGATTAAATCGCCTTTACGGTATTCGGGCAGTACCGTTTCAATCACATGTTTTAACACCAAATGCGTGGCTTCTAAGGCTTTGGGATTGTCAGAAATTACGCCTTGAGATAAAGGCCAAATTAAGTCCAACGCCAAGCGATTTTCTAAAGCTTCATCGCCCAGTAAATAAGGTTTATTAAAGCGTTTTTGCGCGATTACATCTTTGGGATAACCCACACAAGTCCGACTGGTAAAGCGTTTACCGGTCGAAGTGGTAATTGATGTGCGACTCGTTCCCAAATCAATACCCACATGAAAAGTATTAGGCATCATTTTATCCTGTTAATTAAAATGTTTTCTCAAATTAAGATTGTCTTCCACTAAACGTTTCAACATCGCCAATTTAGAAGGACTGGTTGTAGTTTTTGTGTCGGATGAGAAATGGACAGAAGGCTCTGAGTGGGGGGTTGTGGCTGGGGGGACGCTCACAACCGTCACCGCAGGAGGCGTTAATAACGTTTGCACTTGTTCTTTTAATGCTTCAACTTGTTGTGCAAGAGCGTGTTGTTGGGTGGTGAGGCGGGTGTTTTCTTCTTTAGCAAGATGATGTGATTTATAAAACCTTTATTTTGTCAGAATCAGAATTTACAGAATTAAATAATTTTCAAAATTTATTCTTGCAAGTCATTTATTTTAAACAGATTTTTTATTCTTTAATTCTGAAAATCCTAAAATTCTGTAAATTCTGATTCTGACAGAAAAATTTTATGAATGACTTAATTTTGGTATTGTTCTTGCTGTGCCAATTGGCGAATGGCTTTTTTCGATTGCCACAATTGCCACACCAATACACCACCAATCACCACCAACGACGCAGGCATTAACGCGCCACCTAACCACTTTGCCCCAGCGATATGGGTTAAATTGGGTTCAAGCATTTTTTATTCCTCTCTGCTGTGGAAAATAACCGCCGTTTATTCTAAGTAGGCATTCTAAGCAATGAGTGCTTGGGAAACAACCCAACAAGAAGAGAAAAAAAGTAAGTAATAGATTAAAACCGCATCCCAAAACCCGCATAGGCCGCTCGGCCTGATTTGGCTGGTACGGATGAAAATCAAACTGAAAAAGCCCGACTGGGTGGTCGGGCTTTGAGTGATAAGTTAGGGCGAGTGTTTCTTTTCAATTTCGGAACGAAAATAATACCCTAAAATTAAGCCTAGTGGTCCAGAAAATACCCCTGAAATTGTTAGAATTAACTCTTTTGCTTCAGCAGCTTTTCCTTCTAATGTCATAAACAAACTAATGGTTGCTAGAACTACGGAGCCAAACACAAAAACTGAAAACATGAGCATAAAAATTAAAGCAATTAACCCTCTAACATTAGACTCATCCCTAATGACGGTTAATAATCCTACTTGTGATTTTCTAGGCATATGCAATACTAAAAGTTTAGTTCTTATTTTAATGGTATAACAACTCTTTTTGTTCCAACTTGAAGAAAAACATTTTTTGCATTCTCGTCTTCTTTATAAACTGTATAAAGTAGGCTAACTGCTTTTATAACAACATCTTCCCTGGAGTCACCGAAAATTGTAACCATCTCATCAATTACAGCGACTTCATCTGGAGTAAATGTCATTGTCAGTGATCTATTTCCTCCTCCGGTAAGAGGCTGAATTCTACTTTGGTTTTCGTCCTTAGACATGAGTAATTTTTATTTGGTATTTAACGAAATTTTGCCCTAACGACCAAGCTCTCACCAGCGACAGTGGAGCGCAGCGGAATTGCGGTCTGGTGCAGTGCCTTGTTATGTGTTTTTCAACGCATTTGCCACGCTTACTGCAACATGATAGGCAACAGGAGGGGAAACTGAGTTGCCAATTTGACCAAGAACTTGATACACCGCCCCTGCAAATTTCCATGACTCTGGAAATCCTTGAATTAACCCGACATCTTGAACTGACAGTCTAAAGTGCTTATTTTTAGCGGGAAAGGCTGATGCCTTTTCTCTACTCGACTGAATTCCATTAGGCCATATTTGCATATCTCCCCAAGATTTTTGACCCGCTGTGCTATTTAAAATAGATGTTGTATTTCTTTTTCCTGTGAAGGCACTTCTGATAGTCGGGGCTAAATTATCAAACCCGATGCTGTGTAGCCCCAGACAATCCCTAACCCCTTTTGTTTTTCAAGTCCCGTATCAAATAACAAACAATTAGGGTAAGAATCATTTTTTCCTAAATGATCCCAAGTATGCGTGGGGGAGGGAGGGGTAAATTTATTCAATCGTGGTTTATTTCTAAAGCCAACAAAGAAAACTCTTTCTCTAATCTGTGGAACCCCATAATCAGCGGTGTGCATCTTAAATGTAGTTATTGAATAATCTGTCAACTCGTTCAATATATACTTTTTTACAAAGTCATTAAACTTTGGATTAAGTATTCCCAGTACATTTTCTGCTATGAAAACGCGAGGTTTCATCGCATTAACCGCTCTACTGAACTCTCCCCACATGTTTCTTTCATCATCTGCACCTTTTCGTGATCCTGCTACTGAAAACGGTTGGCACGGTGGCCCACCATGAACAATATCTACTTTGTCTTTGTAAATATTCCAATTCACTTTCTCACATCACCTTCGTCTGGGCCACAATATATATTTGTAGATTCAAGATTGGTAGTTAATGTATCTTTACATATCAGTATAAGTTCATAAGAGGCTATGTGTTGGTAGCCTGCTCTAAGAAAGCCTAAATCTAAACCACCGCCACCACTAAACAGACTGATTGCCGTTAAACCATTGGATTCTAATTGAGGCATTAATAAATCAGGGTCAAATCGTGGTTTATTTATTTCATGTATACTATCAATAAGTCCTTCTTCGGCAGAAAGTTTAGATAGGCGTGATTCATGAGATATTTTCCTATTACCATGCTCTTTTTTCATCAGTAATATCATACACTTTTTGATCACCCTTTTTATAAATGGATGTATTGTTTTGATATTGTGTTATTGGCATTTTATAAATCCCTCAAATATTCTCGAACCATAACTCGCAGTTGCTCAGCATGATTAGTGGTGATTTCTGTCCATCCTTCAAAATAACTAGGAGGAATATACCAATTTTTTCAGAGTCGTATAATAATACTTTTCAAATAGGAGAGAATAATGAACAAAAGATATGAAGATTTAGAAGAAGTTAATGTCAACAGGTGAGGCGAGAGAAGTGAAGCGAGCGATGGCAGTAAGAATGTCTTTGCTTGGTTTTGTGCGTGCGGAAGCGGCTTTAGCGTGTTGTGTCAGTGTGCAATTTGTGGATAAATGGAAAGCCATTTATTTAGCGTCAGGGGTGGAAGGATTAAAGTTAGCGTATAAAGGCTCACCAGGGTATTTAAAGCCGCGTGAACGAGAAAATGTGATTAATTGGATACAAGAAAAGAAGACATAACAATAGAGGAACTAAAGAGATACTTAAAAGAGGAGTATGATGTTTTCTATCTTCAAATACTTCTTATACTAAATTATTAGAAGAAGCGAATTTAAGTTATAAGAAGACACACAAAGAGAATTCGGCAAAAGATGAGGTAAAAGTAGAAGCTAAAA
This sequence comes from Thioflexithrix psekupsensis, assembly GCF_002149925.1. Taxonomy (NCBI): domain Bacteria; kingdom Pseudomonadati; phylum Pseudomonadota; class Gammaproteobacteria; order Thiotrichales; genus Thioflexithrix; species Thioflexithrix psekupsensis. The sequence goes on along the minus strand of NZ_MSLT01000023.1, from coordinate 893,391 downwards.
AAAAAGAGATTAAGGATTTAATAGATAAGGAGCGTGAACAGATAGAAAGTGGAGAGGTAATGTACTGGATGCAAGACGAAAGCCATCAGTTGTGGGGAGATATTTGTGGTTATGTTTGGTCGAAAAAAGGAGAAAGAACGTCAATAAAGATGAGTAATTATCGCACTTCTCAAACGTGGTATGGAGCGGTGAATATTTATACGGGAGAATTTATTTTAGATAGGGCAAAGAAAGCTGATACAAAATATACGATAGACTTTATTAACTGGCTCATTTACAGATATAAAGAAGCCCGTCATGTGATTATTTGGGATGGTGCAAGTTATCATCGTTCTGAAGGTTTAAGAACTTATTTAGAGAATTAAATGGGGGACTTCCAGAATCAGAATGGAAAGTTCGTTTATTAAGATTTGCGCCCAATGCCCCAGAGCAAAATCCAGTCGAGGATATTTGGCTTCAAGGTAAGAATTGGGTCAGAAAGAATTTTCATCGTCTATCAAGCTTTAAAGAAGTCACTAGTATGTTTGAGACCTTTTTTGTCAGGTAAAGTGTTTAAGTTTAATAAAATTAAACAGTATCTTATACCTAATATCTAGCTAGATATTAGAACTTAATTTGTTTTTATATCTCACATAATTTTGTATAGTTTTTTTAAGAATAAGGCATTAATTGTATTTATTAATGCAGGCATTTTGCGTGGTTTTGTTTGCGCAAGAAGCAAGACGCTGCACTACTGCGCTAATTTTTTCGTCCATTGTCGTGGAACTTGACACATTTAAGATTTGGATGTCATTTAATTCCTCTTTACGTTGGGCAAAAATCTTTTTTTCTTTAAGATGTTTTATTAGCGGATCAAAACCTGTATCTTTGGAAACAATGTGAAAATAACCACTAGGGTCTTTTTGCACCAATTCACCCAGATAAAAAGCAATATGAAAATCCAAAGCATTTGGCCACTTCCACCTATTTTTACATACTCCGCTTTGTTGCCTAACTGCTGAATTTCTACGGCCATTTCAAACGGTATTTTTGTTTGATTAGCACCGACAAAAACGAGCAGCTTAAATACATGCGCATTAAGCAAAGATAAACTTTTCGGCTGCACATTTTCGTAATCAATCAAAATGTAATTATTTCTCAAACTTTTTTCCCTTCAAGCACGACACAATTCGTTACTTCTGGCCAATTTTAGCACTCTAAGATATTTCAAACCAGTCTATATTTTTTGTTAGTCATACTTATTTGGGTGATTTGAAGATTTCATCTTAACATCAGATCACGATATTCATTTAAAAATAACAATCAAATCCCCCTTTAAATTCATTAACCTTTGCCACAAAACTGCTATAATTCGTCTCTAAATCTGCCCCTAAAAACACCGCGTTGTGTGTTTGCGTGGAGTGTACATCAATGAAATATCAAAAATACCGTCTTATAACAACCGTCTTACCTACTGCCCATCTTGAAGCCAATTTACATAGCACATTTGAAAGACAACCAATGACTTAATCGCCAAAGGTTGGCAATTACACGGCCAAGTCTCCGTGTCATTTCATGGTGACTCTGTGTGTTATGCTCAGGGAATGGTGCAACCACCGAATAACATTTTTGTTTTAAGGAATTGATTCTGTGAGTGATTTTGAAGGCCAAATTTGGGCAATGCACGATAACGATGATCTGAGTTTTGTTTGTGTTTACAACGCAATAAAAACAAAGTCGCGTATTAACCGACAAAGGACGCGAACAAAACGTGTCCGAAGACAAGTTGTTATGGCAACATCCCTTGAAAGTCAAAGACAGCAGCGAGTGGCCAAATGCCGTTCGTCGCATTTCTCAAGCGGTGATGGGCATTCGTTCTACCATGGACATTCGCCTATTATGGGAGAGTGCTTTGGAATTGGCGGTGTCAGAAATGGATGATTTGGCCGATTTATATTTCGGTGGTGAAATTGGCACGGAACAATTGGCAGCCATTTGGTTATTATTGGCAGAAGATCGGCTTTATTTTAAGCGTAAATTACGCGCTTGGGAGCCGCGCACCGTTCAGCAACTTGATGAATTGAAACAACAACGCGAACGAGAACAACAGCGCGCTAAAGAAAAAGAATTAGCCCGCGATTGGTTAAAACAATCCATCCGCGCGGAATCTCTCACTTTACCCAGCGAATTAAATGCTTTTGCCGACCGCTTAGACGCTTGGTTATTGCGCGGTGATAATGACAAATTCATTGAAGAATTAATCGATCCCGTCGCCGAACAAGCCAAGCAAACTCCCCGTGAATTTGTTTTTGATATTTTACAAAAATTACGCCGTTTGCCCGACAATGCGGATCGAGATGTGATCATCGCCGGGCTAAAACCTGAATTTTCTCAAGTCGTACAAGAAGCCTGCGCCACCGTTCAATTGTGGCAGCCCGCGCCACAACAAACGATTACGCCGTTATTATGTAGTATTGATGATGAGGACACGCGAGAAGTCGATGATGCCCTCAGTATTCAACGTGACGGGGATCGTTGGTTGGTTCAAATTGCCATCGCTGATCCTGCTACGTTAATTCACAATGGTGATGTGTTGGATCGGGAAGCCATGCGACGCGGTACGACAGTTTATCTGCCCACGCAAACCGTTTTAATGATTCCTGAGCGAATTTCCTGCGATTTAGCCAGTCTTAATCCCAATGTGGTGCGATCTTCGATTGTTTTGCGCATTACGCTAGATGACGATGCGACGGTGTTAGATTGTCAAATTAGCCGTGAAGCCATTGAAGTGCGTTATCGTTTGCATTACACCGATGTGGATCATTACTTGAGTGACACCGCTACGCCAGAAGACCATGATTGGGTGATGCCATTGCGGCAACTGTTTGATGTAGCAAAAAAATTACAAGATAAACGGGTGGCCGCGGGCGCGTTTAATCTACAGCGTCCTGAATATAAAATCAGTATTTCTCCCGATGATCACATTGAAGTGACTCTATTGGATCGAGATTCTCCCAGTCGATTGTTGGTGGCGGAAATGATGATTCTTGCCAACCATCTTGCGGCCAGTTATGCCAGTCGCTGTCAAGTGCCGTTTATTTACCGCGTACAAGAGCCGCCGACAGAAACGATTACGCCAGAAGTGTTAGCCGAGCCATTGGGTTTTTATAAAGTAATCAAATGGTTAAAACCATCGACGTTATCTTTACATCCCGGCCAGCACAGTGGATTAGGTTTATCGGTTTATTCTCAATTAAGTTCGCCCTTGCGTCGTTTTGCCGATTTGGTGATGCAACGACAATTGTTAGCGCATTTATTGGGCGAAACCTTGCCTTACGATCAAGAAGAACTGCTAAAAGTATTAAGCACCGCTGAACGCACCGCCCGCGAAGCCAAACAAGCAGAATCCGATGCGAAACGACGCTGGTTTATCGAATATTTGAACCGAGAATGGCAAAATCGTCCCTTAGAAGCCTTACTGATTAGCCCAGTGCGCGGCGGTTACAAGGTTGAATTGCGGCCGTGGGGCGTGGAGGCCTTTTTAGGCAGCAGCGATGCTGCATCTTTGCCGCCTTTGGGCAGTGTGGTGACAGTGTTACTTGATAAAGCGAAGGTGAAAACGGGGCAAATTCGGTTAAGAGTGGGATAGACAATATAAAATACAAAAAAATTTATGTTTGTATTGGCTTTTAAAAGGCTTAGGTTTAGAATGACGCTTATTCTTTGGCTGAAGCGAAGAGTCTGAAGTTTATCGTGCAGGGACATAATAATGTATTATGTTTCTGCATTTTTTTTGTCTTGTCATCATTGGGAAATGCGGTGAATGTAAAGAAACACAAATTGTATAAATTCAAATGAAAATGACCACATTGTGACAACAGCCGTTAAGCACGAAAAAAAAACGAAAAACAATAAAAAAGCAATATCGTTACTATCAGTGGATTATTTTACGTGTTATAATCAGCCACCGCTTGCGGCTATAAACGGAGTTTGTCTTTCATTTATGCAGGCGGTCAAAAGGTTCAGCGAAGGCTCTGTCCAAACACGAGCCGTACGCCACGCCAAATCACTAGGAGGGATGGATGGAGAATATCAGGGAAGATTCTCTAACAATCAAGGATTTAGTTGCACACGATAATGAAGACTAAACCGCTTGCTGGATAAGTCGTGTGTAATGCCCCGCGAAACGAATCGCGTTTGAGACGTAATTGCTGTTGTTTCAAGTGGTTTAAGTATTGCCATTATAAGACAAAAAGAGCGCGGTGCTTTACACCGCGCCAAACCACCAAAGGAAGGCGGAGGAGACTCGTTGTAATCGTCTGCTTGCTGAGAAGACGCAGACCATTACAGCGTAACCGAAAAAGGCGCGGCGTTTTGTACCGCGCCAAACCACCAAAGGAGGATGGAGGAGACTGTTGCGTTTTTTCCGTCACGGCGTTGACTGGCTACTCGCTGGAGCGTTCCGCGTACATAAGCTGTTTTTGCCTGACTTTGTGACCGTTTAGTATTAAAAATGGTACGGTCGCTGTTGCTTGTTCTTAAAAAGGCGCGGCGTTTTGTACCGCGCCAAACCACCAAAGGAGGATGGAGGAGACTGTTGCGTTTTTTCCGTCATGGCGTTGACTGGCTACTCGCTGGAGCGTTCCGCGTACATAAGCTGTTCTGCCCGACTTTATCACCGTTTAACATTAAGGTCTTTTTTTGAAAGACGGCCTTAACGACACGGTCATTGCTGCTTGTTCTTAAAAAGGCGCGGCGTTTTGTACCGCGCCAAACCACCAAAGGAGGATGGAGGAGACTGTCTTACTAAGTGTTTCAATCCCATGTCATGCGGACTGAAAAAAAATACACTCTAGCGTTTAAAATTCGGTTTTGTTGTGCTTGTTTGCGTTTTGTGCAATGCAACATCATGGAGATAAAGTTAAACCATTCACGTGCAGTTGTCAAGCACTGTTTTTAATTTTTTGCAAAAAAGTTGAGAAATTTAGAAGACACCCGACACATTAAGCGTCAATGGGTTGAATAGATTAGATATTTTCTACATTCCTCTGGTGGCAACGACGGTTATCCTAGTAAAATACCGTTTTGCGCGTCAACTGTTATCTGTACCACATTCCAGACAACACCTCATTTCGACTGCTTATTGTAAAATAAAATGTTTATTTTCGCAATATTTTCATCTTTTGTAAAAACAGCTTATTTTCTCTCTTACGATAATGCGTCACAAAAATTCTCTGTCCACTTTAGCACATCCCTCTGATTTGCCTAACTTTCACATGCAAAATGATGACCAGTGTACTTGTCAAGGCGTGTGGACTTTGGACACGATTGCGCCTTTAGAAAAAATTCTGCGCCATTTCAGTCAACATGCTTCGCAAGAAAAAATTACGGTAGATGGTTCAGGCATTATTCGCTTGGACAGCGCGGGAGCGTGGCTGCTGCACCGCACCCGTATGGATTTAGAGGCGCGAGGCCGTCAAGTGCAGTGGCAGGGTTTTAGCGCAGCACAGCAGACTTTATTGGATAATTTAAAGAATTATGACATTGCGCCTGTTGTTTCTTCCGTTTCTACGGGGGTGTGTACTGATGTGGGTTATCATACAGTGGCTTTGGGGCGTGAAGTGGTGAGTTTTCTCGCTTTTTTAGGCGAAAATACGGCCGTGGCCTTGCGCATTCTCATCCAACCGTCACGAATTCGTTGGCGCGAGGTGATGAGCAATGTGTATCATTCTGGGGTTACGGCTTTGCCTATTGTGGGATTAATGTCATTTTTAATTGGGGTGGTGATCGCTTATCAAGGCGGGGTACAGTTAAAATTGTATGGCGCGAATATTTTAGTGGCTGATTTGGTGGGAATCACTTTATTGCGGGAATTGGCTCCGTTGTTGACGGCGATCATTATTGCGGGGCGAAGTGGTTCTGCTTATACGGCGCAAATTGGCACGATGGTGGTGACTGAGGAAGTGGATGCGTTGCGCACTATTGGTATTTCGCCTTTGGAATTATTGGTTTTTCCCAAGGTCATGGCGTTGGTGGTGATGCTGCCTTTACTCACTGCGTATGCTGATGTCATGGGGATTTTGGGCGGCATGGTGATTGCGTTTTTAACGTTGGAAGTGGGATTTGCTGAATTTTTAGATCGGTTACAGCAAACGGTTACAATCACCACTTATTTGGTGGGAGTGGGCAAAGCTCCCGTATTTGCGGTGATTATTGCTTTAGTGGGTTGTTATCACGGTTTTCAAGCCAGTGGTAGCGCGGATAGTGTGGGACAAAAAGTCACCACAAGCGTAGTGCAAGCAATTTTTTTAGTGATTGTTTCCGATGCGGTATTTGCTATTTTATTTGGCTGGGTGGGGATTTAAGTGCCTAAACGAAAATAATCTGGAATATCGGCATTTCTACCGCCTCACACTCCTCCTGCTAAGAGGGCGTGAGCTTGTTTTTCATTAAAATTTAACAAAACAACCCCATCTCTTTCTCCCTCCTAGCGGGAGGGAGTAGGGGGCGGTAGAAAAGTAAACATTCTGAGCTGAATATTTTTATTTACGACTTACAGTTAATTTTTCCACTCCATTTTCTGTTCCCATTAACAACACATCCGCAGGACGATGAGCGAATAAACCATTAGTGACCACACCGGTGATTTGATTTAATTGCGTTTCTAATTCGCAGGGATTGAGAATATTGAGATGATGCACATCTAAAATCATATTGCCATTATCTGTTACAAAACCTTCTCGCCAAAATGGATTGCCACCCAATTTCACCAACTCTCGCGCCACATAACTACGCGCCATCGGAATCACTTCAATGGGTAAAGGAAATTGTCCTAAAACATCCACCAATTTACTGTCATCAATGACGCAAATAAATTGACGACTGACCGCTGCGACAATTTTTTCACGAGTCAACGCGCCACCACCGCCCTTAATCAAATGCAAATGGCGCGTAGCCTCATCCGCGCCATCAACGTAAACACCAATGTCATCCACCGCATGAATATCTAATACGGCAATGCCTCTTTCTTTCAACCGATTCGCCGTTGCCACCGAGCTGGCAACAGCCCCATCAATGCGGTGCTTAATACCAGCAAGCGCATCCACAAAATAATTCGCTGTACTTCCAGTCCCTACCCCCACCACCATACCCGATTCAACATAATCCAGAGCCGCTTTGGCAACCGCTTGTTTTTTTTCATCTTGCGTTAATAACACCTTATCTCACTCCAATGGTTAGTTTTAGAAAAAACAGTATAAAACATCCTCTTTAACTTTGGAATAAAAAGAATAATATCTTGATTATAAAAGATGATTAGCCGTGAATTAATTTAATTTGTCATGAGCAGAAAACGGCTGATGATCGAGAAAACTTTATGTTATGATTGTTGCAAAGCCTTTAACTTACTACAACTGAGAATTGAATTATGATTACTGTTAAAGAATTGATGCGTGACAATGTGTACAGTTTGCGTCCTACCGACACAGTCCTTGATGCACGTCGTTTAATGGTCGAAAAACAAATTAGACACATCCCTATTGTGGATATACACAATAAATTTTTAGGATTAATTACCAAACACGATATTCTCGCGCTATCGGTTTCCACATTGTCTGATATTGATGCGGTGGAGCGGGCGGAAATAGAGTCAACCATTCTGTTATCCGAAGTCATGAAAACCAATGTGGTGGTGGCGGAGTTGGACACCAATTTACTGACAGCGGGACATTTTCTATTAGCACAAGGACATGGATGTTTACCTGTTTTTGATGGGGAGCATTTATGTGGGATATTGACGGAGAGTGATTTTGTGCGTTTAGCGGTGTATTTATTGGAGAAAATGACCCATACGGAAACAGATAGCCACCACTAATCCCTACTTTTTTCAAAACACAAATTGTATTTTTCATTTTAAGAGGATTAAAAACTTGCTTTTGCCTGTGATTTGCCCTAGAATGTGCGCTTAGGTTTGGAGAGGTGGCTGAGCGGCTGAAAGCGGCGGTCTTGAAAACCGTTGAAGGCTAGTACCCTTCCGTGGGTTCGAATCCCACCCTCTCCACCACATCTTCTCCCCCTCCTCTTTTTCCCTGATTTCCTCGCACTCAACTACAAATCAAGTCCTTGATGTTCATGATGTTTTCCTGTCACCGCAGCGCGAATGTGACGTACGCCCAGCGCGGCCAACAATGCCACCACAGGAATCGCAACCCCCACCGCCAGATTGGGATCAATTGCCCAGCCTAAAGTTTTCAGACTTTTAGCGATGTAACCAATTAAACTCACACTGTAATAAGTGATCGCCACCACAGACAAGCCTTCCACCGTTTCTTGTAAACGCAATTGTAATTGCGCCCGTTTATCCATCGAAGCCAGTAAGGCTTGATTATCGCGTTGTCGTTGAATATCCACCCGCGTTCCCAACAATTGACTGGTGCGATTAACCCGTTTTGACAACAATTCTTGACGGTGCGCCGCCGATTCGCAAGTGTCCATCGCGGGGGCCAAACGCCGATCCACAAACTCGCGGAAAGTCTGCATCCCTTGAATTCGCGTTTCGCGCAATTCTTCAATACGCCGATTTACCAGCGCGTAATAAGCCCGACTGGCAGTAAAACGATAAGTACTTTTTGATAAAGAATCTTCAATGCGAGCGGCTAATTGCGTTAATTGTTCTAATAATAATTCATCGCCTTGCGTTTTCTCAGCCACCGCTTGCGTTAATTGGCGTAATTGTTCATCAGATTTATTTAAAGTCGGGCTTAATTGGCGCGCAATCGGTAACGCTAATAAAGCCATCATGCGATAAATTTCAATTTCAAATAATCGCTGCATCATGCGTCCGGATTGCCGACTGGTTAAACCGCGGTCAATAACCAGAAAACGACTACAGCCATCCCCATGCAAATGAAAATCCGTAAAAGCACTGGCCGCACCATCCCCAATATCCGCACCAATCAAGTAATAATCGTCAAACCACGCTGAAACCTGTTGAATATCCACAGAATAATTTAAACAAACCAAATGCGCAGCCACCATCACTTGTCCGGGCAATTGTTGCAACCATTCTGTCGGCACCTGTTCCAACACAGAATGCGCAAAAGGATGTCCTTCAATATTTTCCTGCTGAATAAACATATAAGAAGTAAATTCTGAATGTCGCTCCCATTTTAAGCGAAACGCGCCTAAATTCGCCACCCAATGAATGGTGTCTTTAGGGGGTAAGGGTTGTTGATAATGCTCGCATAATTGCACCAATAATTCATATTCACGTTCCCGATATGAATCGGCAAATAAAGCCAAATAAGAAGCCCGCGAAGGCGAAGCAATGGACTGATAAGGACGTGCATGAACTTCATCATTTAATCGTTGCCGTTGCTGATGATTGGGGGGAAGAGATAACACAATAACTCCTTTTTATTTCTCGGATTATTTCTCAGACATTCTGGTGTGCTGTAATTGTTGTAATTGCGTCAACCATAGTGTGACGGCTTGGCTTAATTGTTGTTGTTCATGAAAACTCAAAGAATCAGGATCAAAACGATAACGCTGATGTAATTCTAATAAAGGTTGAATCGGTGGCAATTTTAAATCCGTTTGTTGTAAACGTTGCAACCATTGCGGTAAAGTTTCTCCCGCTTGTCGAATATAACCCAAATCCTGCAAATAATGCACAATTTTAAAAAAAGCCGAATCAATCCCTTGATGCGAATAATTGACTTTAATGGTGGATTTCTTCAGCCGTTTTTGTTTAATTCTTTCCTTAATAAATAACCGCCACATTAAAGCGATAATTAAGGGAATTAATAGCCACAATAATAAGTCACTGACTTTTTTAGAATCATCCCATCGCCATAACGAAAAACGATGATATAACCACGACCAAACATCATAAAGTGGCTGCCACCACGCCGCCCGCTCGGCTTCTTTTTCCAACCACACCGCCGGCGTGGTATCAATTTCCTGCCAATGCCCATCAACATACACCAAACCCCACGCATGAGCATGACGTTTACGCACTAAATACGCCTTTTCTAACTCGCTATATTCCTCCACCGCAAAGCCCGTGGCATAACGCGCCGGCAACCCCGCTGCCCGCAATAATAACACCGTAGCCGTAGCAAAATATTCACAATGCCCCGCTTTTTTATGAAACAAAAAATTACGCAACGGAGTCATATTTGCGCTATAAGTGGGCGCGCTAAGTAATAAGGAATAATAAAAATGATTAGAAAAATAAGCATTAATCGTTTTAATAATCTCTTCGGGCGATTTTTCTTTTAATGCCAATTGCGCCACCAATTCATTAAAAACAGCTTGTTCATCTTCAGGCACTTTAAAATCTTCCGCCGAGGGTGAACTGTCGATCAAATTTTGATGCGTGTGATAATGGGCTTGGTAATGAATTAAACCAGGACCACGCGCCACTTTTACCGCCCCAAAATCATTAATCATTAAATCAGGCAATAACAAATTATCCAACATAAAACTGCCCAAAGGTAAAGCCAACATTCCTGTACCACGTGGTAAATACATGGAAATATCCGCTCGTTTTGTATAGCGATGATAGGCATTTAAAGAAGCATGATTGACTTGCGTTAATAACCAGCGAGAATCTTGTTGAGAAACAGGCACTAAATCTTTAAAATTCGCCGTTTGTGCCTGCCAACTGCCGCGATAATAACTGTTATAAGTCGCTTCACGTAAAAGACCGGGTTGATCTTGATAAACCCGTAATAAAATTCTATCCGACTGTTTTAATTCCCCAATATCTCCAATTGCCGTATTTTGTCGATAAGGATCACGCGAACGCCATAATAAATCTTGAAACCAATTAATAATCATCGTTTCAATTTGATTTTGCAAACGATATAAACCCACATGCCCTAAATAACCAAAAGTAAAACCTAAAATTAACACTAATAACCAAGTGGCCAAACGATAATGACGCGGGCGAATAGTCCACAATGCCCAAGCTGTTAATAAAAAAATACCGAGAAAAAAATAATTCGTTTGCCCCGCACTGGCCGCCAACAAGCATAAAACAAAATAAGGATAACCCAAATGAATGCGCTTAATGGCGGGATTATTCGGCTCATTTTTTTCTATCCCGCTGCTATCGGATTGATAATGACGCAAAGATAAAAAAATACTGCTTAACCGAATTGAACCTTGTTGGCTATAAAGTTGCGTTATCATCAAAATAAAAAAGATAATCGGCATCCAACTCAACAAGATAAATAAACCTTGAATAGAATTCCGATTAAATAAATAAATCGTTGTGCCTAGCCATAATAATGACGTTAAATCCATCAAACGGTTAAAATCTTTATCCGACAAATCCCAACGCCATTCAGTCCAACGCGGCAATTCAATCAGAATAGCCATAATAATCGCATAAGGCAATAAATCCGTTTGCCATCCCCAAAAGAGTAAAGTTGCTCCTAATAATCCCAAAGGTGGTGCAATTAAAATAGTTTGATTCATACCGTTAAAGCCGCTAATTCAGAAGCCAATTGTTCACTATTCAATACTTTAACCCCAACGGATTGCGCATCGGCATCACTTTCTGGGTCTTGACTTAAAATTACCGCTAAAAATTGAATATTTTTAGCACGCAACCATTGAATAAAAGAACGCCGTTGTTCATCCCAATTCAACAATACACAAATACAAGCACTCAACGAGTGCAAATGTTGATTTAATAACGGATAAAGATGTTCTAAATTGGGTTCTTTGGACATTTCGACACAAGCCAATATTTCCAATAACTTAGACACAGGGGCCAGACCGCGTCCCGAAGTAAAACAATGCGCCTCCGAACCCACAAACATTAAATCTAATAAAATCTCATGGCTTCTCGGCGCGCAAGCAAAAGAAGCTGCAATCGATACCGCTTGCTCAAATCTTGGCTCATAATAATAATCATTAAAAGTATCTAAAATAAGCGCATGGCGCACAAAAAATTCATCTTGATATTCTTTAACCACAGGCTTACCCAAACGGGCAAAACTGCGCCAATGAATATGACGTAAAGGATCACCGGGACGATATTCGCGTAATGACATAAATTCCTCCGCATCTCCTACGGACATGGCCAAATTAACACCCCCTTTTTGATACTTACGCGAGCCTGAGAAATTTAAGGGAGGAATCGGATAACGATAAGGCAAAACTAACAACCGCTCTGGCAGTGAGAAAAAATGCAAAGCATTAAATAAACCCAAAGGATCAGTACGCGCTAATTTCAGCCGATCAAAATGAATAAAACCACGTCGTAATGGAAGAATGCGCAAACTCACCGCTAAAGTCCCTTTAGGCGGTAATGGAGGCAATAATTTGGGTTCAACGTTAGCCCCACGATTTAAGGAAATTAACCATAACCAACGCGGATAACCCACATAATTATCAAACCAATTTTGTCGCCATTGATTTTTTTCCCGAATTTGGCTAAATTGGGCGAAAGTGGGCGGGTTTTGTTTAATTTGCTCGGATAACAGCAAACCTTGTTGTAAAGATGAAGTGTGATTGGTTAATAATACCCGATAATCAAATGGTTCACCGACGGTTAAAAAACGTGGTAATTCTCGTTGTGCGGTGAGTTTTAATCGGGAAAACCAACTGCCCAATATGGCCAGTAATAATAAAGCCAGTAATAAGGAAAATAATTGATAAGCAAATGTTTGTCGCGTATCCACGCCAAAAACACTCGCCGCCACCAATCCCCCTAATACTAATTTTCCCGCTAAAGTAAAACGTTGGCGCACCCAAATATCGATGGCAAAAATTAATCTAAAATTATGAAATAAAAACCGTCGCATGTGAGCCATTCCAAAGATAAAGAAATATTCAGTGTAACATTAACAACCGATGAAACAAAATCACCTTGCCGAGTTTTATTTTTACCCGATGATGTTACCGTTAATGATACTTATTTTGTCATTTCGGGGGGGATTTGCGGCCGATTTTCCGCGCCAGATTCAAGATGCCAGTGGGCAGATATTTACGCTTTCGGCCGCGCCACAACGCATTATTTCTCAAACCCTAGCCACCGATGAATTATTGCTGCATTTGGTCGCTTTAGAACGAATTATTGCTGTGAGCGAATTGGCACGAGATAAGAAATATAGCAATATCGCGCATCGCCGTGATTTACCGCCTGCCATTCCGTCTAATCCTGAATTGATTTTAACCTTAAAACCCGATCTGATTCTAGTCGCCCATTACAGCCGTGCCGAAACAGTGATTTTATTGCAGAAAAGTGGCGCATTCGTGTTTCAGTTTAAACAATTCTCACAAATAGAAGATATAGAAAATAATATTCGTCTATTAGGTCAATTATTAGCGGTAGAAACGTCAGCAGAACAACTCATTCTCGCCATGAGACAGCGTTTGGCTTTGATAGAAACAAAACGCCCTCATCATCATTCACCATTACGGGTGATCATTCGGGATCAATCTTATATTATTGGTGGAGACACATTATTAGATCATTTATTAACTCGTTTAGGTGCGATTAATATTGCCCGTGAACAAGGTATTATTGGTTATCAATCACTCAGCGAAGAAGCCTTGTTACTGTGGCAACCTGATGTTTTTATTGAATTAACTTTGACTGATAATCCTGATGATTTAAAACAACAAATCAAGCAACACGCTGTTTTTTCTCACTTATCGGCAATAAAAAATAATCGCTTTTATCCCTTACCCAGTTCACAATTGTCTAGTGTCTCTCATTATATTGTAAATGGTTTCGCACAATTAGCAGCCGCCCTCTATTCTATTCCTATCACAGATGACATGATCTTTCATGATAAACCCTGATTCTCTTTTTAAACCGATGTGGGATTTTTTAACCGCACAAAACCAGTGGCATATTGTCGATTTACCCGATTGGTTATTAAGCGTAAAAGGTAAAAGTGACACGGTATTAAATTCGTTATTATTACAACATCATTTTGGCTGTCAAATTCGTGCCTTGCATATTATTAATCGCAAAGCAGAAGTGATTTTAATTATGGCTTATCCTTTAAATGCCGCACATATTCCTGTTTTAGCGGTAGAATATGTGGCGTTTCAGGGTCAGCCTTACGTTGCAGTGACTGATTTACAATGGGTTAATTCTAATGCAAGATTAGTGCAGCAATTAACAGATACTTTACAAGAAAGTTATCAATATTATTCACAACAATTATCGTTAGAACAAACGATTCCTGATTGGGCGTGTTATTTTTCTCCCATTTGTCTCTATAGCCGACCGAAACAACCCAGCGAATTAGCCGCATTAATTGCCGCATTTGAAACCTATTGGCAACAGTGGACAAACCATTTTCTCTGTCACGAAACGGGTCAAATAACAGCCGCTAAAGAATTACAATTATACCAACAACACCATATTCAGCATTCACCGGGTAAACCTTTTATGAATACGATATTTGGTCAAGCATGGACTGAACGCTACATGCAGACTTTTATTTATAGCTGTGAAAATAATTTTTTATAAATCAATGACTTAAAAATATTGCGCCACGCCATTAACCGCATAAGGCGACATTTCCCCGCGTAAAGTTTGTTGTAAACGTTGCCAATTTCGGGGTTCATCGGCACGCGGCCGCTCTTCGTGCCACAAATGCACAACGGGAACAGCAAACCGACCGCTTTTATGACCGATGCCCACGGCCATTAATCGCACCGCTAAATCCGCATCTTCAAAACCCCAGCCCGTAAACGTTTCATCAAAACCATTGATCGCCAGAAAATCACCACGCCACACGCCTAAATTACACGTGCGCACGCCTTTCCACCGCCGTGGATGCAGTTTGCGCCAAAATCCATCGGGTAAACGCAGCAAAGGCAACAAACGATTCACGCCTTTTTTACGCCAAATCGCCCCCCACATTGACCACGACCATTCGACGGGAGAAGGCAATTTTCCCGTCAAACACGCTTGCGTAGGCGCAGAATCCAACAACAAGCGACTCCCCGCAACAAACCAACCCCCACGCGCCAAAGCCCAATGTCGCGCCACAAAATCAGGAAAAACCACACAATCCCCATCCACAAATAACAAATATTCTCCCCGCGCCCGCGCCGCCGCACGATTACGACTGGCCGCCGCACGGAAACCTTCATCCGCCTGCCAACTGTGAAATAAGTTAAACGGTAACACTCGATCTTGCCATTGTTGAATCAACCATGTCGTATCTTCCGTAGAACCATCGTCAGCAATAATCACTTCAAATGCAGGCGCATTTTTTTGACCGACAAAGGAAAATAATACCATCTCCAACGCATCAGGACGATTATACGTTGTGATAATGACACTGATTTTGACTGGACGGGGATCATGATTCATCAGAACGTCTCAAGGGAGAAGAAGCGGGTAAAGACCAATGTTGTTGTTTTTCATAGGCTTTGGCGTAGCGGTAAAACGTGCCTTCAAAATTCCCCAACGCAATCACAAATCCCGCCCAACCGTCTAAAAATCCCGCTTTAAACACATAATGCTTAGTAAATGCCCATAAGCCATGACGCAAGGCCATCCCCATCGTCACTTGACGTTGTTGTAAACGCACCGCGCCCAAATCGGAATAACGATTGGCTTTACGAATTACCTCGTGAAAATTCTCAAAAGGCATTTGCCAAATAGCTTGCTGTAATTGTCCCACAGGTAATTGACTGTGACTCACAAAACCTTCATGTACCGCGTCCAAAGAGTAAGACATCGCACCACGTCGAAATAATTGCGGTTGTCGAAAATTCGGATACCAACCTGAATGACGAATCCAACGCCCCATGAAAAAATTACGACGAGGCACTAAATATAATTCATGCGGCGGTGTATCATTGGCGATCACCGTTAAAATTTCCTCACGCACTTCGGCTGTACACCGTTCATCACAATCAAGGCTAAAAATCCATTCTCCCGCACACGCAGCAAGGGCAGCGTTGCGCAATTCACCGAATCCTGAAAATGGCACTTGCACCACGGTTGCGCCCAATTGTTGCGCGATGTCTGCGGTATTATCGGTGCTGAAGGAATCCACCACCACCACTTCATCTGCCCACAACACACTTTCAATGGCTGCTTTAATTTTACGGGCTTCATTAAAAGCAATTAAATAAGCCGATATTTTTACCGTCATCAATACTCCCCACAACAATTGTAAAAATGGATCAGGGTCGGCATCATTTCTGCTTAATCAAAAAATGACCGTTTTTCGCCGTTTTCCACGTGCCAACCAAAAATTATCACAACATCCGTACTCTGCAAGGCAACTTGACATGTTAGACCTAAAAATTGACTCACGAGGTCAAACGATTCTCTCTGGCACCCTCAGTCATTTGGTGATCACCGCCAATGATCGGCACGGCTTAGAACAATTTAATCTCGCCAATAGTAATTCGCTGCACTGTCCTTATGCGGGATTTCATCCTTTTACCGAACGCGATAGTTTACATTTTTTCGGTCAAACCGCGTTAATCCAGCAATTGTGGAAAAAAATCCAAAAATGGCACACCCCCAATCGCACACGTTTTTTATCACTGATTGGGCCGAGTGGCAGTGGTAAAAGTTCAGTGATTCGTGCGGGTTTAATTCCAGAATTGGCGCGGCGGCCGCTTGAACAATGGCGTTATTTGCGTGTTCTCATCATGCAACCGGGCAGTCAACCGCTGGCGACTTTGAATCATCTGTTGAATCAAGCCACCACTCCGCGTCCCCTTGATCCGATAAAAATAACACAAGCTGATGATTTACTTAATTATTTACCAAAATTACTTGATGCGTACACCGAACAAGTGATTTTATATGTGGATCAGTGGGAGCAGTTGTATCACTCTCAACAAGACCCCGTGGCCACCACTTTATTTATCAACAGTTTATTACATGCCGCCAGTGCGGCACACAGTCGTTTTTCGGTCATTATCACACTAGACAGCGAGGCTTTGGCGCGGCTGCAACACCATGCGTTATTGTATCAAACTTGTATCCAAAACGCGGTATTGATGACTCCCTTATCGCTCCAAGACGTACATCAAGCGATCACTGCGCCTGTAAAAAATACAGAATTTGCATGGGAAGCGGTAATGGTGAGGCATTTTATCAATGAATATAAAATGCGATTATGCACCTTAGCAGAATTACAATTTACCCTCAGTCAACTGTGGCAACGGCGACAAAAAAATCCCCATCAGGCGATGGATGATCTCACGCTGACCCATATTGGTGGCAGTAAAGCGATCATTGAACGCAGCTTACAACAACACTACGATCAGCTCACGACCGAAGAACAAGCGCGTTTTTGGCGGATTATCAGTCAATTAATGCGTTTAGATGAACAAGGACAGCCCACTTATCCTGTTTTACGTTTAAGCCAATTGTGCTATGGAATGGATCGGCAAGTGGATATTTTTCTGCTGTTGCAACGTTTACATCGAGAGGATTGGCAATTGATCCGTTTGGTGAGTGAACAGCCCGAATTAAGTGTACAAATCAGTCGGCCGATATTCTTTGATCAATGGCCGCTGCTGCGTCGTTGGCAACAGCAACAACAACAATGTTTACTGTTGCGTCAAGTGGTGGCCTACGATGCGCAGCAATGGGAGCGGAGTCAACGCGCTCCGGGTTATCTGTGGACAACAGGACGCTTGGCGTTATTGGCAGAATTTCCGCAGCAGTATCGCCAGCACATCAAAGCCGCACAAGAAAGTTTTTTAGAAGCCTCACAAATAAGACAACATCGTTTTAAAAAAATGCGTTTGCTATTGTGGGCGGGCATAGGGGTCTTATTGTTTGGATTAGTGGGAGAAATTTATCATTTAACTTTAAAAATAGAAACTTTATACGTGGCACAAAGTGAATTAAATCGTTATTCGGACACTTTAAAACAGGACAGAGATTTTGCATTTGAACGGGCATTTCAAGCCCAACTGGCGACGCAAACCTTACAAGAAGAATTACAAAAAGCCCGCCATGAAACCCAAAAATTATGGCAAGACCAGCAAGAAGCCCAACGTACTTTAGATGAATTACTAGAGTCGCGTTTGAACCAACGCAAACCATCGGCTCAAGTATTGGCGCGGCAGTGCGCAACGTATTGCACACCAGAGATGTTGAGCGCGACGGAAAGTAAAATAAATCGTCAGTCGCAAACCGCTAAACCTTAGCATTTTTGTCAGTGTCCTTCTCGCTCCCACGCGCCAGCATGGGAGTGTGTCATTTTTTAAGTGCCTTTCAACTCAAGAAATCACTCGCGGTTCTTGTTCTGCATCGGAGAACAATGCGCCTGTACTGCATACGCGCACGCAGGCTTGACAAAAAGTACACGTTCCTGCTTCCAGATTGAGAAAAGGACGGCCGCGCTTATCTTTTTCCAATACGCCTTCGGGACATGCCCGCACACAATCACCACAATGGGCGCATTTTTGTAAAAAATCATCGGCTGCCCACGGTGGGCGCAGGGGTTCAGCCGTGCGACGACGAGCGGCGCGTGGTAAGGAATGGGTGGCGATTGTCATGGGAGACTCCCCCGCTTGATAGCGTGTTATTGTTATGTTTGGTGTAACATTAGATCATGGTAAAATTAGCATTTTACTCTTTGCTAATGTAGCAGAAAGTCAGCCCACGTCAAGATCGAAATAACCCGCTAAATAATAAGGAGAATAAGCCATGAGTGAAGGCAGTTGTGGCAATGAACCGTTTGCATTGCGTGTATTAGGTGACAGTATGTCGCCTGAATTTGAAGAAGGACATATTATTATTATTGACCCTGATGGCAGAGCTGTTTCAGGGGCTTATGTCTTGGCGCAGATGAATGGCGAATATATCTTTCGACAATTGCACATTGAAAATGACCGTTATTATTTAAAACCGCTTAATGCAAATTATCCCACTTTAGAAATTAGTGGATTTTCTGATATTCACGGGGTCATTGTTCAACGTGCAGGCCGTCGTCGATCCGAACGTAAGCATTATGATTAATACTTAATAAGCTCCTTTTGCTTTCAACACCGCAGGAATGGTTTTTAATAACAAGATAATATCGTAAAAAAACGACTGATTAGCGATATAATGCAAATCCATTTCTACTTGTTGTTTAAAAGGAATATCCGAACGTCCCGACACTTGCCAAACGCAAGTAATCCCAGGCTTTACCGCTAAACGTTGCCGCTCGTAAGGCGTATATTGGGCGACTTCTCGCGGCAATGGCGGACGCGGCCCAACCAAAGACATATCCCCAATAAACACATTCCACAATTGTGGCATTTCATCAATTGAAAACTTACGAATAAATCCCCCCACTCGCGTAATTCTAGGGTCTCGTTTCATTTTAAAATTCACATTATCCGCGATTTCATTTTGCTGTTTTAACGTAGCTAAACGTTGTTCTGCATCAATACACATGGAGCGAAATTTCCACATCAAAAACAATCGCCCATGTCGTCCCACTCGTTTTTGCGCAAAAAAGGCAGGTCCCGACGAATCTAAACGGATAATTAAAATCGTTAATAACCCCGGTATCAGTAAAATAAGCAATAATAAACCTGAAACAAGTACATCAAAAGAGCGTTTTACTAAGGGGCCAAACGTGCGGGTTCTCATCCATGCCAAACGTTGTTGTAATAGGCGAATGCGTCGTGCATATTGATTGTGTTTTACGGCTGATAATTCGGACATGATAAATCTCCTAATGCAAAGATATTGTTTTTTGAAATAAATGATCAATCTATTATTAAGCAGAAATGTAAATGGTCAGATCATTAAACTCAAGTTCACATCATAGACATGGTATTTTTTACAAGATAAACGGTGTTTTTTTTACAGGAGCATTTCAATAAAATGGCAACTGAACAACAATTAATGATACCCATACACGGCATGAGCTGTGCGGGATGCGCGATCACGGTAGAAAATACCGTAAAACAACTTGACGGCGTACAATCGGCCAGTGTCAATTTCGGCAATGAACAACTCACCTTACGCTATAACACCGCCACACTGACGTGGGAAAAATTACGCCAACACATTGAACAAGCAGGCTTTCAAGTTTCTGTTCAGCAACAACAATTTCAAGTCACCGGCATGAGTTGCGCGGGATGTGCGGCGGCGGTTGAAGGTCTGTTGCGACAAGAGCATGGCGTGGTGGCGGCACGGGTTAATTTCGCCACCGAAATAGCTTATATTGAATATGTGGCTGAACAATTTAATCCAGATGAATTAATTCACCACTTAAAACAAGCTGGGTATGGCGTTGTTATTGATCAAGCGGTAGAGACACAAACAGACCCATTAACTCAGCATTTAAAACAACATTATTTCGCGCTTATTGTGGGTATTATTTTTACTTTACCATTGTTTATTCTGAGCATGGGGAGAGACTTTCATCTTTTGGGGGAATGGAGTCATGCGACGTGGGTTAATTTTTTATTTTGGGCCTTGGCGACTCCCGTGCAGTTTTACACAGGACGCGATTATTACATTGGCGCGTGGCACAGTTTGAAAAATAGCGCGGCCAATATGGATGTTTTAGTCGTGTTGGGATCGTCGGTGGCGTATTTTTACTCCGTGGCGATCACCTTAGGTTTACATCAGGGGCATGTTTTTTTTGAAACTGCGGCCGCGATTATCACCTTGATTAAAGTGGGAAAATTATTAGAATTACGCGCCAAAAGCCGCACCAATCAGGCCTTAAAACAATTAATTGGACTACAAGCTAAAACCGCTGAAGTTGAACGAAATGGCCAAATTGTAGAATTATCCTTAGCAGAAGTGATGCCCGGTGATGTGATTCACGTGCGGCCGGGACAACAAATTCCTGTTGATGGTGAAGTTATACAAGGTGAGTCGGCCGTGAATGAATCTCTCCTCACCGGCGAAAGCTTACCCGTTGATAAACAGGTGGGGGATCGGGTTTTTGGTTCTACGCTTAATCTACAAGGTCGCTTACGAATCCGTGCAACCCACGTGGGACGGGACAGTGCGTTGGCGCGTATTATTCGTATGGTGGAAGAAGCGCAGGGATCGAAGGCCGATATTCAGGCTTTGGTGGATCGGATTTCTGCGGTTTTTGTTCCCATAGTGGTGACGATTGCGGTTTTCACATTTCTGGTGTGGTGGCTGAGTGGTGCCAGTGTCAGCGATGCCACTTTGCGTTTGGTGGCGGTTTTAGTGATTGCGTGTCCGTGTGCGCTGGGTTTGGCGACTCCGACGGCTTTAGTGGTGGGCATGGGGAATGGCGCACGACATGGGATTTTATTCCGTCACAGTCAAGCCATGATGCGCATGGGAGAAGTACAAGCCATTTTATTAGATAAAACAGGGACTTTGACTCAAGGCCGTCCCACTTTACATCGTATTATTCCCGCACCCGATTGGCACGATACCCCCGCCCGTTTACTGTGTTATGCGGCTTCGGTAGAACACGCCTCCGAACATCCCCTCGCGCTGGCAATAGTACAAGCAGCACAAGAACAACAGTTAATATTACATGACATCGACCACTTTACCGCGTTGACCGGGCATGGCGTGCGGGCTACGGTGAATCAGCAGACCGTTTTACTGGGCAATCGCCGTTTGATGCAGCAACAAGGGATTGATATAGAACAACAAAATGCGACCGCTTTTATCGCCGAAGCGGAACAAGTGCAGCAAGAAGGTTATACGGTATTATGGATGGCGATAGACGGGAACATCGTTGCGGCCTTCATTTTGTCAGACACGTTACGCCCCGGCGCGACCGAAGCAGTGACGGCCTTGAAAGCGGCATCGTTGCGCGTGTTACTTATGACGGGAGACAATGCCGCCACCGCACATCGTATTGCGAAAACAGTGGGCATAGAAGAAGTGTATGCTGACGTGTTGCCTGAAGATAAGTTATTGAAAGTAAAAGAATTGCAACAACAAGGTTTGGTGGTAGCGATGGTGGGCGATGGCATTAACGACGCGCCTGCCTTGGCACAAGCGGATGTGGGTGTGGCAATGGGAACGGGCGCGGATGTGGCGATTGAAACCGCCAGTGTGACATTAGTGGGTTCTGATCCGCGGGGATTGTTGCGGGCGTTGCGTTTAAGTCGGGCGACATTGCGCACAATTCGACAAAATTTGTTCTGGGCTTTTGCCTACAATATCATTTTAATTCCCGTCGCTATGGGCGTTTTAATGTTGTTTCAAGATGCGCCCAGTTATTTGCAAACTTTACATCCCATTACGGCCGCATTAGCGATGTCATTCAGTTCTATTAGTGTGGTGATGAATAGTTTGCGTTTAAATGGACAAATGAAAAAATTGTAATTATTCCTGTTGTATAAACGCAATAAATTGATCCGCGGGCAACGGACGGCTGATTAAATAACCTTGAATTTCTTCACATTTCAAACTCTTTAAAAAAGCCATTTGCGCCCGCGTTTCTACGCCTTCAGCGGTCACTTGTAAATGCAAACTGTGCGCTAAGGCCACAATGGCGCGAGTGATGGCCATATCATCTTTATTACTGGGAATTTCTCGAATAAAAGATTGATCCACTTTTAAGCGATGAATCGGAAAACGTTTTAAATAACTTAACGAAGAATAACCCGTGCCAAAATCGTCAATCGCAATTTGAATATGATTTTCTTTTAATGCACACAATAAACGATTGGCATAAGCTGCATCTTGCATTAACATGCTTTCGGTCAATTCCAATTCTAATAAAGTTGGATCCATTTTGGTGTTTTCGATCACAGTAAAAATTCTTTCTAAGAAATTTTGATCTCGGAATTGCCGCGAAGATAAATTTACCGCTAAACGTAAAATGGGCAAACCTTGACGACACCATTGACGATGCTGTTCACAGGCATGAAATAACACCCATTCACCAATTTGTGACACTAATCCTGTTTCTTCGGCTAAAGGAATAAATAAATGCGGGAGAATTAATCCTTGCTCTGGATGCTCCCAGCGAATTAAAACTTCTGCCCCCGTCATTATGCCGCTCATTAAGTGCATTTGCGGCTGATAATAAAGTTTAAATTCATCCCGTTCTAAAGCATGACGTAATTGCGATTCTAAAGTGACTCTACGCCGTGCTTCGGTGTTCATTTGTTGGGTAAATAAGGCATAAGTATTTTTTCCTGTGGCTTTGGCACTGTACATGGCGGCATCGGCATTTTTTAATAAAGTATTGGCATCTTCACCATCGCTGGGAAATAGCGCAATTCCAATGCTACTGGTGACAAAAACTTCATGATCATTAAGAAAAAATGGCGGTAACATCGCATCTAAAATCATTTGGGCTTGCGTGGCCACCGTTTCTAATTGGCTAATATGTTCTAAACAAATAATAAAATCATCTCCCCCCAATCGTGCGATTAATTGCCCTTCTCCCAAACAGGCTTTTAAGCGTTTTGTTACCGCTTGCAATAGCACATCGCCCGTGTCATGTCCCCACGTGTCATTGACATCTTTAAAACGGTCTAAATCCACCAACATCACCCCCAAAATCATTTGTGTCAGGCGATGCCGTTCAATTAATTGTGATAATAATTCATGAAAAAATAAACGATTCGGTAATCCTGTTAATTCATCATAATGGGCTAAATATTCTAATTGGGCTTCGGCTTTTTTACGTTGCGTAATGTCAGAGAAAATGGCTAAATAATGCGTCACTTTTTGTTCTTGTTCATCTTTAATCACACTAATATGCAGCCATTCGGGATAAATTTCGCCATTTTTACGACGATTTAATATTTCCCCTTCCCAATGACCTACGCTCTGAATGGAACGCCACATATTTTGATAAAAATCCGCCTCGTGTTTCCCTGAAAAAACCAATTCTCGCGGCGTGCGATTTAAGGCTTCTGCTTCGGTGTAACCTGTAATGTGGCTAAAGGCACGATTAATGGCTACAATTCGCGTTTTCTCATCGGTAATTAATACTGCTTCGGTGTTATTTTCTAAGGCTTTAGAAATATGGCGCAAGCGTTCTTCAGAATGACGGCGTGCCGTTATATCTTCAAAACAAATTAACCGCACTAATTCTTGATTTTCTTTATTGATGAGTTGAACATCACTTAATTCTAACCAACAGGCTTGATGATGGACAGGATGCACAACCGTTATCACTTGACGCGGTGTCTGAACCGAAGTATTTATTAGGTTTTTTGATAACGCCTCTAAAAAGGGAATTAATGACGGATAGATTAAACGCAATTCACTCTCTTTTTTGCCGATGATTTTTTGCGCGGAATCTACGCCAATAAATTGGATAAAATTACGATTGCAACCTAAAAAAATCCCTTCTTGACTTTGCCAAAAAATCGCCTGCGGAATATTATCCATAATTAAACTCAACATGATTTGCGAATAACGCAAAGCAGTTTCTGTACAATCATGGGCAGTGACACGGCGCGCCACGGCAATTAAACCTTGTAATTGTTCGTGTTCAATAATGGGTGTTTTAACAATTTCTAAACATTTAATCTCCTGTTTATTGTCTATAACGCAACGGGTATAAATCTGCGCTAATCCTGTGTGAAATAGCATCTGGTCGCCATAGCTGAACAACTCCATTTTATCATCGGTAAATAATTCTTGATCGGTACGCAAAAATAATTCAGCCGCGGTTTTTCCTGTAAACTGCTCAAACGCACGATTACAAGCCACATAACGGCCTTGATTATTTTTATAAAAAATGAAGTCAGAAGTAGAATTCATCAGGTGTTGTAACAGCGTGGATTCGCTGTACAAAAGGGGAGAATTCGCCTCATCGTTGTGTTGTTGGTTCACTGGGGATTGACTTGGAAAAAAAGAGGGCTTATCACAAAAATCAGCACAAGACATTTTATAACAAATTCGCTGACATCAGGGATAATCGGTGAATGAATCCTGCAAGGTTCATACACAGCCGCGGCTTTTCGTCGGAAGAGGTGGTAAAATCTAAATCAATGAACCAACACGGAGGAATGCAGAAATGGACGGCCGCGCCGTGGAGTGACTTACCGTCCCAATTGTGGGAATTGGAAAAACATCCATTATCGTTTTTGTCGTTGCCAAGACAAAGGGATTGGGGAGAGGTTGCTTGAGAAACTGAGAAATGAGTCAGTTGTGAGCGGTTAATGAGCGGCTTCTAAAGAGATGGAAACGGTTATTTCTTCAAAGAATTTTACCCATTGCGTATCTGGTTGAAAACGCATTTCTTCACCTCTCGCCGCTGCACAAATTCGATGCCTTTAGTTCTTTGGTTACAAATCTTAATAACAGCACTGTCTAAAATCCCCCCAATCACCCCAAAACCGGCAACAAACGCGCTTCTGTCTTAATCTGATCGCCGCGTCCCCACGCGGTGACGGCTTCAACAAACCATTGGCGTTTCTTGGGATGGGGAAGCACTACATCGTATTCAGCGTAAAAAGCCCCATCAGGATAAAAAAGAATACTGCCCACTTCGTGTCCTTTTGCATTACTCCAAACGCCTTTTAAACTGTCGCGCCCATCATAAGGATCACGACTCAATTCAAAATGCGCTTGTGAAAATGATTTGGCTAAATCACTGGCTTGGGCAAAACCAAGATGAAACAACTGCTCTTCCATCGCCGCACAAATGGCTTCACCGCGCATTCGGGCTTGGTTGATGTGTTTTTCTAAAGTATCTTCTACGCGTTGGGACATCATGAGGTTCAGAGATTGCCGTTAAAAAATAGGAAAGGACTTTGAATCAGATCAGAATTGACCGAATATCTAAACAGGCAAAATGTCCTCGTCCCAATGGAGAGTGTTGGGACGGGAACATCGT
Source organism: Thioflexithrix psekupsensis (assembly GCF_002149925.1). Classification (NCBI taxonomy): domain Bacteria; kingdom Pseudomonadati; phylum Pseudomonadota; class Gammaproteobacteria; order Thiotrichales; genus Thioflexithrix; species Thioflexithrix psekupsensis. The sequence continues at coordinate 867,646 of NZ_MSLT01000023.1, read as the reverse complement.
TTTGAGTCTAAAGATCAGAAAAATGACGCGATTACGCCGCCAAAGATTGTGCTTCATGACTGTGGCACTTTTTCGGACACACCTTAGAACACGCCTGACAACCAATACAATCCAACGCATTGGCAATGGTCATCACCATCATGTTGTCGTCGTCTTCGTCTTCCATTTCAATCTCTTCTAAATCTAAATCCGCTCGATCCACCAATTCAAATACATTACGCGGACACACTTTGTAACAACGACCACAACCAATACACGTCGCCTGATTCAAAGCCACCACAAATTGCGGCTCCCACACCGCGCCACCACGGGTCATGCCAGTAATATTTGACATCGTCATCTCCTCAATCTTACTGATTTAAAAATAATCCAGCTTTATTTCTCTGCCTAATTATTCACGAGAAAAAATAAAACGGACTCTGCCATAACTAAAGACAATTAATGTAACTTTACCCGTTTTGCGCGCTTTGATAAGCGGCTTCTGCTTCAGCCCATTCTTTGCAGGCTTGATAAGTTTGTTCTGCGATAGACGGCAAATCTTCATAGCCCGCAGGCAAACGATCTTCTACTAAATCATGCAGTTGAGAAGCCCATTCACTGGCAATTCGTTTTTTCTTTGCGGCTTCTTTTTTTAAGGTTTTTAAAACCTCATCATTATCGCTCATGGTTCACGCTCCAAATAAGCCCATTACACCCATTTATGCCAATATTTGCGCTTAAATATTAAGCCATTATAATTGGGCGACCGCTTCATATTGTTTCACTAAGGCGACGGCTTGATTGACGATTTTGTTGGCTTCTTCGTTCATCTGTTCAAAAGTTTTAAAACCAAAACGATGCACGTCACGCAAATTTTTATCCACCACCACCAATTTACCCACTGTAATCACCACACGCCCGAAACCTTCGTGGGTTAAATTCACCATCGGAATGGCCATCAATCCCACTTGTTTCTCAATTAAAAATGACAAAGCATTATAATAAGCTTTAACCCGCGACATGGTCACTTCATCAGGATCACCAATCACAGGAATTTCCGCTTTACGCTCTTTGGTTAAAATCAAAGGCGATAAAATGCGCGCCGGTGTCCATTTCTCATACATACCATAAGCATCTAATGCCCGCATTTGTCGCAACATTTCTTTAGAAATATCGCTGTCTAATAACGGATCATTTTCTTCAATGGCTAGGGTTAATTGACTCATCGAAATCATATCTCCTTAAATGTAAAAATAGCGCAGTTATTTAAACCTGACAATAAAAAACTTATTCTCGCCAACCTTCGGCGGCCATATCATCAAAACGGGAATCATCTTCCTTTTTTTGCCGCTGTACCGCTTTGGCCAGCCACGCAGTCGGGCCGTTACGCAATTCTGATTGTAACGCGCTTAATAATTCGCTAATATCGCTGTTTTCACTGACTTTAATCGGTTGAATTTCACGCGCCAATAATTGCCGAATCGCCGATCCACCCACCGCTTGACAATACACCGCCGCACAACCTTGTAATAAATCTAATTTTTCAACTAATTTATCTTCATTCCCATCTTGGGCTAAATTTTCAAATTGAGCCACTTCTTTGAGAATCGCTTGCTCTTCATTCACCGTATAAATCGCAAATGATTTAGACGATCCAAAATGTTGATTGACTTGTTTCATATCCGTGGTTGCAAAAGCCACTTGAATATTATCGGTCATGGTAAATTCCTTAGTGTCGCAAGCCACGATCTTGAGACGGCGTTGAATCAAGGGCATGAGTGAACTCCTCGGACAACAAATGATCCTGTTTTTGACTGTACTGGGCGTGATAAGGCTTTATTTCATGCGCGGCATGTTGGGTTAAAATTAAATTAGCCAGATCAAATAAAGTTTGTCGCGTCGCTCGATAACCGATCCACGTGCGTTGATAACCGCCGACGTGGTCGTATTGGGGAAAACTGGCACGTAAAATGGGAATGTGTAAACGTTGGGCAGAGATCACCGCGTGCGAATTACCGATGATCAATTGGGCGTGATTTTTTTGCGCACTGAGTTCTACATCTTCCAAATCTCCCACTTTGACTTCAGCCAGCGGCAAATCTTCCAAAATACCATTATGAACATGGGTTGGCACCACCGCAGTCACCACTTCCGCGCCCACACTCTGCAATAAACGCACAAAACCATACAACTCATCTGGGTCTGCGGCGACGGCTACCCGCGTTTGTCCCAACATAAAATGCGTGTCTAACAACGCATCTTGTAATTGAGTACGTTGCCGTTCATAACGCGCAGGTACCGGTCTTTCTGCAATGCCTTGTAAGGTCATGAGAAAATCGTCAAACGCCGCCATTCCCATTAACGTATCAAAACGAAAATCTTCTACGCCCGTGCGTTTTTTCAACAAATCAGCCGCTCGATGCAAAGAACGCCCAATCACCAACGTCGCAGCGGATAAGCCTAATGTGGCAAATTCTGTCACCGCTGTACCACCAATAGTTAATGGTGTGTATTCAATGTCAGTCACATGGCCGTCTAACGAATCGCCCAGATCGGGAATCATCACAGGACGCAAATCAAAACTTTCAATCACTTCCTTGAGAAATTCCACATCACCGGGTGTTAAAGCCGATCCGACCAACACATTGACTTGGCGGGCGCGTTGTTTGGGTTGTGTGCCAGCGGTTTGGGCATCGGGAACGAGGTAATCAATCATGGCCAACACGGCCGCAGCAAATCCCGATTCTAAACAACCTAAAAAATCAGGTGTATTTACAGGGACAATTTTAATGGCATCAAACTGGGGGTTTTGACTACGAAAAGTTTTGAGGGCTTGACGAATGTCAGTGCCTTGTGTTTCAGATAATCCCGTGGTGATTAAACCAATGATAGCGGGTTTAGATTTTTCACAAATGACGCGCAAGCCTTCGATTACACTGTCATCTGGATTCATAATGGTGCTGACTTGATCCAGCGCGGTGGTTTGCAGGGGAATGGGTTCGCGGAAATGGCGCACAAAAAAAACTTTACCAAATGCAGTACAGCCTTGTGAACCGTGCATCATCGGCATGGCCTGATTTAAACCCAGAAAAGCCAAAGAAGCCCCTACGGGTTGACTGGCCTTGAGCGGACTAACAGATAAGGCCTTGTGACGTTTGATAATTTCTGCCATGTTTACCCCTGAAATGTGAGCGTGACCGTGTGTAAGGTCTATCAATTGACAGAATCTAACGCAAAGGCTATGCCATTTTATAACTTATTGTTTTTATTGTAAAATATTTGTAGTGGCGTTGTAGCAAATACAACAAATGCGACATTGTAAACTCGCTCAATGGCACAAGCGGGTACGCGATTTATTCAGATAATATTGAATCTATTGCTTTTGACCTGATATATAATCGTTGGTCGTGAGATGATTTTATTTATAAAAATGGCTTTTACCGCTAGAAATAACTCTTTTTTTTACTTAGGATAATGATGAATGAAATCTATTATTTTTGCTGTGTTATTTAGTTTGGCATTAAGCCATCATTCCACTTTATTTGCGGCCGAAGTCACCGCCGCTGTCGCAGCTAATTTCACCAAAACTATCGAAGAAATTGGCCACGCTTTTACAAAAGACACTGAACATACCATTCGTTTTTCTTTTGGCCCGACAGGTAAATTATTCGCGCAAATTAAAAACGGTGCGCCTTTTGATTTATTTTTTGCTGCGGACGAAAAGACACCTCAAGCCGCGTTAGATGAGAATTTAGCGATTGCGTCGAGTTATTTTGTGTATGCGCAGGGGGTTCTTGCCTTGTACAGTCCAACTTTGCCCGTGGCGACGCAAGCCGAAGAGATTTTAAAACAAGCCCAATTTCGCCATTTATCCATTGCCAATCCCAGAGTTGCGCCTTATGGTTTGCAAGCGGAGAATTATTTAAAAGCGTTGGGATTTTATGATCAACTTGAACGCAAATTAGTGAATGGGGAAAGCATTACCCATGCGTTTCAATATGTGGCCACTCGCAATGCGGAATTAGGTTTTGTGGCGTTATCCCAATTGGTTGATCCTGAAAGTCCTGCTTATGAAAAAGGGGAATATTTTTTAATTCCACAAGAAAAATATGATCCGATTAATCAAGCCGCTGTGATCACTAAACGCGGTGAAAATAATCAAGCCGCGGCTGCCTTTATGGATTATATGAAATCGCCTAAAGCCATAGCGATTATTGAGCGGTATGGTTATCGCATTCCACAATCTGTTGTGAGCGATTAAATCATGCTGCATATTTTTGGCACTTCAGTCAATTTAGAACCGATTTGGCTTACTTTAGAAATTGCCACAATCACGACTATTATTTTATTATTAATTGGAACGCCTTTAGCGTGGAAAATGGCACAAATGCGTTCTTCTTTTAAAATCGTATTAGAAGCCTTAGTCGCTTTGCCTTTGGTTTTACCGCCGACAGTATTGGGTTTTTATTTACTTATTATTATGAATCCTACGGGGCCATTAACTGATTTTTTACGTTTATTTGGTTTTACGGGACAATTAACATTTAGTCAATTAGGCTTAATTATTGGTTCGGTGTTTTATTCCCTGCCTTTTACCGTGCAACCTTTAATGCACGCTTTTGAAGCCATTCCACACCGATTATTAGACGCAGCGGCGACATTACGCGCGAGTTTTATGGATCGTTTTTTTACCGTGGTAATTCCTTTATCGCGGCGGGGTTTTTTGGTGGCGATGACATTAACTTTTGCCCATACGGTGGGCGAGTTTGGCGTGGTGTTAATGGTGGGGGGAAATATTCCGGGAGAAACGCGCATGGTTTCTATTGATATTTTTGATCATGTGGAATCATTACAATATCAACAAGCCCATATTTTATCGGCAATTATGCTGATTTTTTCCTTATTTGTTTTAATGTTGGTTTATGGCATCAATCGCCGTTTTGGGGTAAAGGTGGGTTAAAATAATGATGCGTGGAAATTTGCAATTGGCATTTGAACAATTTGCGTTAAACAGTGGGGAATTTGAATTGCCGTTGTCGGGAATTACGGTATTATTCGGCCGTTCGGGCAGTGGTAAAAGTACCTTATTGCGTGCCATGAGTGGCTTGGATAAAAGAACCGTGGGCGAATTATCGGTGAATGATGAAATCTGGCAACGAGGAAGCTACGCTTTACCCCCACAAAAACGACATATTGGTTTTGTTTTTCAAGATGCGGCTTTATTTCCACATTTAAACGTGAAACAAAATCTATTTTACGGCATTAAACGTTTACCCAAAAACATTGCGCCTGCGAATTTTAATGATATTGTAGAGCGCGTGGGAATTGCGGATAAATTAGATCGGGCAGTGACTTTTTTATCGGGGGGAGAAAAACAACGGGTAGCCATTGCGCGTGCATTATTAATGCAGCCGAAATTGTTATTTATGGATGAACCGTTATCGGCATTAGATTGGCGTGCTAAAGCGCAATTATTAACGTTAATTGAAGAGTTGGTGCATTTTTTTAAAATTCCTGTGTTTTATATCACTCATGCGCCAAATGAAGTGGAACGATTGGCAGATCGAATTGTTTTTATGAAATCGGGACATATTGAAACCATTGAAACCTTACAACAAGCCTTATCGCGTATGGATTCGCCGTTATTTGATGAACAAGGCGTGGTTTCTGTGTTGTCGGGAAAATGTGGGGAAAAAACCGAATATGGTTTACGCCAAGTGCAATTGGGGGACGATCAATTGTGGTTATCCGAAGCCCATACTGCGGCTCAACAGCTTTTGCGCGTGGTTATTTTAGCCAAAGATGTCAGCGTTGCGCTCTCCGATCCGCACGACACCAGTGTGACTAATCATTTAAAAACCACCATCACCTCGATTAATGAGGAAGATAATCACCGTTTATTGGTACGTTTACAGTTGCAAGACGGACAACATTTGTTTGCTGAGGTCACTCGTCGATCCGCAGATCGCTTGCAATTCAAAGTAGGACAAACAGTATATGCACTTATTAAAGCAGTGGCGATTATGGAATAAAAACAATTGGCTGTAGGGGCTGTGGCGTGTTACAGTGAAGGATGTTATAAAATTTGGCAATTCCCAAAATTATCGCAGAACATGGAAAAATACGAAAAACAGGGACATCTTATTTATCACGGTGATGCCTTAGAAATATTGCAAAGTGAAATAGCGGATGAATCAATAGATTTAATCTTTATTGATCCGCCCTATAATATGGGTAAGCAATTTTCTAACTTTCAGGATAAATGGCCTTCTGAAGCTGAATATATCAAATGGGCTTATGAGTGGATTGATCAATGTATCAGAGTTTTAGCTCCTACAGGAACAATCTATTTAATGGCAAGTACGCAGTTTATGCCTTATTTTGATTTGTATGTGAGAGAAAAACTAACGATTCTGAGTCGAATTATTTGGTTTTATGATAGCTCTGGAGTTCAAGCTAAAAAATATTATGGATCGATGTATGAACCTATTTTGCATTGTGTGAAAAATGCAAATTCATATTGTTTTAATACAGATGATATTCTGGTTGAAGCAAAAACGGGCGCAAAACGAAAATTGATTGATTATAGAGGAAAAGTCCCAAAACCATACAATACGAAAAAAGTTCCGGGTAATGTTTGGGAATTTCCAAGAGTGCGTTATCGTATGAATGAATATGAAAATCATCCCACTCAAAAACCAGAAGCCTTGTTGAGCAGAATTATCCGTGCCAGCAGTTATCAAGGAAATACAATACTTGATCCTTTTGCAGGAACGTTTACCACAGCGGCTGTCGCTAAATCTTTGGGTAGAAAAAGTATTAGTATAGAAACACAAGATGAGTATTTAAAAATTGGTTTACGCCGTGTGCTTGAAATGAAGGAACACTTGGGAGAAGAATTACTGGCTGTGAAAAAGAAGATGGAAGTAAAAAATGGTCGATCTACAATTCGTAATGATCAAACGGGAGACCTTTTTAATGCGAATTGATAAACATAACTTTACTGATAAAATTATCTCTATTCTTGATCACAACACTCAAGGACGCGGTGAGGAAGTTCTAAGTAAAAGTGAAATAATCCAATATCTTAATAAAAAAACAAAAGCAGCAAACCGTGGTTCTAAATCAAGAGCGGCATTTGCTAATCATTATGCAATATACGTTTTAATTGAAGATTATCTTAGCAAAAATTTTGATAATAATGGTAATTATTCTGACTATGAAGGTGCTAAATTTACAGATTTATTTCGCCGACAACGTGAATTAGCTTTTGGTAGCAAACTACAAAACCATGCTTTAAACCATCGTCTTAATGAAGAGTTTAAAAAATATTTTCCACATTGTGAATACTTACCCATTATTAGAGATGTGGAAAGCAACAGGTATTGGATTAATGAAAACTTAATCATCTTTGACCAAATTAACCTTGCATTATCTATTAAAGAAATTATTGAGGCTTATATTGCAGCAAAACAACAGGCATTTTCTGAATTTATGGCTTACTGTCAAGAGATAATGGCAATTCAAGAAAAATCACCAGAAAAAGCCATTCAATTTATTAAAGAACTTTTTCAGCCAAATATTGACGCTCGTATTTTTGAAATTGTCAGTTTTTCTATTCTAAAACAGTATTATGCGGAACAAAAAATATATTGGGGATGGTCAACAGAAGACATAGTGGAAGAGTCACTTATTCTTTATAAAACAGGCAGAACTAATGCTAATGATGGAGGAATTGATTTTGTAATGAAACCGCTTGGCCGATTTTTCCAAGTGACAGAAACGGTTGATGTAAAAAAATATTTTTTGGATATTGATAAAATACAACGCTATCCCATTACATTTGTTATAAAAACAAGTGAGTCCACAAGTGATTTGCTGCAAAAAATAACACATCAGGCAGAAGCTATCTATCAAATCAAAACCATTGTAAAAAAATACATTGAGTCCATAGAGGAAATTATTAATATACCAAGACTTGTAGAAATATTTGAGCAAGTCATTGCAGCAGGTAAGGGAGTCGGTGTGATTGAAGAAATTGTTTTGCAAAGCCGCATTGAATTCAATATAGAGACCAAAGAATATTAAACAATTTTTAAAACTTCCCATTTTAGAATAACCCAATTAACCCATTCCAAACCCTTATAGTTAATTTAATTATGTCGAAATGAGATTATTACGAAATATTGGGCGTTGCGAGAAATGCCAGTGAAGATGAATTAAAAAAAGCCTACGTAAAATGGCTTGATAGCCAGCATAACGATCCATTGCCTTTTCAAAAAAAACATTTCTAACCTTGTTTTTTTAATAACCCAAATTCAAACGGTAATTGTGCAATTTCTTCTCGACTAAAAACTCGCCCTTCTTCCATTCTGGTTAATAGGCGAAACACTAAAGCCTCATCTCCCATTTCCATTTCAATACGCACCCGATTAACCGACACTTCCACTTCTAATAACACCGATAATAATTCTGCGGTGGCCGCGTGTCCAATCGCAGAAATAAAAGAATTTTTTGCCCATTCTTTGGCTTCTGTTAAGGCAATGGCTTCAAAAACATATTGCCCATAGGCGGTTAAAACAGGCGAATTTAATAAATAGTGCATGGTTATTTTTTCTCAAGATAAAATTTAAGTTCTAATGATGCCAATGTTATTCGCAAGGATCAATACTTTTACGCAGCATTTTAAAATCAGGCTCGAAAGAAGACAAGCGAATAGAATGCAATAAACCATAAGGCGATAACGGCAATATATCATAAGGAGAGTAAACTAAGCTATTAAAATAGGCTTCTAAATTTCCCGTGCAGCGTTTATCTAACCAAATAGTCGGATTGGCATAGTGTTGCGTTAAAATAGCCAAATCTGAAGCAATATCGATAACGGGAGAATCAATGTGAATGTTTCCATCTATCCCTAAAGCAGAAGAAGCATCTAAGCGACTATTGCGCGATAAAAAATAATCACTTTTTAAATCAATATTTCCACCATCTCCAGCTAAAGCACTGGCGAAAATTTCACCGTTATCTAAGACGATAAAAGTGGGCTTATTAATATAAATATTTCCTGCACTGTCTCTCATTGCTGAACCGCGAGCGGTGGTGGTAATAGCACTGTCAAAAAGTAATAATTTATTTTTAATGAATAAAGAAATATCTCCCCCTCCTGCATTTAAAGATCGAGTGGAAATAACGCTAATATTATCCAGATTTATTTCCTCAGCATCAATTTGCACTTTTCCCGTATCTCCAATGCCTAAACTACTGGCAATGATAGCCGCATTATCAAGTCGTAATTGTTTTATGTGCAAATCAATATCTCCACCTTTTCCATCGCTAAGAGTTGAAGTAATTAATGAGCTGAGTTGAGTTAATGTTAAATCATGGGCATTGATTTGAATATTCCCTGCATTACCACTATTGGCTTGTAAAAAAGCTCCTGCGCCTGTTTGAATCACGCTGCCTAATTGTAAGGCTAATTTTTCGGTATTGATGACAATATTTCCCCCCGTTCCCTGAGCCGTATAAAAACCATCTCCTACCGTATTGGCAATTTTACTATATTCGTTTAATTGCAGCGAATGAGTGGCATTAATATGAATATCTCCACTATTGCCCTTTCCTAAAGTGCTGCTGTCTAATAAACTATAATGAGTCAGTATCATTTCATCAGCAAATAAACGAATACCTGTTTCCATTGAAATATCACCTGCACCCTGCGTTCTGGTGGCTAATGTGCTGTCATGAATCGTTAATTGCGAGCCTGTTATTTCAATCAATCCCCCTGTTTCACCACTGGTATTTAAAGTGGAACGAGAAAGTGTAATGTGACCTTGGGCATTTTCTGGTACGGAATGCGCTTTTAATGTGATTTGCCCTGAATTTATTTTTATTTGACTGTCTTCGATATTCACTTGATTGGCTATTAATGTAAAATGTTGTGCGTCACTTAAATTTAATTGAGCATTTTGTAAGGTGATATTGGCTTTATTATCGTTTAAAAATCCAAATTCAACAGGAGAAGCAATCTGCAAAATAGTATTTTCTAATTCGGAATGAGTTGAAATTATATCACCTGTAGGAAAAATTAAATAATCAGCCGTTGTTAAATAAATCCCTTTTGGCCATTCAAAACGCGCTTGTTCTCCAATAAAAATACCATTTGGACTTAAAAAATAAAGATGAGCATTCGGTAATTGAGTGCTTAATGTACCATGAATAAAAGCAGGTTCTGATCCGCTCACTTGAGCAATCACTTGGGTTAAATGGGGAGAACCTGTAAAAATTAAATGTTGCCCTGAATGCAGGTTAAAATAATTGAAGCGATGAAATAAAGTATTATCCACTACTTTTCCAAATGTTTCAGGTAATTGCATTTCGGGTGCATTTAAAATAACTTCTGTGCCTGAACTAGATTCTACATGAATTTGGGCTTGTAATGTGATGCAAAATAAACCCATTATGACAAGCCCTATCCATTTTATTCTGCTCATCATTTTTAATCCTGCAAAGGCATAACCGCAGAATGCCATATAGGACACCATGCCTGATCCGAAACCATGCCCTCCTTAGGATAAATATAACCCATAGGATTACGGCAATAATCGGTAATAATACCCATAGAATAAAAAAAGTCAATTGGCGCAGGAAATAAGCTAATAGAAAATGATGGAGAATCTGATGGAGAAGCAGGTGGAGAAATTTCTGGTGGTTCGCTAATACCTGCCTTTTGATCAGAGGCTTCTAAATCAAGTAATTCTGATAATGACCAGCTAGGCGACCATTGATTTTCATAGTATTCATAACGAATTTCTTTACCTTGTAAATTCTCAATAACAGGAGATGTGCTTTTTAAAATAAACACTAAATAATGTTTCTCCATGTAATCAATGCGCTCAATAAATGGATCATTTTTTAGCAGATTTTCTTGCCATATTTTCATTTCATCCGCAGGCACAGGTAAATTTTCCGTATTTTGATAATGATTCAGTAAATGTACAATGTGTTTCGCCATTTGTAGGGTGTAATTAACTTGTAATTGTTGCTGGATAAAGTTAATATCCACCATCCGCTCAATAGGCACATAAAAAGGATAAATTTGCTCATTGCGAATCGAGTTAAGTTCTGCTGGATCGAGCAATAAGTTAGATTGCGGTAAAGACGGATCATTTTCTAGTAAAACGTTATCCTCCGCCGCAAGCCCGTTGCCACTTAAAAAAAGAATGATTAAAACCTTGAACCATAGGTATTGAGTATTCATGATTAAATCCATCATTGATATTCGTTCCGTTTTTAGGAAAAGACAGGATGAGTCGTTGAAATAATAGACGTAAGGCATTGCCTATATTGTTGTTATTGGATTTGTTTTTTTACTCATCAATACAAAATAGGATATTTTCTTTGAACCACTGGAATGATCAACTTTTGCATGTCATTAAAGCAAAATCAAACAAGGAGAGAATGATGCGCTTTGCCAGCAAGATTATTTGGTTTTATTTTATTTTTACTCTGGTGATGGTTTTACCCATTGGACATTATTTATATCAAACGGGACAAAAAATTACGGCTGAACAAATCCAAACCCATTTGCAAGAACGTGCTGATTATTTATTAGACACGATGGATCGGATTTTATTTGAACGTCAAGCCGATACCCAATTGATGGCACTTAGTGTGTCAGAAATTTTACCCGATGTGAATCGGGGAGAAAAAACAAAAGCATTGACCATAAAGTTACAACAATTTTTAGAATTTTATCAAATTTATAGTGCAATTTCTGTTTATGATTATCGCCAGCACAAAATAGCAGACACCGCTGGCAACGGCCTAGGAGAAAAAGCCGCGCCCTCTGAGTGGATACGCAGTGTCTACGAGCATGGTGAGATGAGTTCGGGGCGTGAAATCGTTTATGACGCGCATTTACAGACGACGGTGCTGGTTTTTGCAGCCCCTGTCTATGATATTCTGGGGCATTTTTGGGGCGCGGTGGTGGCAAAAGTACCTATCGAAGTGTTGTATCATTTGTTAAATCAAGGGCTGTCTCAGCATGAATCTTCTGCACAAACTCGCGTTTTATTGGTAGAACGTGATGGACAGGTGTTATATGATAATAAGGCAGCATTGGGTTATTTTAAACGGAAAATTTCAGTTAAAGAAGCGTCAGAATTACCACAATTTTTAGGCAAAGATTATTTTTATGTGTTATCGCAAGAACGAGGTTATTTAAGTTTTAAAGGTAATGATTGGCGTTTAATTATGCAATATCCGCAAGAACAGGCTTTTGCAGCCAATCAACATTTACGCAATCAAGTGATTTTTGCGGGAGGATTAGGGTTAATTATTGGGTTTATTTTGTTATTTTTCTTAACCAATCGTTTAGTGCAACCATTACGAGATTTGCGCAATGCTGTGGTTAAAGTAGGAACAGGAGATTTTAATCATTTATCGATTCCCATTAAGGGGAAAGATGAAATTGCTGAATTGGCTTTAACTTTTAATGGAATGGTGCAGCTTATTCAAGCGCATATTAATATGTTGCAACAGCGAGAACAAGAGCAGATTAAGCAAAATATTGAATTAACCGAAAAAACCAAAATACTGCTGCAAACCACTGAAGAATTAAAGCAATTTAAAACCTGTTTAGATTTATTAGAAGATGGTGTTTATTTATTGGATTCAAATCATTATTCTTTTCTTTATGTGAATGAAGGTGCAGCGCGACAATTGGGTTATTCGGCTGAAGAATTGATAGGCAAATCGCCTAAAGATGTGGATGTGGGCGTGGCTAATCAGGGAGATGTTTTTGAACTGCCCGTATTAACGGGAGAAAAAGAATCGATGACCTTTGAAACGCGCAATCGTCGCGCCGATAATAGCGAATTTCCCACCGAAATTAAAGCGCAACGGGTACAATTAAATCCCAATCGTACCATTATTATTGCCATTGCTCGTGATATTAGTGAACGTTATTACGCTAATCAACGCTTGCAAGAACAACAAGTGTTATTAAGTGTGGTGATTGAGAATATTCCGCATTATATTTTTTGGAAAGATCGGCAGAGTCGTTTTCTCGGTTGTAATAAAATATTTGCGCAAACAGCGGGTGTTAATTCCCCTGAGGAATTATTAGGAAAAACGGATTTTGATTTGCATTGGCAAGAGCAAGCTCCTACATTTTTCGAGCGAGAACAACGGATTATGCAGGTTGATCAAGGAGAATATTATATCGAAGAATATGCCCGTGCCGATGGCACGATGGGTTATGCCGAAATTTGTAAATTGCCGCTACATAATGTCCAAGATGATGTGATTGGTTTATTGGGCATGGCGCAGGACATTACGGAAAGAAAACGCACTGAAAGCGCATTAGAACAAGCAAAAATCGCCGCTGAAACCGCCAATCGCGCTAAAAGTAGATTTCTCGCCAATATGAGTCATGAATTGCGCACGCCATTAAATGGAATTTTGGGTTATGCACAAATTTTATTACGCGACCGTCAATTGTCAGAAAAACAACGCGAGGGCGTGCAAATTATTCAGCGTAGCGGTGATTATTTATTGACGTTGATTAATGATATTTTAGATTTGTCGAAAATCGAAGCGGATAGTATTGAATTATATTGTGTTGATTTTGATTTATTGGACTTTATTAGTACGCTGGTTGAAGTCTTTAAAATCCGTGCGGAACAAAAAGGTATTGCCTTTATTTATGAGGCGGTGACGGCTTTACCTTTGGGAGTTCATGCAGATGAGAAAAGATTACGACAAATTTTAATGAATTTATTAGGCAATGCCGTTAAATTTACTCACGAAGGTGGCGTGACATTAAAAGTGGGTTATTATAACGGTTCTTTAACGTTTGAAATTTTCGATACAGGGCAAGGTATTGCTGAAAGTGATCAAGAGCGCATTTTCTTACCTTTTCAGCAAGTCGGTCATGCGGCTTTTAAGTCGGAAGGCACAGGATTAGGCTTAACCATTACTCGTCGTTTAGTGGAGATGATGCGGGGACAATTAACCTTACGCAGTCAATTGGGACAAGGCAGTTGCTTTACCTTAACATTACCTGCGCCTCAAGTGTCTCATTTGATCAAATCTAAACAAGCTCCCCCCCAAGTCATTGTTGGTTTTAGAGAAGCTCCTAAGCGATTATTAATCGTCGATGATCGGGCTGAAAATCGCTCTGTATTAGTGAATTTATTACAGCCTTTAGGGTTTCAAGTAGAAACAGCCGAGCAAGGCGCGCAGGCTTTGGCTAAAATTAAAGTATCACGTCCAGATGCTGTTTTAACGGATTTGGTGATGCCGGTGTTGGATGGTTTTGAAATGGTGCGCCAATTGCGCCAATCTGTGGCGTTTGTGGATTTGCCGGTTTTAGCGGTTTCTGCCAGTGTTTTTGAGCAGGATCAAGCACAGAGTTTGGAGGCGGGTTGTAATGTGTTTTTACCTAAACCCATTCAAGCCGATGTGTTGTTAAAAGAATTGCAAAAACAACTGAAATTAACTTGGATTTATGAGACGATTTCTCCCACTTTAATGGAGAAAGATCGTCTTGATTTAAAAGATACGATTGAAGAAAATAAACCCATTGACGAATCCAGTGCATTAACTCCCGAACAAGCCAATATTTTATATGAAAATGCCATGATGGGAGATGTTAGCGCGCTGCTAGAAAATATTGGCGAATTTAAAAAAATAGCACCACCCACACATCTCCATTTTTTTGAAGAATTACGTGTATTAGCGCGTGGTTTTGAAATGGACGAAATTTGTGAACGCATTGATTCTTACAGGGGGACACATTCATGAATGCTGCAACGCTTGCACCCAGCGACGAAATCGCCAGTAAAGGGACGCTGTTAATTGTCGATGATACGCCTGCGAATGTCAGCGTATTGTTTAATTTCCTTAATACGGAAGGATTTAAGGTATTGGTGGCAAAAGACGGTAAAAGTGCAATTCAGCGGGCAGAATATGCCAGTCCTGATTTAATTTTATTAGATGTCATGATGCCCGGAATGGACGGTTTTGAAGTCTGTGAAAAATTAAAATCACAGCGAGAAACCAGAGAAATTCCTATTATTTTTATGACTGCATTAGCCGATACTTTAGATAAAGTTAAAGGTTTTTCATTAGGTGCAGTAGATTATGTCACTAAACCTTTTCAACATGAAGAAGTTTTAGCGCGAGTTAATACGCATTTAAAATTCCGTCGTTTGCAGCAACAATTGCAGGCTCATGCCCAAGAATTAGAAAAACGCAATCGTGAAAATGAACAAGCTCGCGCTGCGGCTGAAAGTGCCAATCGAGCAAAAAGTGTTTTTCTGGCGAATATGAGTCATGAATTGCGCACGCCATTAAATGCAATTATTGGTTATACGGATTTGTTGCGTGAAGATGCACCCGAAATGCAGCCGAATGAAATTGTTGATGATTTAGAAAAAATCCAAACCGCCGCCAAACAATTATTAACCTTAATTAGCGATGTATTGGATATTGCTAAAATCGAAGCAGAAAAAACGGAATTGCGTTTAGTGGAATTGGATGTGGGTCATTTGGTGGAAGAAATGATTACGGTAATAAAACCCACATTAGGCAGCAATCAATTAGAAGTGAATTGTGATCCGAATTGCGGTAAATTGTACAGTGATCCTGTGAAATTACAGCAGATTTTATTAAATTTATTGAGTAACGCTGCAAAATTTACTCGTGAAGGCAAAATTACTTTATCGGTTGAACGCACAGAAACGCTGATTATTTTTACAGTTTCTGATACAGGAATTGGCATTGCGCCTGAGCATTTAGAAATGATTTTTAAGCCATTTAGTCAAGTCGATAGTTCTTCTACACGGCAATATGGCGGGACGGGTTTGGGTTTATCCATTTGTCGGCATTACTGCACCATTTTACAAGGCGAAGTGAGCGTAGAAAGCCAATTACATCAGGGTAGCGTTTTTACGGTGCGTTTGCCGCTTTATTTGCATCCTTGATGGTCAGAATGAATAGAAATATACCAAAAAGATAGGGTTCGTAGAATCCTTATTTTGTCAGAATCAAAATTTGCAGACACAAGAATTTTCAAAATTTATTCTTACAAGTCGTTTATTTTAAACAGATTTTTTATTCTTTAATTCTGAAAATCCTAAAATTCTGTAAATTCTGATTCTGACAGAAAAATTTTATGAATGACTTAATTTTGGTATAGAATGGGGTTGTTTTGGTTTTTCGTAAAAAAAGTGGTAGTCCCCTCTAGGTGGTGATAAATGGTATAATATCCATTTTTATAGAGATAAAGAGGAAAAGTGAATGAAATGTCCCCGTTGCCAATCCCAAGCGATTGTAAAGAATGGAAGTATTAATAGCGGAAAGCAAAAATATGCCTGTAAAGACTGTGGTCGTCAGTTTGTGGAAAATCCGCAGAACACCAATCAGCCTATTCCTCAAACGACGGTAGAACTGATTGATAAATTGCTTCTTGAACGGCTGTCTTTAGCCGCTATTGGTCGGGTAACGGGCGTATCAGCCAGTTGGTTACAAAGATACGTCAATAAAAAATATGAACAAACCCCACGCGAAGTCCATGTAAAAAAAAATCTAAACGGCGGCTTACCCTACAGTGTGATGAGATGTGATCTTTTGTCCAAAACAAGAAAAATAAACAGTGGATATGGCTTGCCTTAGATATAGAAACCCGTGAAATTGTAGGAGCTTATGTGGGTAAACGAGATGAAGCCGCGGCGCAAAAGTTGTGGAAATCTCTTCCGCCAGTGTATCGGCAGTGTGCTGTTTCGTATACTGATTTTTGGCAGTCCTATCAATCTGTTTTTCCTAGTAAACGCCATCATGCTGTTGGCAAACAAACAGGTTTAACCAACCTTGTTGAGCGTCTTAATTGCACTCTGAGGCAGCGTATTTCTCGTCTGGTCAGAGAAACGCTATCTTTCTCTAAAAAATTAGAAAATCACATCGGAGCAATTTGGCACTTTATTCACCATTATAACGAATCGTTAGATTTGGGATAATTTTATTCATATCACTACTTGGCTAGGACTACCAAAAAAGTTAAACCAAACCCGATGCCAATAACACAATTTGGCTATCCTTTTTTCTCCAGTTTTTCTAAAAAGGCTTTGATGGTCTCTGGTGAATATTGCTTTAGCACTTCATCAGGCGAATAGTGTTTCAATACTTCATCAGATGAATATTGCTTTAATACCTCATCAGGCGAATAGTGTCCCAACACCTCATCAGGCGAATAGCGTTTCAACACTTCATCGGCAGAGAGGACATGCAGATTTTCACTGACATAGTCTCGTACAAAATCATCCATTGTGTAAGGCATAACAGCTCCTTTTTGTTTATAAAATTCATAGAGTTGGTTAAGTATAGCCTTATCTTGTCTGGAGTGCCAATTGTAGTTTTGACCACCGTAGACAAATCCCTCACCTGTACCACTGAATAATTGCCAAATTGCATTACGCTGTGCTTTGGGCATCTTGCTCAAAACCAGTACCTTAATTTGATGACTGCCATAGGTGAGGTTGAAAACGGCATTTTGCTGTTGCTCCAGCTTTAACCCCGACTGTTCTAAACTTTTGGGATAACGGGTACACATGGCAAATAACTTAATTTTCTCAACAGGAATCAAATGATGAAGTGATTGGCTTTCTTGTTTGCGATAATTGACATAATGTCCTATTAACTCATCAATTGCCCATGTATTAAGCGATTCTTGCATGGATTTATAAGTAATAAGATTGTGCGCGGCCAATTCTTCTAAACCTTCTGGCAATTCTGTAATGGCTTTACCTTCTTTACGTTTGATAATCGCAATATCCAGAAATTGCTTTTTAGCCGTGAGTTCCTTCTCTAAAATCACTTCATATTCTGAATCCAGAAAAAAATCAATTAAAGTTAAACCAAACACCCGATGCCAATTAATCCTGCTCATTTACACCCCATTGCGGAATTCCTTAACACAATTTGGCTATCCTTTTTTCTCCAGTTTTTCTAAAAAGGCTTTGATGGTCTCTGGTGAATACTGTTTTAATACCTCATCAGGCGAATAGTGTTTCAATACTTCATCAGATGAGTATTGCTTTAATACTTCATCAGGTGAATAGTGTTTCAGCACTTCATCGGCAGAGAGGACATGCAGATTTTCACTGACATAGTCTCGTACAAAATCATCCATTGTGTAAGGCATAACAGCTCCTTTTTGTTTATAAAATTCATAGAGTTGGTTAAGTATAGCCTTATCTTGTCTGGAGTGCCAATTGTAGTTTTGACCACCGTAGACAAATCCCTCACCTGTACCACTGAATAGTTGCCAAATTGCATTGCGCTGCGCTTTGGGCATCTTGCTCAAAACCAGTACCTTAATTTGATGACTGCCATAGGTGAGGTTGAAAACGGCATTTTGCTGTTGCTCCAGCTTTAACCCCGACTGTTCTAAACTTTTGGGATAACGGGTACAAATGGCAAATAACTTAATTTTCTCAACAGGAATCAAATGATGAAGTGATTGGCTTTCTTGTTTGCGATAATTGACATAATGTCCTATTAACTCATCAATTGCCCATGTATTAAGCGATTCTTGCATGGATTTATAAGTAATAAGATTGTGCGCGGCCAATTCTTCTAAACCTTCTGGCAATTCTGTAATGGCTTTACCTTCTTTACGTTTGATAATCGCAATATCCAGAAATTGCTTTTTAGCCGTGAGTTCCTTCTCTAAAATCACTTCATATTCTGAATCCAGAAAAAAATCAATTAAAGTTAAACCAAACACCCGATGCCAATTAATCCTGCTCATTTACACCCCATTGCGGAATTCCTTAACACAATTTGGCTATCCTTTTTTCTCCAATTTTTCTAAAAAGGCTTTGATGGTCTCTGGTGAATATTGCTTTAGCACTTCATCAGGTGAATAGTGTTTCAATACTTCATCAGATGAATATTGCTTTAATACCTCATCAGGCGAATAGTGTTTCAATACTTCATCAGATGAATACTGCTTTAATACCTCATCAGGTGAATAGTGTCCCAACACCTCATCAGATGAATAGCGTTTCAACACTTCATCGGCAGAGAGGACATGCAGATTTTCACTGACATAGTCTCGTACAAAATCATCCATTGTGTAAGGCATAACAGCTCCTTTTTGTTTATAAAATTCATAGAGTTGGTTAAGTATAGCCTTATCTTGTCTGGAGTGCCAATTGTAGTTTTGACCACCGTAGACAAATCCCTCACCTGTACCACTGAATAATTGCCAAATTGCATTGCGCTGCGCTTTGGGCATCTTGCTCAAAACCAGTACTTTAATTTGATGACTGCCATAGGTGAGGTTGAAAACGGCATTTTGCTGTTGCTCCAGCTTTAACCCCGACTGTTCTAAACTTTTGGGATAACGGGTACAAATGGCAAATAACTTAATTTTCTCAACAGGAATCAAATGATGAAGTGATTGGCTTTCTTGTTTGCGATAATTGACATAATGTCCTATTAACTCATCAATTGCCCATGTATTAAGCGATTCTTGCATGGATTTATAAGTAATAAGATTGTGCGCGGCCAATTCTTCTAAACCTTCTGGCAATTCTGTAATGGCTTTACCTTCTTTACGTTTGATAATCGCAATATCCAGAAATTGCTTTTTAGCCGTGAGTTCCTTCTCTAAAATCACTTCATATTCTGAATCCAGAAAAAAATCAATTAAAGTTAAACCAAACACCCGATGCCAATTAATCCTGCTCATTTTTCATCAAGTAAAATCATAGCCAAAATGGGTTTTAAATAAGGCCTTGATTTCATCTAAGCTGGGATGATGATTTTGTGTGCCATAACTGGCGATTTTAATTGCGCCCATAAGCGAAGCAATGCGCCCCGTCGTCTCCCAATCCATGCCGTTCATTAAGCCAAATAAAATCCCACCACGAAAGGCATCACCACAGCCAGTGGGGTCTAATAATTGAGTGACTTTGGCGGGGGGAATGGTATAGGTTTTTTCTGCGGTGTAAATTAATGAGCCTGAAGCGGCTTTGGTGATGATTAAGGCTTTAACTCCGCGTTCTAAGACCTTTTCAATGCTTAATCCGGTACGATCTAACATCAATTCCCATTCGTAATCATTGACAGTGACCCAAGTGGCTTGCTCAATAAATCGCGTCAATTCATCACCATTAAACATCGGTAAACCTTGACCGGGATCAAAAATAAAAGGAATATTCGCATCAACAAATTGGGTAGCATGTTCCAACATACCATCACGCCCGTCAGGAGAAACTATCCCTATTGTCACTCCTGTAGTGTCACTAATGCGGTTCAAATGGGCAAAACTCATGGCTCCAGGGTGAAAAGCCGTGATCTGATTGTCGTCTAAATCCGTAGTGATAAAGGCTTGGGCGGTGTAAGTGTCGTCGATCACTTTCACATGGGTTGTAGAAATCTCCCAGCGATTCATCCAACGCAAATACGGATCAAAATCAATCCCCACCGTAGCCATAGGCAGTGGATTGCCGCCGAGTAATTTTAAGTTATAAGCAATATTCCCCGAACATCCACCAAATTCCCGCCGCAATTCTGGCACCAAAAACGAAACATTTAAAATATGCACTTGCTCTGGCAAAATGTGTCTTTTAAATTGATCTTTAAATAACATAATTGTATCAAATGCAAATGAACCACAAATTAATGCTGACACTTTATATACTCCGTAAATTAAACATTGTCATTTTAAATTAAATTTGCCGTTGCCGAAAAATTCGGGACAACGGCAAGTAAAGTTTGCAGAATGAGAAGGGGATGTTGTCTGAATATAAGCTGGTTTTATTCCACTCTGACCACACGAAAACCGATGGTATCTGACTTACGTTTGGGGGGGAAATCTTCGCGTTGGGTTGTGCGGTTTTTGCCTTGAAAACTGCGGTAAGAACTGCTGCGTACCATGCGTTTTGAACAATCTCCGCCTTCCCACGCACCGAATGGCGGCGCGCCAGTGTAATTCGGACGGAAACAGTCCAACGTCCATTCTTGCACGTTACCAATCACGTCATGTAATCCAAACGCATTGGGTTGAAAACTACCGACGGGAGCAGTAGAGCGTCCTGCCCATTGGCTGCCACAAATGGCACAATTGGCGTTGTTTTGACCGATTTCTGATCCCCACCAATAGAGGCTATCTGTTCCGGCTTTCGCGGCATATTCCCATTCGCGTTCGGTGGGTAAACGGTATTGTTTACCGCTTTCTTCAGACAGCCACTTGGCATACTCGGTGGCATCGTCCCAAGTGACATTGATCACAGGACGATTACTACGCCCCCAACTGCGATCATCGGGTAATTCTCGCCCTGTCGCTCGCGCAAAACGGTCATAATCCGCAAAAGTCACTTCATATTTGCTAATCGCAAATTGGTTAAGACTCACTTGGTGTTGCGGCTGTTCTGTTGGATACGGCAAACCCGCCCGAATACCCATCATAAACGTCCCTGCGGGTAAACGTACCATGGTAGGGCCTGTCCCGCCAGAACGCAGTCGATCTTGGAATTCGCCCAATGCCCTTACAGGAGCAGGAGGAGGAGGAGTGGGGTCTGCGGCTTGTTGTGGCACGGATTCGGTGGATTCATTAGTATTCTGTGTACTGGGTGCAGGCTTGTCGCTGGGTAACAGAATCTGCAAAATGGGAGTAAACATAACCGCACTCACACCTCCCCCCACCAGCAGCACCACAACGGCTAAAATCACTGCTATTTTCTTTCCTTTGGCGCGAGATTGACTGAGCAATTTCTCGCGTTCAATTTGTTTTTGTTTCTCCATAATGGCGCGGGCTGAATCGCGTTGTAATTTTAATAATTCAGCATCTTTTTCCGCCTGTTTACGGACAGCTTCCATTTCTTTGCGTAATTGTTCTTGTTCGGCTTCTTTCTTTTCGATTAATTTCGCCAATTCTTGCTGTAATTTTTCATCGTTAGCGCGACGTTCTTTAGCGGCACTTTGTTCAGCTTCTTGTTTTAGGCGTGCTAATTCTTGTTTGGCTCTGGAGAGTTGTTCAATTTGGGCGCGGGTGCGTTGCTGTGCGGACTCAATGCGGGCAATCCGCGATTCTAACATCGCTTTTTCTTCGCTGGCTCGACGCAAGTCTTCTGGCGATAAATCGTCAGTGTTGCCTGTGACGGGCGGGCTTAACGGTTTTTTAACCGCAGACAAATCAGGGGAGGCGGCTCGATTAGGTACGGGCGTGGTCTGTTGTCGATCTTTGGCTTGTAATTTGGTAATGGCAGATTGCAACGCACTAATTTGCGAGACTAATTTCTCTGCTTCAGCCGCTTTACGTGCAGCCTCAGCCGCATCCGCTGTTTTGGCTTCGGCTTGTAGTTTGTTGTACCGTTTAATCAGCTTTTGCGCTTCAGCTTTCGCTTGAGTTATCGAAGACACAATCGTTCTCTCGCAATGGGTTACTGGAAATTCAAAGTAAAACCAACGTGATTCACTTTATGAAAAGTAAGGGCTTCGGTTGGTCTATTTAAGGCTTACATTTTAACGATTCACATGATATTTTGGGGGGAGTGGGCATTTTTCACGTGCGTGTTCCCCCTATTGTCAATTGATCGATGCGCAAAGTCGGTTGACCGACCCCGACGGGAATTTGTTGTCCTTCCTTGCCACATGTGCCAACGCCACCGTCCAACGCAAGATCATTGCCAACCATACTGATTCGGTTTAGGGTTTCTAAACCGTTACCGATCAGTGTTGCTCCTTTTACGGGGGCGGTGATGCGTCCATTTTCAATCAAATATGCTTCGGTGGCAGAAAATACAAATTTTCCCGATACCGTGTCCACTTGTCCTCCACCAAAATTGACCGCGTATAAGCCTTTGTTGACCGAAGCAATAATGTCTTCGGGCGGTGTTTGGCCGGCTAATAAATACGTATTAGTCATGCGGGGTAAGGGCGGATGGGCGTAAGATTGACGGCGACCATTTCCTGTGCTGATTGTTCCCATTAAGCGGGCGTTCAACTTATCTTGCATATAGGCGGTTAAAATGCCGTTTTCAATCAAGGTAGTGCATTGCGTGGGCGTGCCTTCGTCGTCGATGTTGAGACTGCCACGCCGTTGGGTTAATGTGCCGTTATCCACCACTGTACACAGCGGAGAAGCCACTTTTTGCCCTAAACGCCCCGCAAAAGCCGATGTTCCCTTACGATTACCGTCCGCTTCTAAGCCATGTCCCACCGCTTCGTGCAGCAAAACCCCCGGCCAACCCGCACCCAATACCACCGGCCATTCTCCGGCGGGCGCATCAATGGCTTCTAAATGGGTTAAAGCACGTTTTACAGCCTCTTGAACGTAAGTTTCGGCGCGTTGTTGATCGAAAAAATAGCCGTAATCTGTTCGTGCGCCGCCGCCGCTTCCGCCTTGTTCGCGCCGACCTTTTGATTCTGCAATGACACTGACATTGAGCCGCACTAGCGGTTGTACATCTGCTTGCAAGGTGCCATCCGTCGCCATGATCAGAATTATTTTATAACTGCCGTGAAGATTGATAGACACTTGTTTAATACGCGGATCGCTGTCGCGTGCCAACTGATCCAAACGGGTCAACCACGCCACTTTTTCTGTTGAACTAAAGCCGGTCAAAGGATTATCTGGATAATAATAGGCGGTTACGGGCAAAATTCGCCCAGATACCGCTGGTGATAAGGATTGTCCGTGGTAGGCAATAGACTGTGCGGCTCGTGCGGCTTGTCGCAAAGTAGAAAATTGTAAATCATCGCTGTAAGCAAAACCGGTTTTATCGCCTATATTGGCGCGTACGCCGACTCCCCGATCCCAGCTTGTGTGACAGGTTTTTATGAGTCCTTCTTCTAAGCCCCAAGATTCTTGTTGGCTGTGTTGAAAATAAAGATCGGCATAATCCACCCGGCCACGCTTCAAATCGTCGAGCAGATGCGTGAGGGATTCTTGATCTAATTCGCTGGGAATCAGTAAGGATTCCGTTGCCAGTTGCAGTGGGGTTAGCGGGCTTGACATAAGATTTTTCGATGATGAATGGTCGGAAAACGTTGTCGCAATTGGGCTTGATGTTCGGTGTCTATGTCGGCGGTGACGACACCTAGGCCTTGAAATAAGCGGTTTAATACATGTCCCCAGGGGTCAACAATGAGGCTATCACCGTAAGTTTTGCGTCCATTGACATGGTATCCGCCTTGATCGGCTGCTATTAAGTATGACAAATTTTCTACAGCGCGGGTTCGGGTGAGCAGTTCCCAATGGGCGCGGCCAGTGATGTCAGTAAACGCTGATGGAACACAAATAATTTCTGCGCCTTGTTCTAATAAACACCGGAATAATTCAGGAAAACGAAGATCATAACAGATTGCCAAGCCAATGCGGCCAAAAGGGGTGTCAAATACCGTGATTTCCTGTCCGGGGTCGGTGGTTTGGGATTCTTCATAACGTTCGTGGCTGCCCACATCGACATCAAACAAGTGTATTTTGTCGTAACGCGCCACACAAATCCCTTCCGGATTGTACGCTAAACAAGCCGCTCGTACTCGATGGGGATCGCCGCTGGCTAAGGGAATCGTACCACCAATTAACCAAATGCCTTGTTGTTTGGCGGTTTGGGCTAAAAATTGTTGGATCATTCCTTCTCCAAACGGTTCTTGAATGGCTAATTTTGCGTGATCATTCGCGCCCATAAAGGCAAAATTTTCGGGTAAAACAACACATTCCGCGCCATTTTCTACCGCTTCTTGGATGAGTCGTTGGGCTTCTTGTAAGTTAGCGGCGACTTGTGCGCCTGAGGCCATTTGTACAGCCGCAATACGATGAACCGTCATGATAAACTCCACCACATTCGTTTTATTTTTAAGGCACGAATTTCACTTTATCGGGTGATGATTGTTGTGCGTTTTTAAGAATTTATTGTAGTTACTTTATGCTGTAGACGTAAAGAATAATATATTTTTTCTGTTTTTAATCTTGCATTTGGGTTTAAGCTATTTTGTCTGTTTTGTCAAAAATATTTTTCTGCTGAAAAACAGGATGGTAATCCTCTGCATAATGGCTTGGAATGTTATAAAATGGGTGAATTGAAGTCAAGAATACTTTAAGGTTACACCATTCATGTTAGTTTGGCTAAAGCGATTTTGGTTAAGTTTTTTTATCTTGTTTGCTTTGTTGTTTATTGGTCATTATCTGTGGATAGAAAAAGACAAGCTGGAAAATCATTTAACGTTAAATCCTCATTATCTCTGGATTGCTGTCGTACTGCAAATCCTATTTTTACTGCTCACGGCCTATCTTTGGCGATATAATATTTTGCAGTTGACACCACTTAAAATTAAATTTAAAAGTGCCTTAATGCAAATTATTTTGCTGATGATAGGTAAGTATTTGCCCGGTAAAGTGTGGGGGATGTTTGCGCGGGGAACTCAGTTAAAAAACAAAGGGTTATCTTGGACAGAAATTATTAGTTTAACTTTACAAGAGCAGTTTGCCTTAGTGCATTCGGGTGCTATTCTTGCGGCCACGTTGTGGGCTGTGTTGACGCAGGAATTATTATGGGTGTGCATTGCGGTGTTAGCGTGGCTCAGTATTGGTTTGGGAAGGGTTTTATTATCGCTGTCTTTTCGTTTTTATAATGTCATCAGTCGTTGGTTTATTAAAAAAGAAATAGAAGGTTTAACTGATTTACCGTTATTAGATATAACCGCTTATTTTTATCTTATTATAGGATTTGTCACGGCTTGGTCAATGCTGGGTTTGGTTTATAGCGGCGTTTATTTTGCTTTTGTCAATGCGTTATTTAATGTCGAATTAATTTTATGGATTACGCTAGCCAATGTGGTGGGCATGACGGTGGGATTTTTTGCTTTATTTGCACCGGGGGGAATTGGCGTTAGAGAATCGGTGAGTACTTTATTTTTAATTCAATTCATGCCATTAGAACAGGCGATTATGGCCAGTTTATTATTTCGTTTTTGGACGGTCTGTACAGAATTATTGGCAGGCATTCTGTTGCTGATGGTCTCAGAAGAAAAAACAACAACAACATCATTAGAACAGTGATCAGTGTTATGGAAATTATTTTTTTACTTATTTTAGGGTTTATTGCGGGTATTTTAGCAGGATTATTAGGGATTGGTGGCGGGGCTGTGATTGTGCCTGCATTGGTGTGGATTTTTCATTATGGTCAATCCGTGCCTAGTGTGCATTTAATGCACATTGCGATTGGGACTTCTTTAGCGACAATTGTCGCCACTTCTATTGCGTCAATTTGGGCGCATCATCGTCATGGCGCGGTACAATGGTCAATCGTGTGGCAATTGGCACCGGGGGTGGCATTGGGTGCGTTTCTCGGCGCGTGGATTGCACATTATTTATCCAGTGATTTTTTACGCATTATTTTTGGCATTTTCCTGTTATTATTGTCCATAGAAATGATTTGGGGTAAAAAACCCGCTGCACATCGACAATTGCCTAATCGCTATCTCACTGGAATGATTGCTGTTTTTATTGGGATATTGTCGGCTTTGGTGGGTATTGGGGGTGGATCGTTGACGGTGCCTTTTTTGACTTTTTGCAATGTGACATTACGGCACGCCATAGCCACTTCAGCCGCTTGTGGTTTTCCGATTGCGCTTGCGGGGGCGATGGGTTTTATTGTCACTGGATGGTCTGTGTCTCATTTGCCCAATTATAGTTTGGGTTATGTGTATTTACCTGCTTTTATTTTAGTGGCAGCGATTAGTGTTTTTACTGCCCCTTTAGGTGCGAAATTAACCCATACTTTACCCACTACATTATTAAAAAAATTGTTTGGGATTTTTCTAGCGATTATTGCTTTAAAAATGTTGTGGGGATAATGGGTGTAAGTCTCAATGATTAAGTCGATCATTAAACTATTTTCTGTTCACGACTCGGATCAACTCAATTTTTTTGCATAAGTAGGGCAAAAATCGGTTATGATTAGGCCAATATTCAACACGGGTGATCCTGCCATAAGGCGATTTATTTTGTATTCTTAAAGAACATTTCACCTCATCTTTCCACTGCACATTAGGGCTGTTTATGATGGAATCTGTCAAGGTTAAGGACAAAGCATTGCGCCGACGAGTCAAATTATTGGGCAAATTGTTAGGTAAAACGCTGTTAGCCCGCGCCGACGGTCAAGTTTACGCGGCGGTGGAAACCTTACGCAAGGGTTATATCAGTCTGCATGAAACCCCCAACCCGAATAAACGTCGCCAATTAGAACGATTAATTCAAGCCTTATCGCCTGAGATATTAACGGATGTGGTGCGGGCCTTTAATATTTACTTTAGTTTATTGAATATTGCAGAGGAATTATTCCGCGATCAAAGACGGCAACGTTTAATTCATCGCGGCGGCCCACTTTGGGAGGAATCTTTTGATCAAACCTTACGCCAATTGATCGCCAATGAAATTACGCCAGAACAGATTCAATTGTTGTTAAATAGTTTGACTTATATTCCTGTTTTTACCGCGCATCCTACCGAAGCACGGCGGCGCACGATTCAAGTGGCTTTGCGGCGAATTTTTACCCGTGTGAAACATTTTAATCCGCGTAAATTAAGTCAAGTTGAAATTCAAGATCAACAAGAAGTTTTAGAATCTTATTTGCATTTATTATGGAAAACGGATGAAGTTCGCACGAAAAAATTAGAAGTGGTGGATGAAATCACCAATGGTTTGCATTATTTTCGTGAATGCTTATTTGTGGCTGTTCCCCACACTTATCGTGCGGTAGAACGCAGTGTGCGCCGTATTTACAGCTTGCAACAGCCGGTGCGGGTGCCAAGTTTTCTGCGTTTTGGGTCGTGGATCGGTGGAGATCGGGACGGTAATCCTTTTGTCACGCCCGAAACCACAGCGACTGCGGTATTGTTGCAAGCCCAAGAAATTCTACAAGAATACGTACAGTGTGTACAAGAATTGACGGATACCTTGACCCATTCGACCCGTTTGTGTCAGCCTTCAGAGGCGTTTATGGCGCAGTTGATGGAGGATGTACAATTGGCCGAACGTTGCCAGCGTGATCCGCATTCTGAGCATATTCAAGAAATTTATCGACGCAAATGCTTATTAATGCGAGATCGGTTACGCTGTAATTTGACCTTAGTGCAGTTGCGTTTGCAAAATAATTTGACGGGAATGCAGGCCACAGAATTGCGAGCTTATGCTTATCCCAGTGAAATTGAATTTTATCGGGATTTATTAGTGATTCGAGATTCATTAATCAGTCACGGTGATATTCAAGTGGCTGAACGCGGATTAAAAGATTTATTGCGTTTGGTAGAAACTTTTGGTTTTTATTTAATGCGTTTGGATATTCGTCAAGAATCAACACGCCACAGTGAAGCGATTGCTGAATTAAGTTTGCAAAAGAATGTCGATTATTTAACGCTTGATGAATCGCAACGTTTGCAGCATTTGGTCGAATTATTAACGCAGAATTGGCAATTTGCAAATAACGGCCAACTCACTGAAAATACACAACAAACGTTAGATGTGTTTTGTGTGATGGCTGAAATGCGTTTGGCGATCAGTCCGCAAATTTTCGGCAGTTATGTGATTTCTATGACGCATACAGCCAGCCATGTATTAGAAGTATTGGTGTTGGCACAGCAACATGGTTTAGTCGGTCAATATCCGGATGGCAAAGTATTTTGTCATGTGACCGTTGCGCCTTTATTTGAAACGATTGAAGATTTAACCCATATTGATCAGGTATTAAGTACTTTATTAGACATTCCTTTGTATCGGGAATTGTTGCGTTTTTACGAAGAAGAAAGTTATGCCTCAATTCCTTTAACCCATCGCATTGATCCTGCGTTAATTCAGCCTAAAGGCGCGTTGCAAGAAGTGATGTTAGGTTATTCGGATTCTTGTAAAGATGGGGGCATTTTATCGTCTTCTTGGAATTTATACGAAGCGCAACGTAAAATTACCGCATTAGCGGATCGTTATGGCATTACTTGCCGTTTATTTCATGGGCGTGGGGGGTCTGTGGGACGTGGTGGTGGCCCGACTTATGAGGCTATTGTGTCTCAACCGGTGGGAACGGTACGCGGACAAATTAAATTCACAGAACAAGGTGAAGTATTATCGTATAAATACAGTAATCCTGAAACCGCTATTTATGAATTAAATGCAGGAGCTTCAGGCTTAATGCGTGCCACCGCCAACAGTTTATTGGGAGGGCATGATGTTGCGAATGATCCGCCCGAATTTTTGGAAATTATGCGCGAATTGTCGGCTTTAGGAGAACAGCATTATCGCCAATTAACCGACCATACGGAAGGCTTAATGACTTATTTTTATGAGGCCACGCCCGTATCAGAAATTGCTTTAATGAACATTGGCTCACGTCCTGCGCGGCGGCGGGCGGATAATCCTTCTAAATACTCTATTCGCGCCATTCCTTGGGTTTTCGGTTGGTCGCAATCTCGGCATACTTTGCCCGCGTGGTATGGTTTAGGCTGGGCATTGGCGGCTTATTGCCAAGGAGATTCGGCGCGATTAAAGAAATTGCAAGCCATGTATCAAGATTGGCCATTTTTCCGTTCTTTACTGAGCAATATTGAAATGGCATTATTTAAAGCGGATTTAGAGATTATGCGCAATTACGCCAGCTTGTGCCAAGATCAAGAGCATGGAGAGTTGATTTTTGCGCATATTGAACAAGAATATCGCCGCACCCTTGAGCAATTATTATTAGTGACGCAATCGAATGAATTATTATCGCATAATCCTGCCTTGCAAATTTCTTTAAAACGTCGTCAACCTTATATTGATCCGTTAAACGTGATTCAAGTGCATTTATTGCGACAATATCGCCGTTATATTAATGAAGGCAATGAAGCAGAAGCCGAACGTTGGTTAAATCCTTTATTGCGTTCTATTAATGCCATTGCTGCGGGCATGAGAAACACGGGATAATTTTCTCAAAATGGCTTATTTTTTCAGCGCATTCTTTTTATATTAAATCCGCTATGATACTTGATACTCTGCTGGTGGTTGATGACACTCCTGAAAATGTGACTGTTTTGCTCAATATGTTGAGTAAAGCGGGTTTTGATGTTTTGGTGGCGAGAGAGGGCGAAGAGGGCATTCAGACCGCAGAATATGCCAATCCTGACATGATTTTGTTAGACATCATGATGCCCGATATGGACGGTTTTCAGGTGTGTCAACGTTTGAAAAGTAATCCAGCCACAGCAGACATTCCGGTTATTTTTATGACTGCGCTGACTGACACCACGGATAAAGTCAAAGGATTTCAAGTGGGTGCGTCGGATTACATCACTAAGCCGTTGCAACACGAGGAAGTGTTGGCGCGCATTCGGGCGCATTTGAACGCGCATAAATTGCAACAGCGACTGTATGAACGTAATATGGAATTGGACGCATTCGCGCATACGGTCGCTCACGATTTGAAAGACCCGATCAGTGCCATGACGTGTTTGGCGGAGACTTTATTTTTAAAATCGCCCGAAGGCACGGTAGTCGATGCGCGAATGCGGGAAAGATTACAGTTAATTGGGCAGGCCGGGCGACAAACGATTAATATTATTGACGCGCTGTTACTGCTTGCGGGCGTAAGTCAGCAGAAAACAGTTGAGTATCACGTATTAAATATGCAAGAGATTGTTGCAAGCGTCTTAACCCAGCGTTTACAAACCATGTTGGAAAAATATCAAGCCGAAATCAGTTATTGTGGTGAATGGCCAGCGGCTTTGGGTTACGCGCCGTGGATTGAGGAAGTGTGGTTTAACTATTTGCACAATGGGCTAAAATACGGCGGTACGCCTCCGCGTTTACAAGTGGGCGCGGAAACCTGTCGTGGCCAGCGGGTGCGTTTTTGGGTGCGGGATAATGGACGCGGTTTGACCGTCGAGGAACAACGACAATTGTTTACACCTTTTATGCGTTTACATACGGATGCCGTTGAAGGTCATGGTTTAGGGTTATCGATTGTGGGGCAAATTATTAAAAAATTAGGCGGTGAAGTGGGCGTAAAAAGCCAACTCGGCGAAGGCAGTTTATTTTATTTCACGTTACCCGCGGCATAATTTTATTTTTTTAAGGAAAAAGTCCATGTTATTAGAAGAAAGCACCCTAATAAATCAACGTTTACAAGGATTATATTTAGAACATCGAGATTTAGACGATGTGATTAATCGCTTGTCTCAAGATAAATGTATCGATGAATTGCAATTAAAACGCTTGAAAAAAAGAAAATTATTAGTAAAAGATATGATCTCCCGTTTGGAAAGTTTATTGATTCCTGATTTGGATGCGTAAAGTCGTCTTTTAAAAACAGCACAACACAACACACGGAGGTTGCGAATTTTACGATTTACTTTTTTTAAGAAAATTCGCACATTATTTTATGAAATTTAGTGAAAATTGGTTAAGAGATTGGGTTAATCCAGATATTAATACCGCCGCGTTGGCCGAAAAATTAACAATGGCCGGCTTGGAAGTGGAAGGCATTGAACCGGTGGCTCCTGCGTTTACTGGCGTGTGTGTGGGGGAAGTGTTGCAGGTTGAACCCCACCCTAATGCCGATAAATTGCGGGTGTGTCAGGTGAATGTCGGCCAAGAAACGCCGTTAAATATCGTTTGTGGCGCGGCGAATATCGCGGCAGGTTTGAAAGTACCGGTGGCGCAAATTGGGGCAAAATTACCCGGTGATTTTTCGATTAAAAAAAGTAAATTACGCGGAGTCGCCTCAGAAGGCATGATTTGTTCTATTTCTGAATTGGGATTGGCAGAGAGTTCTGAGGGAATTTGGCCGCTGCCCAGCGATGCGCCTGTGGGAAAAAATGTTAGAGAATATCTGGGCTTAGATGATGTCACCATTGAGTTAAATGTGACCCCTAATCGCAGCGATTGCTTGGGCATAGAAGGTTTAGCCCGCGAAGTGGGTTTATTAACACAAACCAATATTCAAGCCATTGATTATAAAGAAGTTACTGTGTCGATTCCAGACACTTTTCCCGTACAAATTGATGCGCCACAGGCCTGTCCGCATTACGTGGGGCGAGTGATTCGCGGTCTTAATCCCCAAGCGCAAACGCCTTTATGGTTACAAGAACGTTTACGTCGGTGTGGTTTACGTAGTATTAGCCCGATTGTGGATGTGACGAATTATGTGTTGCTCGAATTAGGGCAGCCGCTCCATGCCTTTGATTTAAAACAATTACAAGGCAGTGTTGTGGTGCGTATGGCAGGCGAAGGGGAAACATTAACCCTGTTAAATCAACAAACATTGACTTTAGATGCCCAAAGTTTAGTCATCGCCGATCAACAGCGAATACTGGCGTTAGCTGGTGTCATGGGTGGTTTGGATTCTGCGGTGGCGACGGAAACACAAGATATTTTCTTAGAAAGTGCTTTTTTTGCGCCCGAACAATTGGCGGGTACGGCGCGGCGTTATGGATTACACACGGATTCTTCCTATCGTTTTGAACGCGGTGTTGATCCCAATTTGCAACGACGTGCGGCTGAACGCGCCACCGCGCTGTTGTTAGACATCGCGGGCGGACAAGCGGGAGAGCTGATTGAGTGCCGTTTTGCCGATTATTTACCGCAAAAACAAGTGATTTGTCTGCGGGCTGAACGAATTACGCGCTTATTGGGCATGGCCTTGCCGGCGGAAACGGTGACGGATTATTTAAAACGTCTGCATTTAACCCTGATCAGTGTTACTGCGCAGGAATGGCAGGTGATTCCGCCTTCAAATCGTTTTGATTTAAATAGCGAAGTGGATTTAATCGAAGAATTGGCGCGGGTTTATGGTTACAATCATTTGCCGACGCGGCCTTTATACAGTCATCTTAATATGTCCGCTGTGCCTGCGCGGCGCGTACAAGACGTGCAACAAATTTTAATACAACGCGGGTATCAAGAAGCGATCACCTATAGCTTTGTCGATCCCAAATTGTTGCAATTGATCAATCCCGAATCCGTGCCATTGCAATTGGCGAATCCTATCGCCAGCGACATGTCAGCAATGCGTACTACGTTGTGGGCAGGCTTATTACAAGCGGTGCAGTATAACCAAAAACGACAACAACCCAGAGTTCGCTTATTTGAAACAGGATTGCGTTTTGTGACTGAATCTGGTGTTTTACAGCAAGAACCCATGTTAGCGGGCGTGGCAACAGGCAGCGCATGGCCAGAACAATGGGGACTTCCTCACGATCCCATCGATTTTTATCATGTTAAAGCCGATGTCGAAGCCCTGTTACGCGCTGATTCAAAATACAAATTTAAAGCGGCAACTCACCCTGCATTGCACCCCGGCCAAACAGCAGCCATTTACCGTGATCAACATTTGGTGGGATTAGTAGGTGCTTTACACCCACAAAAATTGCAGGAATTAGATTTGATCGCGCCTGTTTATCTGTTTGAATTGGCTTTATCTGAATTACTTGATGCGCCTTTAGCTCGCTTTAGTGAAGTATCCAAATATCCATCAGTACGACGAGATGTGGCTTTAGTGCTGGATCAAAGTATTGCAGTTGATATGCTCATTCAATTTGTACGGGAAAATGGCGCAAGAGAAACGCTGCAAGATTGCCTTTTATTTGACGTTTATCAAGGTAAAGGAATAGAAGCGGGTAAAAAAAGTGTTGCTATAGGCTTGATTTTTCAAGCGAAATCGCGCAATCTTACCGAGTCTGAAGTAGATAGTTCCATTGATGGAATACTCGCTTCTTTACAACAACAGTTTGGCGCATATTTAAGGAAGTAAATAAGAATGGCACTGACTAAAGCAGCAATGGCCGAGAGATTGTTCGATGAAATGGGCTTGAATAAACGCGAAGCAAAAGAGATGGTGGATTTATTTTTTGAAGAAATTCGCACCGCTCTGGCAAAAGGTGAACAAGTTAAATTATCGGGCTTTGGTAATTTTGATTTGCGCCGTAAAAATCAACGCCCCGGCCGCAATCCCAAAACAGGCGAAGAGATTCCAATTAGTGCGCGTCGGGTGGTGACTTTTCGTCCAGGGCAAAAGTTGCGTACTCGCGTAGAAGCCTTTGATGGGCAAGTTGAATCGGATACGGGTTATCACGAATCCGAATGAAAAACTATCTAATAATGACGCGAATGTCGCTGATTTTTTTCTCTATTTATCCCTGCAAACAGCGAGAAAACGCTTATGCTAGAACCCAGCAATAACAACGAATTGCCCGCCATTCCAAGCAAACGTTATTTTACCATCGGTGAAGTGAGCGATTTGTGTGCTGTGAAACCGCATGTTCTTCGTTATTGGGAGCAGGAATTTTCACAGTTAAAACCCATTAAACGGCGTGGTAATCGTCGTTATTATCAGCGACAAGACGTGATGTTAATTCGTCAAATTCGCAGTTTATTATATGAGCATGGTTTTACTATCGGGGGGGCGAAACAGCGTCTTTCTGATACGCCCTCAACAGAACATCCCAATAATGTGCAATTAATACGGCAATTGCGTTTTGAATTAGAAGAAGTTTTGGCAATTCTAACCCCCTGAATAAATATTGTTGAAAAAGGAATTTTAACGATTTTATTCGCTCGTTACTTTTCTCAGAAACTGCGCCATTTGCCGCATTGTTTTAATGCAGTGTGGGTGGCGTGGTTTTTGTTTTTAATTTAATCTAATTTAAAAACTGTGGTGAAGATGATGTCTGAATGGTCTAGTTTGCGGGTGGGTGTGGGTGGCCCTGTGGGTTCGGGTAAAACCGCGTTGGTGGATGCGTTGTGTAAGCAAATGCGGCAACGTTATGAATTAGCGGTGGTCACGAATGATATTTATACGCGAGAAGATGCCGAATTTTTGACCCGCAGCCAAGCCTTGCCCCCTGAGCGCATTGTCGGGGTGGAAACAGGCGGTTGCCCACACACGGCAATCCGTGAAGATGCGTCTATGAATTTATTAGCGGTGGAACAATTGTGTCAACAATTCCCCCAAGTGCAATTGGTTTTTATCGAAAGCGGCGGCGATAATTTAAGCGCAACATTTAGCCCTGAATTATCCGATTTAACGCTTTATGTGATTGATGTGGCTGCGGGCGATAAAATTCCCCGTAAAGGCGGACCCGGCATTACTCGCGCTGATTTGTTAATTATTAATAAAATTGATTTAGCCCCTTATGTCGGCGCATCTTTAGAAGTCATGGAACGCGATGCCCGCTTAATGCGCGGCGAACGACCCTTTTTATTTTCTAATTTGAAAACAGGGCAGGGCTTGCCGGAGATTGTTCGCTTTATTGAGGAGAAAGGGGGGTTAACAGGTTAAAAATGAATGCTTACTCATCGTTTATTTTTATCACTGATTAATAATAAAAATCCTTCATAATAACTACTTTTTTAAATTCAAATTTCTCAAACCAACAAAAAAAGGGAGACAACCATGAAATTATCTCATTTATTCTGTGCGGGAATTTTGGCGTTTTCAATGGGCGGCGTGCAGGCAACGTCACCTGAGTCTGAAGCAGCACCCGAAACCGCGCCTGCTGAAGCGGCAGCGATGTCCATGTCTTTGTCACAAATGGTGGTGAGATTGCCTGTGGCAGAGGGCGTGACTTTGGATGCAGCGATTGAATCCATGTTGCTGCGCGCTAATGCGCTCAATATGAAACAAGTCGCGCATCAACCCATGTGGCGCGAATTTGAAGCCCAAGGTTTTGAGAAAATTCGACGGGTGGAAATTTTCCAATTTTGCAATATTGCCGCGGCTCATGAAATGTTGAATTTTAACATTGATTTTGTGGCATTTATGCCTTGCCGAATTGCCGCTATTGAAGACAATGAAGGCAAGCCATTTTTGGTGATGATGAATTTAGATTTATTATTATCTTTGTCTAATATGCCTGATGAATTAGCGGCTCTGGCGAAAAAAGTCCGCGATGATTTAATGGAAATTATCCAAGCGGGTGCCGAAGGCGAATTGTAATTAACGCCAATTCTCCGCTTTGTCAAAAACGCAGAAAGATGAGTTTCACAGAATAAATGCGTGACTCATCTTGCTGTATTGGGCGGCCTCCATTTTTATATAAACTCAACGCCAATTCCAAATAAAAAAATCTTATTTTCTATTTCAACCCAGCATTAAGGAAAAATCTAATGTCAGATATTACTAAAATTCGCGCCCGTGAAATTATCGACTCTCGTGGTAATCCTACGGTAGAAGCGGATGTTTACACGGCAGTGGGTCATGTTGGCCGGGCGGCCGTCCCCTCTGGCGCATCCACCGGCTCACGAGAAGCCTTAGAATTACGCGATGGTGATGCCAAACGTTACGGCGGAAAAGGCGTATTAAATGCGGTGGAACACATCAACGGCGAAATCAGTGATCATTTGATCGGTTTGGAAGTGACACAACAAGCTGAATTAGATCAACGCTTAATCGATTTGGATGGCACGGAAAATAAAGAACGTTTAGGCGCGAATGCCTTGTTAGCGGTGTCCATGGCGGTAGCACGAGCGGCGGCGGCGGATCGGGGATTGCCCTTGTTTCAATCGTTGGCCAGTCCTGATTATCCCATGCAACTGCCTGTTCCCATGATGAATATTATTAACGGCGGCGCACACGCGGATAATAATG
This sequence comes from Thioflexithrix psekupsensis, assembly GCF_002149925.1. Taxonomy (NCBI): domain Bacteria; kingdom Pseudomonadati; phylum Pseudomonadota; class Gammaproteobacteria; order Thiotrichales; genus Thioflexithrix; species Thioflexithrix psekupsensis. Next base: position 831,044 of record NZ_MSLT01000023.1, on the reverse strand, counting down.
TGGATTTACAAGAATTTATGATTCTTCCCACCGGTGCGCCCAGTTTGCGCGAAGCCTTGCGTTACGGTGCGGAAGTGTTTCATGCCTTGAAAAGTGTCTTAAAAAACAAAGGCTTAAATACTGCTGTGGGAGATGAAGGCGGCTTTGCGCCTGATTTGTCTTCTAACGAAGCCGCGATTGAAGTGATTTTAACCGCGATTGATAAAGCGGGTTTTAAAGCCGGTGGGGACATTTGGTTGGGTTTGGATGTGGCCAGTTCTGAGTTTTACAAAGAAGGGCGTTATCACCTGACTTCGGAAAATAAAGTGTTGTCTTCTGAAGAGTTTACGGAATATTTGGCCAAATGGGTCGATCAATATCCGATTTTGAGCATTGAAGATGCCATGGCTGAAAATGACTGGGCGGGTTGGGCGCATTTAAGTGCGCGTTTGAAAGACAAAGTGCAATTAGTCGGTGATGATTTATTTGTTACTAATACCCGTATTTTGCAAGAAGGGATTGACAAGGGCATTGCCAATTCGATTTTAATTAAATTAAATCAAATCGGCACCGTGACCGAAACGCTGGCCGCCATCCGAATGGCACGCCAAGCCAACTACACCGCGATCATTTCCCACCGCTCTGGCGAAACGGAAGACAGTTTAATTGCGGATTTAGCCGTAGGTACGGGCGTGGGACAAATCAAGACGGGGTCAATGTCGCGTTCAGATCGCATTGCCAAGTATAACCAATTGATCCGTATTGAAGAAATATTAGGCGATACGGCGGTTTATCCGGGGCGTGCTGCCTTTTATAATTTGAAATAATTCCCAATTTTTCGTGGGGAAAAGAAGACGAGGAGTCAGACTACAACACATAAAGAGTCTGACTCCTCGTTAGGAAGCATGAAAACGCTCACGCTGGTGAAGGTTCTACTTCTTCATTTTGGGCATTGGTACGACTTCAGAGACGTTTTGCATCCCTTTTTCTACCCAAGCGGACAATTCGGCTTTCACATCCACCAATACTTCGACGGTTTGGCGGGCGTTATCCAGCAATTTTTCGTTCATTTCCGTGAACAACTTAGATTGTGCCGTTGCTAAGTCCTGCACATTCTTGGCTTGGCTCAACATTTCCAACTGCTTTGCGCCGCTTTCCATGTACAGACTGATCATGTCCATTTGACGTTGGGTTAAGCGGGTCATTGCGGTGGTGTTGATTTCGCCCAGTTCCTTAATGGCATCCATGGCTGATTTATTCATTTCGGTCCATTTTTTCAGTAACTCGTTGTTGTCCATTTCGACGTTCTCCAAAAAAGCATGATGGTTGTGTTTTACAAAAAAAAGCGCGGCTAAAAAATTGTGCATTGCAACAACGCTGCAATGCACAATATGCTAAATCGTTTCGGGTGTCAAGTTTTTTCTAAGTGACACCGTCGAAGCGAGTTATGGCCCCATGTGTAAGCCACCGTTCATGGCAATATTTGCGCCGGTGATGAAACCTGAACGATTATCGGCTAAAAATTCAACCGCCCATGCGATTTCTTCTGGTGTTCCCAAGCGGCCAACAGGAATGGTGGCAATAATGGCTTTACGAATTTCTTCTTTAATCGCCATCACCATGCTGGTGCCGATGTAGCCGGGAGAAATGGTGTTGACGGTTACGCCTTTACTGGCGACTTCTTGGGCTAAGGCCATGGTGAAACCGTGCATTCCTGCTTTGGCCGCAGAATAGTTGGTTTGACCGGCTTGGCCTTTTTGACCATTGACTGAAGAAATGTTGATCACTCGTCCCCAGCCGCGGTCAACCATGCCATCAATCACTTGTTTCGTCACGTTAAACACGCTGTCTAAGTTGGTTTTAATCACGGCATCCCACATGCTTTTGTCCATTTTGCGGAACATTTTGTCACGGGTAATTCCTGCGCCGTTGACCAGAACATCTACGGGGCCTAATTTGGCTTCTACTTCTTTGACCATTTTGGCCGCAGAATCAAAATCACCCACATCACCCGCAGCGATTTCAATATCAAAGCCTTCGGCTTTCATTTTCGCCTGCCAACCGGGACCGTCATCAATCCCTTCTAACCACGAAGCCGCCACGCGATAACCCGACTTGGCCAAACCTTGGCAAATGGCCGTACCAATTCCACCTGTACCACCCGTCACTAATACAATTCTTGCTGTCATCCTTAAATCTCCGATAATTGTTGTGTTAAGCGAGCGTAAACACTCTTCGGTTGGGTTTATTGATGGAGTCTGTTGCGACTGCCATCCCATTTAAAGAAAACGCTTCTTTGAAATGTTGAGAAAATCCTTTTTATTATCTCTTGTGAAGGGGCGACTTCCTGTCTGCATTCCTCCGATCCTTTTTGGTGTTTATTTTTTCAACTTATCATCACCGCGGGTTTGTGCGGTTGTTTTTTGTTGTTCTTTTGACTCATCTTGGCGGCCGGTGATTGCCGCTTTGAAAAAATTTTCTTGCATGTCCTTCCACAAATTAATATTTTGTTCAGCAATTTCGGTCATAAAAGAAATCGGATTGTACATTTTAGCGCGGACATCATCTTGTTGCTTGGCAAAAAGCCCTAAACTGCGCTCAAAATAATTCGCCACAATACCTTGTAAGGTATCGCCGTAAAAACGAATCAGTTGTGCCAATACTTCACTGCTAAAAATGGGTTCCCCTTCTTCTTCCTGCTCCAGAATAATCTGCAACAAAATACTACGTGTAATATCCTGACCGCTTTTGGCATCCTGAATGCGAAACGGCACGTGTTCCATCACCAGGGTTCTGATGTCTTCCAATGTAATGTAACTACTAATGGCAGTATCATACAAACGGCGATTAGGGTATTTCTTGATGATTCTGGATTCGCTCATGCTATTAATTTCTAACTTCTAACTTTGAAAAGGGCTGTCGTCGAAATAAACACCAACATGGCGTGTCGGAAAACGGCACGCCATGATTACAGATAGGAATTAGCGTTCTACAGTAAGCGCGACCCCTAAACCACCACCAATACATAAGGTGGCCAGTCCTTTTTTCACGTCGCGGCGCACCATTTCGTGTAGCAAGCCGACCAATACCCGTGCGCCCGATGCCCCAATGGGATGGCCAATGGCAATCGCTCCGCCATTGACATTGACTTTGCTTAAATCCCAGCCGAGGTCACGATTGACACAAATGGCTTGTGCGGCAAAGGCTTCGTTGGCTTCGATCAAGTCTAAATCGTTGGGCTGCCAACCGGCTTTGTCTAAACATTGACGGGAAGCGGGAATGGGACCTGTTCCCATAATGCGCGGCTCAACGCCCGCACTGGCGTAGGAAACAATACGCGCCATCGGGGTTAATCCCAATTCTTTGGCTTTGCTTTCGCTCATGACCATCACAGCCGCTGCGCCATCGTTCAAACCAGAAGCATTACCGGCGGTGACAGTGCCATTTTTGTTAAAGGCGGGGCGTAATTTGCCCATGCCTTCCGCACTGGCATCGTGACGAATAAATTCATCATCTTTAAATAAAATTGGATCGCCTTTGCGTTGGGGGATTTCGATAGGCACGATTTGGTCGGCAAAAAGTCCCGCTTTTTGTGCGGCAGAGGCTTTTTGTTGCGACGCGGCGGCAAAAGCGTCTTGTTCGGTGCGGTCAATGTTGAAATCGGTGGCGATATTTTCAGCGGTTTGTCCCATGTGATACTGGTTGAACGCATCCCATAAACCATCAATGATCATGCTGTCTTGTAACTCCCAAGGTCCCATTTTTACGCCTTGACGTGATTTGGGCAGCAAATGGGGAGACATGCTCATGTTTTCTTGTCCGCCGGCAATCACAATTTGTGCATCGCCGCATTTAATGGCTTGTGCCGCTAAATGTACCGCTTTTAAACCACTGCCACACACTTTGTTAATCGTCATGGCTGGAGTGGTGACGGGAAAACCCGCTTCAATAACCGCTTGACGGGCGGGGTTTTGTCCCGTACCTGCGGTTAAGACTTGGCCTAAAATCACTTCGTCAACTTGATCGGCAGATACGCCGGTCTTTGCTAATAAAGCCGCAAGCACTTTTGCACCCAAAGTGCTGGCCGGAATGCCAGCCAAAGAGCCGTTAAATGTACCAACCGCCGTGCGAAGAGCCGCGACAATGACAACGTTTTCCATGAATTACCTCGTTTTGTGTGGGCTGGGTTAAAATGAGCCTAAAGACAGTTTGATCGTTATTCGTGTGTGATTAAGGAACGATGGTTAGACCGTAATTTTTTTAATTTGCGCGGTGCATTATATCCATTACAACCGCTTAAATCACCTGCAATTCAAAAATATCGCGCATTTTTTGCCGTTGTGTCTGTGGCGACAGGCGCGGCTTGGATCACGTTCAGAGTTCGCGCCAATGCCCCTTGTTGACTGAGAACGTAAGCATAAGCCCGCTGGGCATATTGCTGTCGCAATGCAGCATTGGATAATAATAATATTACATTAGACAAAAGTTCGCTTGTATTTTTTGTAAAAATAACGGCCTGCGCTTGTTGTAATTCGTTATAAATCGCCGCAAAATTAAACACGGAACAACCACTGATAATGGCCACTTGTGCCAAAGCGGGTTCTAAAGGATTGTGTCCGCCGTGTTCAATGAAACTTCCCCCGATCACGGCAATATCAGCCATGTGATAAAGCAAAAGTAATTCACCCATCGTATCAGCCAAATAGACTGATACATCGCTGTGACAAGGTGATGACTGCGTTTGTGAGCGGCGACAATAGGCGAAATTTTTTTGTTGACACAATTGCGCGACGCGATCAAAACGCTCTGGGTGCCGCGGAACAAGGATAAGCAAGAGCTGTGGAAACTGCTGTAGTAATTGGGCATGTACGGTTAATAACAAGGTTTCCTCCCCCTCATGCGTACTGGCCGCAATCCAAATAGGACGCGATCCCCATTGCGCCCGCAGTAAACGCGCCTGTTCTGGCAGGTGTTCGGGTATGGACATGTCAAATTTTAAGTTACCCGTCACCGTGACCTGCCGCGCGCCCAAAGCGAGAAAACGCTGGGCATCGGCTTGAGATTGTGCGGCAATATGGGTTAATTGCTGTAATAATTCCCGCGTCAATCCGCCGAAATAACCGTAACGCCGCGCCGACCGTGCCGATAAACGCGCACTGAGCAGAAAACAAGGAATGTGATGCGCGTGGCATTGGTAGAGTAAATTGGGCCACAATTCTGTTTCAATTAATAGCAATAAACTAGGGTGTTGTCGCTGTAAAAATAAACGCATACTCCATGGTAAATCATAGGGTAAATAAACATGCCGCACCGTGTTTTTTAACACGCGATGCAATTGTTTAGAACCGCTTAATGTGGTGGTGGTTATTAACAGGGAATGAGAGGGGTAATGTTGCATTAATGCAGTGATTAAAGGTAAAGCCGCTTGCACTTCGCCCACAGAGACGGCATGTATCCACAGCGTGGGCGCGCCGTCGCACGGATACGCAGGCGCAAGGCCAAAACGTTCTTGCCAACGCTGTCGCTGTTCGGGATCAAGACGGCTACGCCACAATAAGCGCAAAAGAATCCACGGCAATAATAAATGCAGTAATAAAGTATAAAATCCACGAAAGAAAATCATCAAAAAATGCCACATGATCACGATTCAACCCGATTAGGCAACACGGAAATAGACTCAATCATGAGTTGCAATTCAGTTTTATTTCTAAAAGAATTGACGGCTAAACGATAAGCCAAATAAAGTTGTTTTGTGCCACTTGGCCATACGGTATCAATGCGATTATTAAAGGCTAAAGCGGTTAAGGTTTTCTGGCCGTTTAGAGGACGCAATTGTAATTTTAAATGTTTTTCTTTTAATACTTGATAATGAATTAATTCAAACGCGCCATCAAAAATAGGTTCTTCAAATCCTTGTCCCCAAGGAATGGCGCGTAAAGCCTCGGCTAATTCTAAAGTAAAATCATCATCACTCAATTCGCCATCAGAATAAATCATATTGTCTAATTGATGAAAATTAATTAATTCCCGCACTTTCTGATCAAAAACTTGTTGAAATTGAGGAAAAGCGGCTTCTGGAATGGTTAAACCCGCCGCCATCGCATGACCCCCAAAATAACAAATTAACTCAGGATAATTGGCCTCAATACTCACCAATATATCTCGAATATGTACCCGTTGAATAGAGCGGCCTGATCCTTTTAAGAATCCTTCTTGTTCAGCCTGAGTAAACACAATGACGGGACGATGTAAACGCTCTTTAATGCGTGAAGCGAGTAAGCCAATGACACCGGGATGCCAATCCGTATCGAGTAAGCACACGCCTAATTGGGTACAACTTTCGGCATTTAATGACAAGGCATTTAATTGGGCTAATGCCTGTTGTAACATTTCGGCTTCAATAAATTGTCGTTCTTGATTAAATTGATCTAAGCGCGTGGCATATTCTAATGCGTTATTTTCTTCATCACACAATAAACATTGAATCCCATGACTCATATCATCCATGCGCCCTGCGGCATTTAATTTGGGAGCTAAAGAAAAACCTAAATCACGAGTCATCATTTCTTCTTGTGAGCGGTGAGAGACTTTAATTAAAGCCCGAATCCCCGCACAACATTGATTGGCACGAATGCGCCGCAACCCTTGTTCGACTAAAATGCGATTATTGTGGTCTAAAGTGACCATATCCGCCACCGTCCCTAAAGCCACAATATCTAATAATTCAGCTAAATTAGGTTCACGAATAGCCTGATCTTGAAACCAATTGATAGTGCGTAAATGACGACGTAAAGCCAGCATTAAATAAAAAATAACGCCCACGCCCGCTAAATGCTTACTGGGAAATAAATTATCAGCCACATTGGGATTGATAATGGCATCGGCTTGGGGTAATTGTGCGGCGGGTAAATGGTGATCGGTAATTAAGACTTTAATACCCGCTTTTTTCGCCGCAATCACGCCCGAAAAACTGGCAATGCCATTATCCACTGTGATTAATAAATCAGGCTGCCACGGGCGAATTTGCGCCACAATCGCAGGCGTTAAGCCATAACCTTGTTTTTCTCGATTTGGCACCACGTAACTGAGATGCAGCGCGCCAAATGCCTGCAATGCCCGATAAGCCACCACGCAACTGGTCGCACCATCCGCATCATAATCGGCCACAATCATGATACGCTGTTGTTCCATTAATGCAGTGGTTAATAATTCAACAGCAGTATCTAAGTTTTTAAAATCAGATAAAGGTAATAAATCATCTAATTTTGCCGTTAATTCATCTAAGGATTGAATTGAGCGAGCGGCTAAAATTCGGCGCAAAACAGGGTGCAATTCAGGCAAATAATGCGCATCATATTGCACCGCTCGCCGATGGATTATTTTAGGCATAATGAATAGTGAAAAAATATTTTACATTTATTATTAATTTCAGAACATTAACATTTTTACTGCCAAAACATGAGTGCCAATGAACTCCGATTACAATGTATCTACCGTGTAAAGTTTTACAACTCGTATGCAGAGTCAGCAAAGACAAGTGCAAGAACGGCATCGTGTGGGTTATTGTAGCGTAATTTGCAAGATAATGGACATGAATGCGCGGAGGATTTTTGTGAAGGTAGGCATAAGATACCTTAAATAATTTGTTTTAACCCTGCCTATTATTGGGTTACAATCAAGACAGAAATGCAGTTAATCTGAGATTGATGTGTTTCTGTTTTTATTTTTTCTTAGAAAGGAGTCGTTATGTTTTTGAAACGATTAGCATTTATGCTTGGTTTGTGGTGTAGTTTTTCTTTGGTTCATGCCAGTGAGATCAGAGAAGTGAAGGAAGTATGGACAAAATTGGATCGTACACAAAACCAATGTGCTGATATTTTCGATTATTATCCCAACGGTGGCTTATTAATTTTTTACTGCCATATCAAAACTTTTTTAGATGCCGCAACGCTGGGAGAAATGGCAAAAATGCCGATTTTTCTCAGTGGGCCGCATCTTGATAATCAGATTAACTCTAAAATTGAGGATCAATTTGGGCATTATAATCCCGAATTTGTGCGCTGGTTAATTAATAATGCGTTACCGAATGAAGAGGATAAGGCATTTATTGAAAGTACCCAAAGCGTTTATAACCAATATATGCAGTCATTGGCACAGGTTTATTTTGTCACTTATTTAGAATTAATGAACCGTGAAACTGCGTTTTTTGAACAAGAAGTGCAGAATTATTTCTCACAACTGACCACGCAAACTTTACCGCTTTATTATCATGAAAAATATTATGACTTTGCGCAATTATTTGAACAAGGTTATGATGGCAATGTGGTTAAAGGTGCGGTTGGTTTTTGGATTCGCCGACATTTGGATGGCACTGCTGATTTGTTTTATGAAGGTTTAAATAAGTTATTACGCCTTTATGATCCTCTCTTTTTTGAAGCGGCTTTATCTGTCCATGGTCAAACTATTAACAATACATTTGAAATCAACCAATTACAAGATGTTTGGGGTTATTTAGAATTACTGTTTTCAGATAATGTTAATTGTGAAGCAGAAAAAACATGGATGCCTGAAGTGGGAATGCGTGGCTTTTATTGTCATGTTAAAAAAGCATTAAATACCGCTCAATTACAAGGATTAGCAGGCGTTCCTATTTTCTTATCAGGGCCGCACAATGATGGTGTTTTAAACCTAGATGCGCGTTTTGAATTTGGGCATTATAATCCTGAATTTGTGCAATGGTTAAAACAGCATTTTTTACCTGAAACATTAAGCGCGGAATTTGTGGAAAATACTTATCCTGCTTACAATGCTTACGTTCAACCTTTGGCGCGGACTTATCATTTAGTTTATCGCATTTTGCAGCGAGAAGCGGCTAAAACTAAGCAAAAACAATTGCTTTATCTTAAAGAAATGAAAGAGCAAACATTATCCGAGTTTCATACCACTTATAATTATCTCAATTTTGCCCAGCAATATCCTGAATTGCAAACTCATGCCCGCAGTGATTTTGAAGTGGCCAGTGCGGTGACTTTTTGGTTGCGTCGTATGATTGATGGCACTGCGCCTGATTTTGCAGCGATATTAACGCAATTATTATCGGTATATGATTCTAATTTCTTAGAAGAATTCCCGTTGCGATAAAGTGGTTTTCATTATCCCGTGTATCAGATAAAATAAAATCTAATGCACGGGTTATTTATTCATCATGAGAGATTCATAATGGCACAACAACAACTTATTTTTAATTCTGATTTAATTCGTCGTTATGACACTGCGGGGCCACGCTACACTTCTTATCCCACCGCGGTACAATTCCATTCTGATTTCACGGCAGAAACGTATCGCCATTATGCCAAAAATAGCAATCAATTAACTCCGCCTTTATCGCTTTATTTTCACATTCCTTTTTGCGATACTTTATGTTTTTATTGTGCTTGTAATAAAATTGCAACCAAAGATCGCAGTAAAGTCGCGCCTTATTTAAGCCATTTATCGCGTGAATTAGAATTGCAAAGTGAATTATTTGATGCCCAAAGAATGGTGACGCAATTACATTGGGGCGGCGGCACGCCCACTTTTATGAGTCATCAGGAAATGGAAACCTTAATGAATGTGACGGCTCGTCATTTTCGTTTGCTGAATGATGACACGGGAGAATATTCAATTGAAATTGATCCCAGAGAAGCCGATTTAAATACCATTCGCTTATTAAGAGCATTGGGATTTAATCGATTAAGTTTGGGTGTGCAAGATTTTAATCCTGATGTGCAAAAAGCCGTGAATCGTTTGCAAACAGAAAAGCAAACTTTTGATGTATTGAACGCCGCAAGAGAACAAGGATTTAAATCCATTAGTATTGATTTAATTTACGGTTTACCGCTACAAACGGTTGATAGCTTTTCTGATACGGTGAAACGAATTTTAACGGCAAATCCTGATCGCATTTCGGTCTTTAATTACGCGCATTTGCCGCATTTATTTAAACCGCAACGTCGCATTAATGAAAATGACTTACCCAGTGCCAGTCAGAAATTGCTTATTTTGCAAAATACTATCGAATTATTAACCGCCGCAGGTTATGTTTATATTGGTATGGATCATTTTGCTAAACCCGATGATGAATTGGCGATTGCGCAGCGTAATGGCACGCTTTATCGCAATTTTCAAGGCTATGCCACTCATGCTGATTGTGATTTAATTGGATTGGGCATTACGTCGATTGGTAAAGTTGGCCACAGTTACAGCCAAAATTATAAAACATTAGAAGAATATTATGCGGCAATTGATGCGGGACAATTGGCGATTTTTCGCGGTATTGGTTTGACGAATGAAGATGTGTTGCGCCGCGAGGTTATTACGCAATTAATTTGTCATTTTGAATTAGAGGTGCGAAAAATTGAGCAATCATTTAACATTGATTTTCAAACCCATTTCGCACAAGAATGGCACGCCTTAGCGAGTTTACAAGCCGATGGCTTGGTGGATGTGACTCCAGAAAAAATCACCGTGCTGCCCGCTGGACGTTTATTGGTGCGCCATGTGTGCATGGTTTTCGATGCGTATTTACCGCAACATTTAGCGGAAAAACAACGCTTTTCTAAAGTTATTTAATTTTTTAATTTGTCAGAATCAGAATTTACAGAATTTCAGGATTTCCAGAATTTAAAAAATTCACTAAAAATAAACGATTTGCAAGAATTAATTTTGAAAATTTAGAAATTCTGTAAATTCTGATTCTGACAAAAGGAACACCAAAATCATGAGCGAATGGATTGAAAAATCAGCCGAAGAATGGCAACAAGAATTGACTCCAGAACAATTTCGCGTCTGTCGGCAAAAAGGCACTGAGCCTGCATTTACGGGTGTTTATTACGACGAAAAAACACCGGGCTTATACCGCTGTGTATGCTGTGGCAATGCGTTATTTCACTCCGAACACAAATATGATTCAGGCAGCGGTTGGCCGAGTTTTTGGCAGTGCGTGTCTGACGACAGCGTACACACCCACAGCGATTCGAGCTACGGAATGCAGCGCGTTGAAGTGACTTGTGGACGGTGTGAAGCCCATTTGGGACACGTATTTGATGACGGCCCCAAACCAACGGGATTACGCTATTGCATTAATTCGGTCGCTTTAGCATTAGAAACCGAAAAAGCATAATCATTTTAACAATGATATAATAAGCCACCTTAATTCACATGATTGGACATATTCTGTGTTTGTACAAAATCGTTCCGAAAGTCGGCAATTTTTTATCGCGGTATGGCAAAAATATCAACAACAACAGCCTTTAGAACCTTTAGAAGAAATTATTGTAGAGGTTCTATTGCAACATCCTGAATATCATCATCTTTTAACAGAAGATAATATAGACCGCGATTTTCTCCCCGAATTGGGGGAAACAAACCCATTTTTACATTTAAGTTTGCATTTGGCTTTGCAAGAGCAAATGAGTACAGATCGCCCTGTGGGCATTCGTGATTTGTACCATCAATTGCGTTTTAAATTCCAAGATACGCACGATTTAGAACATCGCATTTTAAATTGTTTGGTGGAATCATTATGGAATGCGCAACAAAAAAATAGCGCACCCAGTGACATTGATTATTTAAATTGTCTGCGTCAATTATTACGGCGTTAATAAAATGAATATTTGTGATGATGCGTCTTTGCTATTAAATGATTTAAATACTGCGCAACGCGAAGCAGTGGCAGCTCCAGAAACGCATGTGTTGGTTTTAGCGGGTGCGGGCAGTGGAAAAACGCGGGTATTGGTGCATCGCATCGCATGGTTATTACAGTGCCAATTAGCGCGTGCCAATCATATTTTAGCGGTGACATTTACCAATCGTGCGGCTAATGAAATGCGGGATCGCATTCAGAAATTATTAGGCTATAATCCTTCGGGTTTATTAACGGGAACATTTCATGGAATTGCTTATTATTTATTGCGGCAACATTGGCAATTGGCACAATTGCCTGAAACATTCCAGATTTTAGACAGTGATGAACAATTGCGTTTAATTAAACGGATTATAAAAGAAGCAAAAATTGATGATAAAGTATTTTCACCCAAGAAAATTCAACAGTTTATTAACGCGTGTAAAGAAAAAGCCCAACGCGCTCAATCTGTCGTGTTAATGTCCACGGATCGAGAAACCCAAGCAGCATTAACCGTGTATCAATTTTATGAGCAAACGTGTCAACAATCGGGTTTGGTAGATTTTACTGAATTATTATTAAAAACCTATGAGTTATTGCGTGACGATGAATCGTTGAGAAAACATTATCAAACTCGCTTTAAACATATTTTGGTGGATGAGTTTCAAGACACCAATTATTTACAATATGAATGGTTAAAATTAATCGCAGGGCCAGCGGCAAAATTATTTATTGTCGGCGATGATGATCAGTCGATTTACAGTTGGCGTGGGGCGCGTATTGAGAATATTCAATTGTTACCTGTTGAATTTAAAGAAACTTTACTTATTCGCTTAGAACAGAATTATCGCTCGACCAAGATGATTTTAACCGCCGCCAATGCGGTCATTAGAAATAATAAAAATCGCTTGGGTAAAGAATTATGGACAAATGGCACAGAAGGCGATCCGCTTTTCTTATATAAAGCCCATAATGAAATAAATGAAGCAGAATTTATTGTTCATAAAATTAAACTGCTCGGCAAAGATTACCATAATAATGCCATTTTATACCGCACTTCTTCGCAATCGCGGGTATTAGAAGAAGCATTAATTGATCAACAGATTCCTTATCGTATTTATGGGGGAATGCGTTTTTATGAGCGAGCGGAAATTAAAGATGTATTGGCTTATTTGCGTTTAGCGGTTTATAGCGATGATGACGCGGCTTTTGAACGGATAATTAACACGCCTAAACGCGGTATTGGTGAGCGCACCATTGAACCAATTCGTGCGTTAGCCAGACAACAAGGGATTTCTCTGTGGCGTGCCAGTCGCTTATTACTCGCGGATAATGGTTTTAAAGGGCGCGCAGCCAAAACGATTACCGAATTTCTGCATTATATTGAGTCGCTGATTGAGCAGACTCATACGCTTTTATTAAGCGATTTAATTAAGAAAATTATTGAGACCTGCGGATTGCCTGATTTTTATTTAAAAGATAATAAAGAAGAAGGGCAGCGACGCATTGAAAATTTAGCTGAGTTAATTTCAGCGGCGCGTCAATTTGAAATCTTTAATCGAGATGAAGAAAAACCAATTTTAACTTTTCTTGCGCATGCCACTTTAGATGCCAATAATGATAATGCTAATGAAACTAATCATGTGCAGTTAATGACTTTGCATTTGGCCAAAGGATTAGAATTTAAACGGGTGTTTTTATGTGGCTTAGAAGAGGGCTTATTTCCGCATCAAAATAGCCTTGATGAGGGCAATGTAGAAGAAGAACGTCGTTTGTGTTATGTTGGCATTACGCGGGCGCGGGAACAATTGTATTTAAGCCATGCCGAAACGCGCTATTATTATGGAGAGCGATCTTATTCCAGAGCCTCACGTTTTATTCGAGAAATTCCTGCTGAATTAATTGATCACATTCGCTTTAATAATGCACCCAATTATCAAGCCAATGTTAAAAATAAAAACGAAAAATTTGCCATCGGCACTCCCGTGCTGCATCACAAATTTGGGCGCGGAATTATTGTAGATAAAGAGGGACAGGGGGAATTTACGCGAATTCAAGTTGATTTTAGCGAAAATGATTGCAAATGGATTATATTGGCTTATTCTGACATAGAGTTGTTATAACGGTGCGTTTTTTAATTCTCTCACAATATTTTTATCCTGAAATTGGCGCGGCGCAAGTGCGTTTAGCGGCATTTGCACGTACATTGCAACAGTTGGGACATGAAGTAGAAATTGTCACGGCATTGCCAAATTACCCGCACGGGCGCATTTTTCCTCACTATCGCGGCAAATGGCAGCGGCACGACACGTGGGAAGGCATGACCGTTCATCGTTATTGGTGTTACGCAGCAACGGGTGCGGGATTAAAACGATTGTGGAATTATGCCTCATTTATGCTGTCGGCTTTATTTGGCATTCGTCGGGTTAAAAAACCTGATTATATCTTTGTTGAATCGCCCCCTTTATTTCTGGGAATCACCGCTTTTTTATATGCTAAATATTGGCGTGTGCCTTTTATTTTTAATGTGGCTGATTTATGGCCAGATTCGGTGCAAGCATTGGGTTTGATGAATGATGGCATTTTACTGCGCTTTGCATTTTTTTTAGAAAAAAAATTATATCAAAAAGCCCACTTTGTTAATGCCGTTACCGATGGCACTTATCAAGTGTTGCAATCAAAGAAACAATTACCCGCCAATAAATTATTATTTTTACCCAATGGCGTAGATACGGAAACGTTTTATCCTCGCGCTCCAGATGAAAAATTAAAACGGGAATTAAGTTTACCCGATTATGAACAATTAATTCTCTATGCGGGAACACACGGTTATGCGCATGGAATGGACGTGTTATTGGAAGCGGCTCATTTACTGCGAAATAAACCTTATTTGTTTGTACTTATTGGCGGCGGATCGGAAAAAATCGCGTTGCAGCAAAAAGCCGCACAATTGCAATTGTCTAATGTGTTATTTTTTGAACCGCGACCGCCTGAAACCATTGCCGCGTGGTACAGTTTAGCCACATTAGGCGTTTCTACACTGCGCGCCGCGCCTTTGTTTGACAGCGTGCGCCCTGTGAAAATCTTGGCGTGTATGGCCTGCGGTAAACCTGTTGTGTACAGCGGACAAGGTGAAGGTGCAGATTTGGTACGACGCGCTAACGCCGGTGTCATTGTCCCACCCGAAGATGCGCCTGCATTGGCAGAGGCAATGGAAAATTTATTGCAAAATCCTGATAAAATACAAGAGCTTGGAAAAAATGGCCGTCAATTTGTGTTGGAACAGTTGCAATGGTCGGCAGTGATTGAACGCTGGTTGGCGCAATTGCAAAATGCAGAAGAACAAACGCGGACGGCAGTATAAATGTAAAACATTAATTTGCCTGAATATTTAATTCAATAGGAGTCCCCCATGATCCCCGGTGAAATTCAAGTCCAAGCGGGAGAAATTCAGTTAAATCCCAATCGCCCAACCTTACGCCTTGCCGTTGCCAACACGGGCGACCGTCCCATCCAAGTGGGATCACATTACCATTTTTATGAAACTAATCCCGCTTTACGTTTTGAACGCGAATTAACTCGCGGCTCTCGATTGAATATTGCCGCGGGGACGGCGGTGCGTTTTGAACCCGGCCAAACGCGAGAAGTTGAATTAGTGGCTTACAGTGGACACCGTCGTGTTTACGGTTTCAATGGAAAAATCATGGGAGTGTTAGACAATGGTTAGTATTTCTCGTCAAGCCTATGCGGATATGTATGGCCCTACGGTGGGAGACCGAGTACGTTTAGCCGACACCGAATTGTTTTTGACCATTGAACATGATTACAGTTTACCCGGCGAAGAGGTCAAATTTGGCGGCGGTAAAGTAATCCGCGATGGCATGGGACAAAGTCAAGCCACGTGTCAACATGTTGTAGATACAGTGATTACGAATGCGATTATTTTGGATTACTGGGGAATTGTTAAAGCGGATATTGGCTTAAAAGAAGGGCGTATTGTTGCGATTGGTAAGGCGGGTAATCCTGATATTCAACCCGGTGTTAATATTATTTTGGGTGCGGGAACGGAGGTAATTGCGGGCGAAGGACTCATTGCAACCGCAGGTGGAATTGATGCCCACATTCATTTTATTTGTCCTCAGCAGATCGAAGATGCACTGATGTCGGGTATCACGACGATGATCGGCGGCGGAACAGGCCCCGCAGCCGGCACTAATGCCACCACCTGTACTCCCGGCACCTGGCATATTCACCGTATGTTACAAGCTGCGGAAGCGTTTCCGATGAATTTAGGCTTTTTAGGCAAAGGCAACGCCAGTTTACCCGAACCATTAGTAGAACAAATAGCCAGCGGAGTCATTGGATTAAAACTACATGAAGATTGGGGAACGACTCCAGCCGCGATTGACAACTGTTTAAGCGTTGCCGAAGATTACGACATACAAGTTGCCATTCATACAGATACGTTAAATGAATCTGGTTTTTTAGAACACACGTTAGCGGCATTTAAAGATCGCACCATTCATGCTTACCACACCGAAGGCGCGGGCGGCGGCCATGCACCGGATATTATCAAAGCCTGCGGCAGTGCCAATGTGTTACCTTCTTCCACCAATCCCACTCGCCCGTACACGGTGAATACCATTGATGAACATTTAGACATGCTCATGGTGTGTCACCATTTAGACCCCGCAATTGCCGAAGATGTGGCGTTTGCTGAGTCAAGAATTCGCCGAGAAACGATTGCGGCTGAAGATATTTTGCATGATTTGGGGGCATTTTCCATGATCGCTTCGGATTCGCAGGCGATGGGGCGCGTGGGCGAAGTGATTACGCGCACGTGGCAAACCGCGCACAAAATGAAAGTACAACGCGGCAGTTTACCCGAAGATGACGCAAACCATGATAATTTTCGCCTAAAACGCTACATTGCCAAATACACCATTAATCCTGCTTTAACGCATGGCATTGCGCATGAAGTGGGATCGATAGAAGTGGGCAAATTAGCGGATATTGTGCTGTGGAAACCGGCGTTTTTTGGAGTCAAACCGGCGATGATCATTAAAGGGGGCATGATTGCCGCCGCGCCGATGGGCGATCCGAATGCGTCTATTCCCACGCCACAACCGGTACATTATCGCCCGATGTTTGGCGCGTATGGGGGAGCGCGTGCGGCCACCAATGTCACTTTCATGTCGCAAGCGGCGATTCGGGCGGGAGTGCCTGATTTATTAAACTTACGTCGGCGCATTGTGGCTGTAAAAGGGTGTCGAGAAGTGAAAAAAGCCCACATGGTACACAATCATTATCAACCCGTGATGGAAGTTGATCCGCAAACTTACGAAGTTCGTGCAGACGGTCAACTCTTGACTTGTGAACCTGCCATTGTGTTGCCATTGGCACAGCGTTATTTTTTATTTTAGAACCATTTCAAAACTCACTTTAATCTCCTTCCCAAATGTCTTTGGGAAGGAGATTATCACACAAAACCACGTTACAATAACGAGATAATTAGCCATTTTGAACTGTTTTAACTTGTCCGTTGGCTAAGGCTTCAATCACCTGATTTTTAGGCCCGCTGGCCACCACGCGCCCGGCATCCAATACAATTAAATAATCAACCAGACTTAATAAACTGGGACGATGCGTCATTAAAATTAAAGTACGGGATTTTAAGAATTCATGCAGGCGTTGTTTTAAGCGTTCTTCAGTGCCGTTATCCATAGCTGCTGTGGGTTCGTCTAATAGGACTATCGGCGGCTGCCAAATCAAAGCACGTGCCAATAAAATCGCCTGTCTTTGCCCACCCGATAAGCCCTCGCCCCGCTCGCCCAATAAGCCATCAAATCCTTGTGGATGGCTATTCACAAATTCAGTTACGCCTGCTAATTCGGCGGCTTGTTTCATTTGCGTTTCAGAAATGCGCGGATTGGCTAGGGTGATATTGTCTCGAATACTGCCATAAAAAAGCTGTCCTTCTTGTGGCATATAAGCAATATATTGTCTTAAATGCGCGGGATCAATTTGCGCGGCATGAATGCCATCGAATAAAATTTGTCCGCGATCAGGAGAATAAAGTTTTAATAACAATTTGGCTAATGTACTTTTACCACAACCGCTGCGTCCTAAAATCCCTACTTTCTCTCCTGCTTTAATGTGCAAAGATAAATCATTTAATACCAAATAATCTTGATGGGGATAACGAAAATCGAGATGTTGACAATCTATATTGCCTTGCAAGATATTTTGATGTAAAAAAGTATTATTACCACGTTCCTGCGAATGCTGCATGAATTGCGCAATTAATTGATAAGCGGATCGAGACTGATGATAGCGTGTTAATAAACTGGCAATTTGGGTTAAAGGAACGAGGGCGCGTCCCGTTAATAATGTCGTGGCAATTAACGCCCCCACCGTTAATTCATTGGCAACGATTAAATAAACGCCAATGATAATAATAAATACCGTTGCCAATTGTTGAATAAATAAGGCAACATGCAGCGTCATATTGGATAAAAAACGCACCGTTAAACTGTATTGGCTGGTTGTTTCTAACAACATTTCCCACCGTTTTTGCCACGTGCCTTCGGCTTGTTGTAATTTTAGCGTTTCCAAACCCGCTAAGGCTTCGACCAATAAGGCTTGTTTTTGCGTGCCAGCGCGAAATTGCGCATAAACCGCACGGCGCAAAGGAATCTGCACTAACACACCGATTAATAAAATAAGCGGAATCGCCAATAAAGGAACTTGTGCTAATTGAGGATGAATTAAACGAATAATGAAAATAAATAATAAAGCAAAAGGTAAATCAATTAACGTCGTTAATGTGGCTGAAGTTAAAAATTCCCGTAAACTTTCAAATTCATGTAATTGATTCGCCATCGCCCCCACTGATTGCGGCTGCTTGGCGCGGGGAGTATTAATGATTTGTTCAAATAAACGAGAAGACAGTAATAAATCAATCCGTTTTCCCGCTAAATCAATAAAATAACTGCGTAATAACCGAATAATAAATTCAAATAATAAAACAATCCCTAATCCACTGGCTAATACCCATAACGTTTCAATCGCTTGATTAGGCACCACGCGATCATAAACGTTCATAATAAATAACGGCATTGCCAAGGCGAATAGATTGATTAAAAAAGAAGCCAAGATCACTTCCGCATACAATCCCCATGCACTACGAATAGACTGCCAAAACCAATGCCGCCGATTTTCTGTAGGCACGCGCTGATCAAAATTGTAATCAGCTTGAATCAGTAAGGCATAGCCTGTGTAATCGCTTTCTATGTCAGCACGGGGGCATTCATGCGGAGTGAGTTCTGTATTTGGGAGGAGTAAAGAGAGGGTTTTGCTGTCTTTGTGTTTCAACAGCACGCAGGCCTGATCGTCCGCTAAAAGTAACACCGCAGGCAATTGCCAATTGCGCAATTGCGACAGCGAACGGCGCACGATGCGCACTTTTAACTGTAAACGTTCAGCCGCTCGAATAAATAATTCTGGAGTCAAATGGGGCTGCGACAAAGGCAAGCCCGCTAACAACGCCGCCGCCGATTGCGGACGTTGATACCAATGACTTAACGCCACCAAACACGCCAATAACGGATCGGCGTTGTCTGAATCTGAAACGGGAATAGTGGTCATGGAAATGGGGCTGCCTGCTTGCACAGGCAGGGGCTGTCTTGCCATGCCAACGCAAGGCAATAAGCGAGTTTATTTTGCGTATTTGCGACGGAATTTATCAACACGTCCAGCAGTATCTACAATCTTTTGTTGACCGGTGTAGAAAGGATGGCAGGCAGAGCATACGTCGATGTGCATATCTTTACCCGATGTAGAACGGGTTTTAAAAACGTTACCGCAACTACACGTTACTGTAATCTCGGTGTAGTTGGGGTGGATGTCAGGTTTCATGATTACGCCTCTATGAACAGTTTAAACCAAAATCTTGCCGTGATTTATCTTGTTGTCTCTAATACGTGACCTAATGATCTTTGGAATTATAGCGTATATTTCTTTAGGCAACAAGGTAGGCGGTTAATATTCTGCAATTTTAAATTTAAACCCTCTTAAAAATGGTTTTTTACTAAGCTGTTGAAAACAATGATAATTTAAAAAATTTAACTGTGTAACCATCAAGAATTTTGTCGCTATACAAGTGTTTGTTACTGTCAACATTAAAGTAACTCTTTGTTTTTATTTGAAATATTAAAATTAACCCTGTTTATAGGATGGATTTAAATTTAAAATGGCTGTGTGTTGATCTGAATCAGAATTGTGGGGATATTCTGATTCAGAGGCTTCTCATTGACTGGATTTTTCGGCCGTGTCTGCGTCTAATTCTGGGCATTTTTCGCCTAAGGTGTGTTTATCACAAGGTTGGACAGTTTCTGAGGATTCGCTTAATGGTGCGACGCGACGGGGTTGCTTTTCTGGTTCTAACAAATTGCTGGACTTACCGCTGCATCCCAATAAGCCAACAGTGAAAAAAACAGTCAAGATCAGGGAAGTGGCTTTCATGGTTTTCTCCTTAAAATGGATTAAATATAAATTGCATTTGGTGTCGTGATCTCCCTTTAATTCCTTCCTCTTTAGAAAAGGAATTAAAGGGCAAAAGTTGGTTTTATAATGTCGTTAATTTATGGCTCAATGCGGTAGATACTTCTCAATTGGCCGTCGGTAAATTCGACTTCAAAACGTTCGCCGCTGGCGGTGGTGAGTAAACCTTTACCAGTACGTTTACCGTCAATAAATTGTCCTTCGTAACGATCTCCGCCGGCGGTTAAGTAAACGCCGGTGCCGTAGCGTGCGCCGTGAATAAATTCGCCTTCGTAAACGTCGCCTTCAGCCCAGGTAAGTTTACCGCGTCCGGTGCGGGTGTTGTTGACAAATTCACCTTCGTAACGGTCACCATTCGCCCACACATAGGTGCCTTTGCCGTCGCGTCGTCCGTTGATAAATTCGCCTTCGTAAACGTCACCGTTTGGCCACGTGTATTTACCGCGTCCATGAGGCAAGCCGGCGGCAAATTCGCCTTCATAACGTTCGCCACTCGCCCAAATATACAGCCCTGTACCAATCGGTTGATCTTTTACGGCTTGTCCTTCGTAACGATCTCCATTTGGCCAACTGAATTGCGATACGACAGCAGAAACAGGCGCGGCCGCGGTCTCAGTTGTGGTGGTCTCAGTCGTGGCAGGAATCGATTCATCTGTGGATTCATCGTCAGCCATTGTTTCATCGCTGTTATCAGCCATGTCGTCTTTCGTATCCGCTTCATCAACATTGTCTTCAGCCATGTCCTCTGCATTTTCTGGAGCTAAAGCAACTTGTTCCGGCGCAACCGTGTCATCTGTGTCATCTGTTGTTGCCGTAGAATCAGATTCGTCAAGCAGTTCAACTAAAGTCTCATCTTTTTCATCGTCTGCTTCTTCGCCTAATAATTCAGCTTCTAACTGGGCGTAATCAATTTCATCCTCGCCATCCTCTGTGGTAGCGATGTCATCGTCGTCATCTGATGCCATGGGGTCTTCCCCAGCCGATTCTGTCTCATCATCTAAGGCCGCAGAATCTTCAGAATCTTCCTCAATTTCAGCCAATTCTGTCTCATCGTCTAAGGCTGCGGAATCTTCCTCAATTTCAGCCAATTCTGTCTCATCATCTAAGGCCGCAGAATCTTCCTCAATTTCAGCCAATTCTGTCTCATCATCCGAGGCCGCAGAATCTTCCTCAATTTCAGCCAATTCTGTCTCATCATCTAAGGCCGCGGAATCTTCCTCAATTTCAGCCAATTCCGTCTCATCATCTAAGGCCGCAGAATCTTCCTCAATTTCAGCCAATTCTGTCTCATCATCTAAGGCCGCGGAATCTTCCTCAATTTCAGCCGATTCTGTCTCATCATCTAAGGCCGCAGAATCTTCCTCAATTTCAGCCAATTCCGTCTCATCATCTAAGGCCGCAGAATCTTCCTCAATTTCAGCCGATTCCGTCTCATCGTCTAAGGTCGCAGAATCTTCCTCAATTTCAGCCGATTCTGTCTCATCATCTAAGGCCGCAGAATCTTCTTCAATTTCAGCCGATTCCGTCTCATCGTCTAAACCTAACGCCGTAGAATCTTCTTCAGACGGATCAACCTCATCTTCACCGAGCAGATCAGCTGCTAACTCGTCATAATTGATGTCATCATCTGTATTTGGATCATCAGCCGTTAATGCAGTGCCGGTTGCAGCATCATTGAGTGTTTCAACAGACTCAACGGGGTTTGTTTCTGTTGGGGCGGGCGTTTGTTCGGGTACAGAAGTCGCTAAAGATAACTCGCCCTGATCTCGACGACCTTCAATAAATTCTCCCTGAAAACGACTGCCATCTGCCCAAATGTAAATCCCTTCGCCATCGCGTCGATTTTCTACATATTCCCCTTCGTAACGATCCCCATTCGCCCAAATGTAAATCCCTGCACCGTCCATTTGACCTTCAACAAATTCCCCTTCGTAACGATCCCCATTCGCCCAAAAATAAATACCTTGTCCGGTGCGCTTATCCCCTTCATATTCCCCCTCATAACGGTCGCCATTTGGCCACACCACAGTCCTGATCACCACGTCTTGCGCACCACTTAACGGAGTCCATAAACCCAGTGCTAATACAGTTAATCCAATACAAAAACGTCCTTTAGTCATTTATTTGTTCCTCGTTTTGGTGAACAATGCCATTTGCATTCAATCAATCCAGTGACTACTTATAAAACCTATCGCATAGGTTTTCAAACTACTTTAACATCGTGTTTAAACTTTCGGTAATTTATCACAATTTTACAAATCTACTTACCCAAACGAGGCGATTATGCAGGATATTTTTATTGTGGGTTGCGGCTATGTAGGGCAGCGTTTGGCTCAACATGTTTTCGCACAAGATGATGAAGTAGAAGTCATGGCGTTGGCGCGATCCGCGCAGTCCCATGAACAAATACAACAAATGGGCATCATCAGTGTACCGGGTGATTTGGATAATCGTCATTGGTTAAGCGAATTACCGACAGATCAAACGATTGTTTATTATTTCGCGCCTCCTCCCAGCACAGGAATTGAGGATGCGCGTTTGGGTCATTTTTTAGAAGCACTCAAAACAAAACAGTATCCGGATAAAATCGTGTTAATCAGCACCACCAGCGTTTATGGGGATTGTGCGGGGGCATGGATCACGGAACAACATCCCCTTAATCCACAAACTGACCGAGCGCGTCGCCGTATTAATGCAGAAACTCGTTTATTGGCGTGGCACGAAAAAACACACATTCCCATCTCAATTATACGTGTTCCGGGGATTTATGGCCCTGGGCGTTTGCCGGTGGCGCGTTTGGAACAGGGTTTGCCGGTGTTATTAGAAGCGGAGTCTCCTTATAGTAATCGTATTCATGTGGATGATTTAGTGATGGCTTGCTTGTTGGCGGGAAATTCGCCGGACAGTGGTCTTTTTCATGTCAGCGATGGCCACCCCACGACCATGACGGATTATTTTTATCAAGTGGCGGATGTGTTTGGCTATCCGCGTCCGCCGGCGATTTCCCGTGCTGAGGCGCAACAACAGTTAAGTGCAGAAATGTTGTCCTATCTGGCTGAATCCAAACGGTTAAATATTCAGCTTATTTCCGAAACATTAGGCTATTCTCCTTATTATCCTCATTTGGCCGATGGTTTGGCGCAGTGTCGAGAGGAGTCAGAGGAAGAGAATGAATAACCCTTACTTACAACTGCTCTTGTATTAAAGACAAAATACGTTCCGAAGCGGACGTTTTTACCGTCTGTCCTTCCCACGTGAGTACTTGCACTCGCGTTAGACCATGATGTAATTCAGACAGTCCCAATTGATAAGTTTGTAATAAATTGGGGCTGTCACCGTCACCGCGGATGCTTTGCCAAAATCCTTTTTTCTCAGGCGCATTGGGAGTGGGCGCGTCTGGATCGGCATAGCGTACCACATAAGTGGCTGTGTTTCTGTCTCGTTCTTCGACGGTAAAACCCACACGGTCTAATGCAATACCAACCCGTCGCCAAGTATTTTCTAAATCTTGATTGACCAATAATACCCATTCGCCTGCTTGTTGTTCTAAACGAGCCACGGGGACACCTTCGGCAGCACGTTCTGTTAATAACGCTTCGGCTCTGGGGCGATCTACGCCAATAAAAGCCAGTAAACGTTGTAGCATGGCTGCTTCTAACTCACTGTCCGATGGCAGTAATTGCCAATTTTCGCGGGGAATCACCGCTTCATGACTCACTAAACCACCGCTTAACTCGTCAGCATTGGCAACGGAAAGCGGGGCGGCTGTGGCGTTAAGCGGTTCTCTGGCTTGGTGGGTTAAAAATAAACGGCTTTGTTGGCGTGTTTCTCCGGCTTCTAAACGAACGCGGTAGCGATCTTGACCACGGTGTTGGGGATTGGCACGCCATTCGGTTTCCATCATGCCGGTGGTTTCGTCACGAGTTAGGACTGCAATACCCTGTTCGCGCCAGAAGTACCGCACGCTTTCCCACACTTGCTCTACGGGAGCGTTAATGACCAACCAGCGTTGTTGTCCTGCGCGTTTTTGTTCCACGCCCGTTCCAGCCGGCAATAGCACACGCGGCGCAGGTGCAGGCGCAGTTGGAGTTGGGGTCACACTGGGTTGCACAGTGTATTCTGATAGCGTGGTGACACCGGTTTGGGAGGGGCGTGGGATTAACATTTGTTCCCGAATTTGGTTGGAATGAAAGCCCGGTGGTAATTCTAAAGGTTCAATATCTTCGCTGGCTTTGTAATTGGCGCGATTGTCTGGCAACATTCGGTCAATTCGATCAAACACCCCACAACCATTGAGTAATAACATTGACAGGGACACACCGATTAAGGATTTTATTTTCAACATGAGCGCACAGTTCCTAAAAAGTCTGCGAATAAAGCAATTTTGCGGTAATTAAGTGTTATTTAATGGATTGAAGTGGGGAATGTGTGGCCGCCTCGCTGTCTGCCAATTCCGGCGGAATAGCAAAGGGCGGTAAGGGCGTTGGCGCAGAGTAGGTTTGGCGGTGGCTGCGCAATGGCGCGTCCAACATTTCTATTGTTGAACTACATCCCATCAACATCACACTGAATAATAACAGGAATCGAGTAGGGTAACGCATCATTTCATTTCAATTGATTGTGGTGAATCTAAAGTTGGGTAAATCTGGTTTAAGCCATTGTTTAAGCTAAATATAGTAAGAAATTTACGCCATTTAAGCGAGAAGTTTTTGCCCGTGCAATGAACGCAGGAGTGAATTTAACAGTCTTAAATTGTGATGTCGATGATTTGTTGAAAATTTTTTTTGGCGTGGGCTGATTTGGCTGTGCCTTGAAAAGGCGAATGAGACGGGAGAAATTGAGACAAGAAACATTCCGCGCCATCCCAACGAAATGGGTTGGGATGAAAACGCGCAATGGGCATATCCCATCAGTCAGACAATGCGCTTAGGGCTTGTTTGGCTCTGGCCATGCTTTGTTTTAACTGTTCAAAATGCACTTGGGCATGGTTAAAATCGTTTTGTTTGGCGAAATTTTCTAGCGTTTCGCAATCTTTAACCATTTGTGCCGCGCCCAGAGAATGGCTACTGCCTTTTAACTTGTGTGCCGCAAGATATAAGGCATCCGCATCTTGACACAATAAAGCCCCCTCTAATTGATTTAGATAATTAGGCAATTCTTTCAAATATAAATCCACTAACCACATAATCCCTTGTGAGGGCATTTCGCGTCTTAAACGGGCGATAATCTTCTGATCCAAGACCAATAACGTTGTGCCTTCTGTTTTTTCTGGATGCGGCGTGGATGCAGAAGGGAGCGTTTCGGGGTTATTCTCTGTGGCAATGGGGGGTTGAGATTTGTGTTGCCATGTGCTTAGGGTTTCTTGTAATAGGTTCATTTTCAAAGGTTTACTTAAATAAGCATCCATTCCCGCCGCTAAACACCGTTCGCTGTCTCCATAACCTGCATTTGCGGTTAGCGCGATAATTGGCACATGCTGCCCGTCTTGTTCTTGTTCACGGATCGCCGCGGTGGCCGTGTAACCGTCCATTTCTGGCATGTTACAATCCATGAAAATAATGTCGAATTGCTGCGTTTTCAGCATATCCAACACTTCGATGCCCGTTTCCGCTGTGGTGACTTCGCAGCCCAAGCGTTCTAATAAACTACGCTCAACCTCTTGATTAATAAAATCATCTTCTGCAAGTAGCACTTTCATTTCACCTAACCTATCCTAAAAATTGCTGAGTGGCCTATTTTGAAATATATCACTTATGGTATCAACGGAATTTCATCCGCACATAGTCCAAAGCCCGCTGCATCCAACTCCCAACTTCTACGGCATGTAAAGCGACAATAGGCACTTCGCGCAGCGTTTCGTTTCCCAATAGAATTTTTAATTGTCCTTGCACCGTGTGTTGTGCAATGGGTGCAGTGAGTTGGGCGGGTAATTGTAAGGCGGCATTGAGTTGTGAATATTGTCCGCGGGGAATGGTGACGTAGAGCGGTTCTAATAAACCCAGTTGAATTTCATTGTGATTACCGCTCCAGACTTTCGCGGTTTGTAAGGGTTCGTTGCCGCGGTAAATTTGGTAGGTCTCAAAAAAACGAAAACCGTAATCGATCATTTTCTGGGTTTCACTGATACGCGCCGCTTTGCTTTTCGTGCCAAGCACCACCGAAATCAGGCGCATTTGACCGCGTTTGGCCGAGGCAATGAGGCAATAACCCGCCGCGTCGGTATAGCCTGTTTTCATCCCATCCACCGATTCGTCGCGCCATAATAGAGTATTTCTATTTTGTTGCGTGATGTTATTGTAAGTATATTCTTTTTGCGAATACCAGCGGTAATAATCAGGAAAATTTTTAATCAAAGATTGTGCCATTACGGCCTGATCTCGTGCAGTGCTGTAATGTTCAGGGTGCGGCAAACCAGTGCTGTTTTGATAACGGGTTTGGGTTAAGCCGAGTTTTTCCGCCATGTCATTCATTAGGGCAGCAAAATTGGCTTCGCTACCGGCAATATGTTCCGCTAAAGCCACGCTGGCATCGTTACCCGATTGGACGATCATGCCTTGAATTAAGGCTTCTACGGCCACTTCCGTATCGACTTCGACATACATACGCGATCCGATCATACGCCGTGCTGTTTCGCTGATGCGCACGGTATCGGTGAGTTTAAGCTCGCCTTTTTTTAATTTATCAAAAACCAGATAAGCGGTCATGAGTTTGGTTAAGCTGGCGGGATCAACCCGTTGGTCGCCGTTTTTTTCCATTAACAACTGTTCGCTGTTGAAATCCATCAGCAAGTAAGCTGTGCCATCAATGGGCGGTGGCGTGGGGACAAGCGTCACTGTGTTGGCATACGCTGCGGTATTGCCATAAATTATCACGGCTAAAAACAGTAAGTTACAAATCTGCTTGATCATAAGTCATTCTTCTATTTGAATAAATCCATTGACCCATTAAGGCGCAATACCTTGTAAAGACACGACACTGCCTCGCGTGGCATCAATTCCCAAATCTCGCGCCACTTGGTAAGACAGTCGAATAAGTACATTATCACCGATTAAACGCTCAGTAATTGTTACCAATTTGCGACGTTGTCCATGCTGCACCCAAACTTTTGAGAGTAAAGGTAATGTCGCATGAGCTGCGGTTAAACTTTGAGCATCGTGTGGAATGCCGCTGGCGGTGATTTGACCATGTGCGCTGATGGGATAACTGCTGGCCACGCCCGTTTCCCGATACATTCGCACGTCAGGAGAAGAAGACATCTTTACTGGTGCAGGAATCGCCACTGTCGCCAGCGATTCGGGTGGTTTTACCGGAGAAGGCGTAGCGGCAGGAGAAGATACCATTGGTTGCGGCCGCGTGACGGATGCGGGTGGCGTTGATGACATCGTCGCGGGCGGTTTGGGTTGGGTGATAGGCGATGGAGGTGGTGGAGCTATTTTTGTTGTACAAGCTGACACACTCAATAGCACTAAACCCAATCCCACCCCCATGGTATTTTTCTTTAAACAAATCATGATTAATTCCCCTGCGCCGCGGCATAAGCGTGAGCAATTTCTTGTGCCAATTGATGCACCGCCATCGCATAACGATTGCTGCGATTATAACGGGTAATCACGTAAAAATTATTAAAACCCACCCAATACCCCATTTTTTTGGGAGCAATTTCCAAATCGATCAGTAAACCAACTTCGTTATCTGGCTGTTTTCCTTGATATAACAAGCCCATTTTTTTCAATTGACCTAACGAATGGATCGGCTTAAATTCTAAGGCCAGCAGACGAGAGGCAGATTCTGGACGCACTTGGGTGGCTTCAATAACGGGCTGATTGGGTTGCCAGCCGTGTTGGCGAAAATAATTGGCAATGCTGCCGATGGCATCCGTTTCATCTGACCAAATGTTACGCTTACCATCCCCAGTAAAATCAACCGCATAACGACGGTAACTGCTGGGAATAAACTGCCCTAAACCCATTGCCCCCGCATAAGACCCCGTCATTGACAAAGGATCAAAGCCTTCTTCTTGAATCATAAATAAAAAATGTTCTAATTCCCCTCGAAAAAATTCAGCACGACGGGGATAATAGAAGGCTAAAGTGTACAACGCATCCAACACGCGGTAATTGCCCATGATGCGCCCGTAATAAGTTTCCACGCCAATGATTGACACAAGGTACTCAGCGGGTACACCATAGTGCTGTTCAGCGCGGCGTAAGGCATCGGCATGGCTTTGCCAAAATTGAACGCCACCGTCAATGCGTTCTTGGGTTAAAAATGTATTTCTATATTCATACCAAGGGCGTGCTTTACCGGTTTTCGGGGGAGTCATTAACTTGATAATGGCATCGTGCTTTTTTGCCTGAGACAATACAGAGCGCAGCCATGATTCTGACCAATGGTGTTGTCGCACCATTTGTTGAATAAACTGTTCTACCGTCATTTCTGCGGCCACCGTCCAAGGAGAAAACAACAAACCCATTATTAACACTATACTGTAACTCAATCGCATCACGACACATCCTAAACGTATTTTAATTTGCGCCCACCAAAGGAGACACAAGGTGAAAGTAAAACATTTGGCCTATTTGGCTTTAACGCTAAGTGTAATGGCATTCCACATGCCAAGTTTGGCCGATTCTACCGCAAACCCCGAAACCAACACGGCAACTCGTACTTACGACAAGCAAAAAGTGTTATATCACATTAACTTTGACGATCCAAAGCAATTAAACATTGCGATGCGCAATATTCAAAACCACATTAATGCCGTGGGTCAAGACAATATTGAAATCAAGGTTATTATGCACGGTGCGGGCATTAATTTGTTGCAACAGGCAAAAGATAACTTGGATATTCAAGCCCAAGTGGTACAATTGAAAAGTCAAAACGTGGCTTTTAAACTGTGCAATAATACTCTGACACTGCGTCAACTTGACTATGGGACTGATTTATTCGATGTACAACCCGAAGACATCGTCACCAGCGGTGTGGCTGAATTGGCTTATTTGCAACAGCAAGGATACGCCTATATTAAGCCTTAAAAAATAGGCTTAAACGATTAAGAAAAAAAGGTTCAACTTGAAAAGAAAAGTTGAGCCTTTTTCTTATTGACTCCTTATTATTCATACAGGAATATGATTTATGTTTTCTCTTGAAGAAGCTAAAAATGTGGCGCATGTTTTAGTGGAAGCGTTACCGTATATTAATCGTTTTGTGGGCAAAACCATTGTGATTAAATACGGTGGCAATGCGATGGTGGCTGAAGATTTAAAAAACAGTTTTGCCCGCGATATTATTCTCATGAAACGGGTAGGCATTAATCCGATTGTGGTTCATGGGGGCGGCCCGCAAATTGGCGATTTATTAAAACGCTTAGGCAAGCAAAGCGAATTCTTTCAAGGAATGCGGGTTACTGATTCTGAGACGATGGATATTGTGCAGATGGTATTGGGTGGATTGGTGAATAAAGACATTGTGACGTTGATTAATCGTCATGGCGGCAATGCGGTGGGTTTAACGGGAAAAGATGCGCGTTTTATTCGGGCGAAAAAATTAACGTTTACCCGCAATTCTCCAGAATTAAACGTGCCAGAGATTATTGATATAGGTCATGTGGGCGAAGTGTCTCAGATCGATATTCGGATATTAAATACCTTATTACAAGGTGATTTTATTCCTGTGATTGCGCCTATTGGCGTGGGCGAGGATGGACAGTCTTATAATATTAATGCGGATTTAGTGGCAGGCAAATTAGCAGAGGTATTAACCGCAGAGAAATTAATGTTATTAACCAATGCCGCAGGCGTATTAGACAAAGAAAATAATGTGCTGACGGGCTTAAATAGAGAAAAGGTACAAGAATTGATTGCTGATGGTACGATTCACGGCGGAATGTTACCAAAGATTGGTTGTGCGTTGGATGCGGTGAGTGCGGGAGTCAATGCGGTGCATATTATTGATGGTCGTATTGAACATGCCGTGTTATTAGAAATCTTTACAAATAGCGGTATTGGTACACTGATTAAAGCCTAATTGTGGTGGCTTATTTTGTGGTAAATGGCAAACGCCTGCTGTTGGATAACACGGGCGTTTGTGGGGGAGTATCTCAACTTTCTTTTTCCACTCGTGCCAAAACATTTTGTAATAGATTTTTTAATTTTGTGACTTGAAGATTTTGCGTTAATTCTTCTACTCGTTTTAAGAAAACATTAGATTCAGGATAAAGAGGAAATAGCGTTTCTAATTGTAAAGAAATGGCTTTAATATTACCGATAAGTGCTTGCTCCAACAATTTTTGCAACACTGCGACGGGTAAAAAACAAGTTAATTCACCATCTGACGATTCTTGTTGTGCGAATGAAAGGGGTGAAGGTTCAAAAAATTGCCACGTTAAATCACAATACTCCGCTAACGCATCCAGTAAGATACCTTCTCCAGTAATTTCTTTTAAAAAACAAGTGCATCCTTCGGCTAAGGCTTTTGAAGCCATCTCTTCATTTTCCTCTAAACTTACCGTAGAAAACATCATAATGACGGTCTGAGAAAAAGAAGGATTTTTACGTAAATAACGAACGCAATGAAAACCACTAATTTCAGGTAAATGGCTGTTCATTAAAATAACATCAGGTAAAAATTGTTCAGCTTTAATTAAACCTTCTCGCCCACTGTTGGCTTGTTCTAATTTAAACCCTAAAGGGCGCAATAAATTATATAATTGTTTGTGAATATCCACATTATCGGTAATAATTAATATATGAATTGGTTTTTCATGGGGGTGAACATAACCTATAATCTTAGCACTGCTATTAAATCCACTTTGAATAATAGGTAAAGCCAGCGCAAAATGAAATCTCGTTCCCTGTTCCACTTGCGTTTCTACCCGCAATTCTCCGCCCATTAAATCAACTAAACGATGGGAAATAGCCAAACCTAAACCAGCCCCTTCCAAATGATGCTGTCCGCGTTGAAAAGAAGAAAAAATGCGCCGCAAAAATTCAGCCTCCATTCCGCATCCCGTATCAGCAATATTAAAATGAAATAAGCCCTCGTGATAATTTACATTTAACCCAATTTGACCTTTTTCTGTAAATTTGACCGCATTACTTAATAAATTTATTAAAATTTGCCGCAATCGCCTAGCATCTGCTTCTACCACTAATTCCCGTTTTAATATGGCATTTGCGTTATATTGAAATTGTAACTGCTTTTCTCGACAACGTAAGATAAAAAAGTCGGCAATATCCTGTAATAATTGATCCAAACGAAGCGAAGCAATATTTAATTGCAATCGACCCGATTCAATGCGAGAAAAATCTAATAAATCATTAATGAGCATTAATAAATGTTCGCCACTGCGATGTATAATGCCAATGGATTGACGTTGTTTATCACTGAGCGTTTGATCGCGTAATAAAATTTGAGCGCAACCCAAAACACCATTTAATGGCGTGCGCAATTCATGACTCATATTGGCTAAAAAAGCCGTTTTAGCACGATTAGCCACTTCGGCTTGTTCTTTTGCTTGTTTTAACGCTTTTTCGGTCTGTTGTCGTTCAGTTACATCTTGAGCTAAAGCCGCAAAACCAACCACCTCTCCTTTTTCACCAATTAACGGCGTATTGTACCATTCACAAATAATTTCATAATTATCTTTCGTTTGATTCACAATAAGGCAATTACTGTTCATCATTAAACAAGATTCTTGATAATTATTTTCAGGTAATGACACAATAAAATTCGATAATGGTTTATTTAACACTTCCTCAGCGCGATAACCAAAAATGCGTTCCGCCGCAGCATTCCAATGGGTAATAAATAACTCCGTATTCCATTCAATATAAGCTAATGGCGTTTGATGAATAAAAAACAATAATTTTTGATTTAATTGTTTTAAATAACTTTCATTTATTTTACGTTCAGTCATGTCACTGTGTAAGCCAACATATCCACCGTCTTGCGTGCGCCGTTCGGTGATTTCTAACCAACGTCCGCTACACAGCAATTGTTCATAACAGCCGCCTTGTTGATGGCGATTTAAGCGACGTTGCAGCCACAATGCGCTTGGTACATTTCCCAATTCGTAAAGATTGCCATTTAATCCCGCTTGTAAAAACGTGCTAAAACTCACTCCTGATTGCAAATGCTGTTCTATTTTTTTATAAAGCCGTCTAAAATGATCATTACAAAAAAATAATTTATCCTCACTGTCATAATAAACAAATCCATCTGGAATAGTTTCTAAAGCAATCATTAAATGTTGTTGCGTTTGAGCGAGCGCATCTTTCGCTTGTTTTTGATGAGTAATGTCTTGAATAAAGCCCTCTAATGTTTCTAATTGACCATTGTGATGAAAAATACCTTGTCCTTGTTCCCATAACCAGCGTTGGCTACCGTCTTTGTGCTGTAAAGGATACATTAATTGAAAAGGACGATGTTCTAATAAAGCAAGTTGTATTGTTTGCCATAATGATTCATGATAAGTAGAGGGAATTAGTTGGCTTAATGAAAACTCAGAATTGGACATAAATTCATCAGCCGAATAACCCGTTAATGCCAAACAGCCTTCACTAATAAATTCCATTGTCCATTGTTTATCATTATACCGCTGATAAACCACGCCGGGTAAATTGCTAATTAAAGTGCTTAAATAACGTTGATTTTTGGCTAATGCTTGCTCTGTTTTTTCTCGTTGAATAATTTCAGATTCTAAGCGTTGATTATGAACGCGCAAACTTTGCTGTAATTGAGCAATTTTTAAATGTGTTTCTACCCGCGCCATTACTTCGGCGATTTGAAACGGCTTAGTGATATAATCCACACCCCCTGCGGAAAAACCTTTAATTTTATCTAACATATCCGTTAATGCACTTAAAAAAATAACAGGAATGTCAGCCGTATTGGGATTATTTTTTAACCATTCACACACCTGATAACCATCCAAATCAGGCATCATAATATCCAATAAAATTAAATCAGGATACCAGCTTTCTAATAAAGCAAACGCGGTTTGATGTCCATTTGCCACCGTGACTCCAAAGCCGCGCCGTTCTAATACCCGCTGCAACAATTCTAAATTAGCCGGTTTATCGTCAATCACCAGAATATGGGCTTTCACTGTTTTCGTCGCAGAAGACATCATTATGCACCCCTTTAATTTGGCAAAAAAAACGGAATATGTTTCTAATTTTTAGTCGAATCTACGGGAGTTAATTTTAATAAGTTTTCTAAAAATTCTTGCAAGCGTTCCA
This sequence comes from Thioflexithrix psekupsensis, assembly GCF_002149925.1. NCBI lineage: Bacteria > Pseudomonadati > Pseudomonadota > Gammaproteobacteria > Thiotrichales > Thioflexithrix > Thioflexithrix psekupsensis. Next base: position 797,600 of record NZ_MSLT01000023.1, on the reverse strand, counting down.
TGTCAAAAGAACTGGCTAATTGCTGTACTTGGTTACAAAAAGCCACATAATCAGAATGATCTTGTTTTAATTTTTCTGTTGCGTTTAATAAAGCGCGAATATTTCCCATGACCGCTAATTGGTGTAAACGCTTTAATTGATCAAAATCAGGAGATAATAAAGTAGCCTTAGAAATCGTCGAATTTTCCCCTGATTCATATTGCCAAGTTAAAGGAAGTAAGTTTGGCAATAACTCTATTAAACCAGCCTTATCTAAAGGTTTTTCTAAAATTCCTGCGATAGTTAATTCAGTAGAAAGAGGCTCCATTTTTTCTCTCACTTGCATTAAGAGCAAGGGGACAGGGTGCTGTACTAAATATTGTTTGAACGAATCAAATTGAGCATCATTTAACAATGGCTGGTCGAGAAAAATAAGATCAGGCTGCCAAACAGCAAGGCGATAAATTGCTAATTGTAAGTTATTAGCCAGATTTAATTTAAAACCTAATGCACTGAGTAAAACAGTAATTTGTTGATGAAGATCAGCATGATGATCAATAATCAATAATTTAAAAGGTTGTTGCCGATTTTTTTCTAAGAAAACATAGTGAGTCACTTGAGGTATAAATTGATTTTTAGGTGAAAAAGAATGATCCAATTTAAGCACAGGCAAACGAATGGTAAACCAAAATTCACTGCCTTGATTTAATTCACTTTTAACTTGCAATTCTCCCCCCATCATTTTCACTAAACGCTGACTAATGGCTAAACCTAAACCCGTGCCACCTTGCTGCGTATCTTGTTGGAAAGGAGTAAATAAATGTTCTAATTGATCACTGGCAATACCACAACCCGTATCTTGAATTTGAAAAGTAAAATAATGTTGAGCATAATAATAAACTGTGAATTTTATCGTTCCTTTTTTAGTAAATTTAATGGCATTTCCCAATAAATTTAACAAAATTTGGCGCAATCGTTTAGCATCAGCCATCACTTCGGAAGGAAAAGCAATATCTGGCGATTTTTGATAAATAAAAGCAATATTTTTTTCTGTGGCTTGCAAATTAAATAAATCTGCTAATTCACGCAATAAATCAATTAAACGACATTCTTTGGGATTTAAAGTAATTCTTCCCGTTTCTAAACGAGAAATATCGAGAATATCATTAATTAATGTCAACAAATGTTGTCCGCTTTTCTCGATAATTTCAATCCCTTGTTTTTGTTCCGTAGTTAAATTGTCGTCATGAGCAAGAATTTGCGTATAGCCTAAAATGCCGTTCAAAGGCGTGCGAAATTCATGACTCATATTGGCTAAAAACGCACTCTTGGCGTGATTTGCCGCTTCGGCTTGCAATTTAGCAGCTTGCAACGCTAAATCCGCCTGGCGGCGTTCTGTGATGTCTTGAATAAATCCTTCTAATGCCACCAATTGCTGCTCTTTATCGTAAACGCCTCGCCCTTGTTCCCACAACCATTTTTCTTGTCCTTCTTTGGTTAAAACGCGATAAGTTAATTGAAAGGCTTGTTTTGTGGCTAATTTTTCTTGAGTAATTTCCCATCTTATTTGCAAATCATCAGGATGAATAATTTGAGAAAATGACAATTCTTTATCTCGTATAAAAGCCTCTGGCGGATAACCTGTCATTTCTAAACAACCTTCACTGACATATTCCATTGTCCAGCGAGAATTGTTTTGGCAGCGATAAGCAATGCCCGGTAAATTGGACAATAAGGTTTTCATGGCACGTTGACTTTCTTCTAAAGCCGCGGTGACTTGTTGTTGTTTAAAGATTTCTTGTTGTAATTGTTGATTTTGATCGGCTAATTGGTGTTGTAATTGATTGATTCGTAAATGCAATTCAATACGACTTAATACTTCTTCAGCTTGAAAGGGTTTGGTAATAAAATCAACAGCCCCTAAAGAAAAGGCTTTTATTTTATCATCGGCATCACTTAATCCGCTTAAAAATAAAATCGGAATATTTTTAGTTTTTAAACTGCTTTTTAAATAGCGACAAATGTCATAACCATCCATTTCTGGCATAATGACATCTAATAAAATTAAATCAACCGATTGTTGATGTAACAAAGTCATCGCATCGCGCCCAGAACAGGCTGTAATAACGTGGTAATTTTGCGATGTTAATAGGGAACTCAGCACCCGTAAGTTAACTTGTTGATCATCGACAATCAGAATTTTGTTTTTAATCGAATGATTTTTTGTGTTCATTTTTTAATCAAGTGGCTTAATGAAGAAGATTTATTATGTAAACTTTTTACGAATGAGTAAAGGGGTTTACTCAGATATTTTTAGTTTGAATGACAAATTTCCACCTATTTTTTAGGATTGATTTTACGTGAATTTAATGGCTACAATAGCCGTTCCATTGCCACCAATAAAAGGAGTAAATTTAAACCATGACGATTGATTCTTCTACTTTATCACAGGCGCGTACGGCCGCTTTAAAAGCCAGTCAGGCCTTTATTCCTACGGCTACCTCATTGGTTTCGTATCAATCGAGTGGTAAATTACTGATTATTGGTACAGTCGATCAAGCGATTCCATTGGCAAAACAGCTTAGTCTTTATTTGGAATGCGCTATCATTTTACCTGAGCATTCTCCTAATGATTATGTGCAAATGTCTGCGATTCCTATGACTCGTGGAAAAGTACAGAAAATTTCTGGTTATTTAGGTCATTATTATGTTGAACTCATGGTAAATAATCAAGCCTATAATCCTGCCATTTTATTTAACGGACATCATGAATTTATTGATCTTATTTTAGACTTAACAGAGCCTCCTCATTTAAAACAAGAAATTTTCCCCGTGGGTTATTACGCGCCTAATGGCAATGAGGCGATTGTTGCTGCTTTATTGCAAGAATTGCCCGATATGATGGGACAATTCGATAAACCCAAATTTTTCAATTACGATCCCAATATTTGCGCCCACGGCCGCAGCGGTCAAGTGGGCTGTACCTTGTGTTTAACGGCTTGCCCAACGGAGGCGATTCAATCGCAAGGTGAACACATTGCGGTGAATCCGCATTTATGTCAAGGTGCTGGCAGTTGTACCAGCGTATGTCCCACAGGCGCATTAACTTATAATTACCCTTCTTTAGCCGATACATTAAATCAGTTACGTCAATTATTAAGCACTTTTTTTGAACACGGTGGAGAACAAGCCCGTGTTATTTTTTACAGCCGAGATAAAGCCGAATCAATGGCAGAATTAACTAATTTATTACCGCCTTATTTTTTACCTTTTGCGGTGGCTGAAATTGGCTCGGTGGGCATTGATTTAATGCTGTCTACTTTAGCTTATGGGGCGCAGCAAATTATTTTACTGAGTGATGATCAAACCACACCGATGGTTATTGATGTTTTAAATAAACAATGCAGTTATATTCAACCTTTATTAACAGCAATGGGTTATCCTGTCGCCATGGTAAAATTACAACTATGGCAAAATGATTTAATGCAATTATCTACCCATTTACAAGAGCCTGTTATTTTGCCTAACATTAAGCGAGTGACCTATGCGGGTTTAAATGAAAAACGTACTTTATTACGTCTCGCCATTACCCATTTATATCAACAGGCAAAACAGCATCCGTCTGAAGTGGCATTACCGCAGGGCGCGCCTTTTGGTGAAATTCAAGTGGATGTGCTGCGTTGTACTTTGTGCATGGCTTGCGTGTCACAGTGTCCTTGTGCGGCGTTGTCAGACGGGGGGGAAGTGCCGCTGTTAAAGTTTAACGAATCGGCTTGTGTGCAGTGTGGATTGTGTCAAGCCAGTTGTCCCGAAGAAGCGATTACGCTATCGGCGCGTTACCTGTTTTCCTCCGAATTGCGTATGACTCCACGTATCATAAATGAAACTCAACCGTTTCACTGCATTGACTGCGGTAAACCGTTCGCCACCCAATTAATGATCAATCGAATGCAGAGTAAATTGAAAGATCATTGGATGTTTCAAGGCGATGGGATTAGAAAATTGCAAATGTGTGAAAATTGTCGTGTTAAAGTCATGTTTAATGAACAGGCTTAAAAAGATTTCTTTTTTCTTGATTTATCTTCTATTGAGTGGCTTATTATCTCATGCAAATAAATTATTTCGCGCAGTTAAAACAACCGCACACGCATTTAGTCACTGTTGATGTTTTTCTTTCCGATTTTGAGGAGAAACAGAATTATCTTGATATTTTTTTGCCTGTCTGGTCACCGGGGTCTTATTTAGTGCGGGAATATAGTCGGCATATTGCGGTGATGAAAGGCTATGATCAAGATCGTAATGCTTTAATGGTAGAGAAAACCAATAAATCCCAATGGCGCGTGCATTGGGAGTGGGGAAATGTTCAATCGATTCAGTTATCTTATGAAGTGTATTGTCATGAATTAACCGTGAGAACTTCTCATGTGGACAGCGAACATGCGTTTTTACATGGGCCAACATTATGGATTGGTGTGTTAAATCAATCGGTTAGCTCTATTCATTTACACCTTGATTGTCCCGAACATTGGAAAACAATATCTACTGCTTTAACGCTGAAATATAAAGAAAATAATCAATGGTGTTTTAGCGCAAAAGATTATGATGAATTGCTTGATTCTCCCTTAGAATTAGGCAATCATTTTTGTGAAACGTTTAAGGTAAAAGATAAAACCCATGAAGTGGCTATTTATGGTAAATCTTTTTTACCCATTAACACCTTAATTGCAGATATAGAAACCTTAGTGAAAACGGAATTGGCGTTAATGTCTGATCCGCCTTATTCTCACTATGTTTTTATTGTGCATTTTGTACCTGCTTTATTTGGTGGTTTAGAACATGCGCAATCTACAGTGTTGCAATTTGATGGTCGCACTTTATTAAACAGAAAAGAATATGTGCGTTGGTTAGGTTTAGTGGCACATGAATATTTTCATACGTGGAATGTGAAAAGAATTCGTCCTCGCGCATTAGGCCCTTTTGATTATCAACAAGAAAATTATACCGATATGTTATGGTTAGCCGAAGGTTTAACCAGCTTTATGGATGATTTATTTGTGCTGCGTTCGGGGTTGTGTAGTATAGAGGAATATTTGGAGATACAAAAAGACAATTTACAGCGTTATTATGCGACTTATGGGCGCAATGTGCAGTCATTAGCAGAAAGTTCTTATGATGCGTGGATTAAATTTTATCGCCCTGAGGAAAATACTGCAAATATTACGGTAAGTTATTATTTAAAAGGGGGCTTATTGTTTAGTGCATTGCATTGTGTTTTATTGACTTATGGGCATCGTATTGATGATTTTATTTTGCGTTTATGGCAACGTTATTGTGATAATCCTGAACAGGGAATGGACAGTGAGGAAGTATTAGCCATTATTGAAGATTTAACCGATGCGAATATGCGTCAAAAAATCACGAATTGGATTTATGGTACAGACGATATTGATTTTCTCAGCTTTTACCAAATCATGGCTATTGCGGCACAATGGGAAGAAGCCAAAGAACTGGATTTAGGCTGTAAAATAGAAGCGGTCAATGGGCGATTAATGCTTAAAACGGTGCAGCGCAATGCGTGGGCGTGGAACAGTGGCTTAAATGCGGGAGACGAATTATTAGCGATCAATGGAATTCGCATTTATCCTGAAGAGGCGGAAAAATGGATGAGCTTTTTAGCTCCTCAGACGGAATATTTATTTTTAATGGCGCGATTGGGTAAGGTTTTGGAATTAAAATTGCTCACTCCTGATAAGGAAAAACGATTGACTCAATTGGTCAGTTCAAATCAAGAGAAAACACGCGCTTTACTTTCATAAAACAACCCATTAATACGGCAGGAAAAAAAAGCCATAATGATCCCTGCCGTAGACAGACATTATTTGCTCTATTTTTCTTTAATAAACAGATAAGCACAGTGTTAATTATTTTTCATGATTAGCATGATTTAACGCATAGAACTGTGCTTAAATGCCGATTCAATAGGAAGCTGACACGTCACTGTTTCTGACTCCGTAGACGGCGACTCCCCTGCCTCCTGTTGACAGGCATCGAGGTTTGAAGGGTGACGCTGGGTTTTTACTTTCACTTCTACCAACTGGGATAATTCTAATTGCTTTAACATTTCAAGCACTTGCACGGGTTGACTTTCTTGTCCCGTCATGGGCAGTTGGGCAATGGAAAAACTACATCCCAATAAGCTATATGCAATCAACATAAATAAACTTTTCATCATTTTTCCCCTACCGATTAACTTTTCCATTAATGGAATAACTCATAAATAAATAAAAATCAAGTTTTGAGTGTACAAATCACGTGAACGCATTGTGCAACGATTCCCCCTGATATTGTTCTACCGTCTTCTTGGGGGGGGGAGGTGTCGAATCTTCATCAGGCTATTGACTGAAAATACGCAAAATTCGGTGCGCTTATGACCTGAAATTTTTACTTCTAATATTTTGAATTTAAAAGTTTTTTTAAGAATTGGATTTTTTAAACCATAGTAAAATAGTGGGATTTTACCCCAAAAGCGGTCTGATGGTTTTTTTGACACCTTTGGCGAGGACGGCAAAAATGAGCGGGTATTTTTTACGATTGGACGGTTTTATTTTAAATACGGATTACCCCATTCGGTGGTATAAGTGATTTCAAAATCAATCGCAGCAATAGCAAAAGCGCGTTGTTGAGGAAATTGAATCACATCCGAAGGCGCATTATGTGAAGCATCTGTATTAAGAAGGGAGAGGTGGCGTTGCAAAGGGGTTTGATCGATATAAGCAGCAACATCTTGAATATCATCAATTAATTCATCTAGCGATGTGTCGGCAATGATTAACACCCGCTCTAAATCACCTAGTAACATATTACTTACGGCAACGGGATGTTCTTGATCCAACACTTCTACAATGGCTTCTACTTTGATGGTGAGCGTGCGCACTGTACCACCAAAGCGATTACGATGGCGTTGTTCGGCTAATTCCCACACGACCGCAGAGGGAGCTTGAAAACGCGCCACCATCGGCTCATGACGAAACACGCGACCGCTGCCAATGATATTATGGTAGCCGTTGTCTACGTGAATGCTTTCTAATTGCGTCATGACCCGTTCAATAATTTGCTCTCTAATGGTTTTCATAATGGCTAATTAGCTGTTAAATTCGCTTAAATTTAATTCGTGAGTTAATCCCAAAATATGCGCCGCTTGACATAAATAAGGCGAAGCATCTAACCAACCCACCGTTGTTTCTGCATCTCGCATTAAAATTAATAACACTTGTAAACTGGCGGTATCAATGCGCGTCACTTCTTTACCTGATAAACGAATGCGTCGCCCAATTAAAGCGGTTAATTGCGCGTGAAATGCGCTTAATTCTGATAAAGTTAATACCGCAGGTAATGTAATGGTTGTCCAGCCTTTATTCTCCACAGTTTCTATGGAAATGGGAGAAGGCGTTGTGGGCTGATTTTCCGTTGCATTAGCAGCATCAATCGCAGATTCTACAGGAGATTCTAGCATATTTTCTAACGGACTATTCTCTGTTGTTATTTCTTGATGATTAGCGGTTGTTGCATGAGTTTCATTTTCAGCCAACCAAGCCAGTGGATTATGTCCCATTGGGGGGGATTGTTTTTTTCTAGCCATTTAACATGTTCTCCGTTGTAATAAATCTTCAGCCAAACGACGATAATCTTTTGCGCCTAAACTTTGTTTGCGATATTCAAAAATAGTTTTTCCAAAACTGGGAGATTCTGCTAATGCAACACTTTCTCGAATCGGTGTAGCCAATACTCGGCCGGGGAAATAAGCCGCTAATTGCGCTTGCACTTCGCGGGCTAAACGCCGTCGTTGTTGATAACGAGTAAGCACAATCCAAAAAGGAATCTTTTTATTTAATGTCACTTCAAAATTCTGCAATGTCGCCATTAATGAAGACAGCCCATGCAAGGCTAAATAATCGCCCGAAACAGGAATTAAAATAGTATCCGCTGCCGCTAATGCACTCACCACTAAAAAACCAGAAGAAGGCGGCGAATCGATAAATACCGCTGTCGGCTCTGCATCGCCTGAAAAAGCATGATGAATGACTTTTTGCAAGCGATCTCGTGGCAAAGCCCGCTGCTCAACTTCAGCCAAGCGTGCGCCTGCCACCGCCAATTGCAGGTGAGGGCGCGCAGGCTGCACCACCAAAGGCGTTTCCTCCAACAACGCCACGTCAATGCCCGCCAACGTCGTATCATGCACGCCCAAAGCCGCCGACAAATGCCCTTGCGGGTCTAAATCAATCGCCGCAATAGAATGCCCCATTAGGGCTAAAGCATGGGCTAAATTCAGCGCAGTGGTGGTTTTTCCTACGCCTCCTTTTTGATTAATAACCGCTATTGTCAACATGATAATATCATCCGTATTGTCACTTGAGAAAAAGGACGCATTAAGATCATTTTATTTTGACCATGAACGCAGTAATTGACTGACTAATTCTCCCATATATTTTAATAAATCCGTCGCCATTCCTGCGTGGAATCTCGACACCTCGCGGCTGCCCATTGCCAGCACACCTTGCGGTTTTGGAATACCTAAGGGAATCATGACGGCTGAAGTAATGCCTTGATTGGGAAATAAATATTCCATTTGCCCAGCGGATAAACGACCACATTCGGGGCGATTCGTACTCAGTAAATTTTCAAATAAAGTAAAAACTTGCGCATCATATTCCACATATTCTGCACGTCCTGCAAGAATGGGATTCGCCATTTCAAACATTCTCACCACTACCGCATCCGTATTGAATTCATTACGCAACGAATCATATAAAGTATCAAAAAATTCATCAATACTATTTACGCCCGTTAAAAAGACCAATAAGCGTTGAATTCGCTTATTCAATTGCTCATTTTGTTTAGCAACCACGATGAGATTTTCTAAGCGGCGTTGTAATTGTTGATTCTCTTCCCGCAACACCATCAATTGCTTTTCTACTAAAGAAACGGCAGAGCCACGTTGATGTGGAATCACCATTTTGGTTAATAATTCGCTGTGATTCATAAAAAATTCAGGATGAACCCGCAAATAATCCACCACTGATTTTTCCGATAATTCGTCAATTTGCAATAAATGTTGATTACTCATAAATCCTCGGTGATTAAAGTTGAAAATTAAGTTCAAAATGCCAACCCTTATCTTGCCAATCTCCTGAACCCGGTAAATGGCGTAAAGGTTTCCCCCAATACACTTCGCCCCACACTTTTTGACTGGGACTCCAACGCAAACCTAAACCCACACTGCTAATATCTTTAGGAAAAGGCGTATCGTTGTCAGAATTCCAAGCGCGACCATAATCGAAAAAAGGAGCCAATTGCAATAAACCATCATCGCTTTCTTGGCTTAAATAAGGCACACGCCAGCGCGTTAAAGGCACACGCCATTCTAATGACATAATTAAACCATTATCGCGGGTTAATTCATTTTCTCGATAACCACGCACACTGGATGCACCACCGACAGAGAATTTCTCTAATGGCAATAAATCTTCATTCGCACATTGTAAATCGGTGCGAAATAAAATCTGGCTTTCTAATAAATCCAAACGGCGCACCCATTGAAACTGCCCTAACCACGTAAAAAATCGGCTGTCTGGGCTGTTATCGTGATTAATGGTTGCGCCAAATGCGTCCACGCCAAAATTAAAGCTAGAGCGCGCTGCAATCACTTGAGTGCGGCTGCGATCTAACCAATCCTGCCAAAATCGCACCACCGCAATTTCACTTTTACCATCATAACCCACTCCCGGAGAAAAAGGATAAGGACGGTCTAATAAAAAGGTTTGACTTTCTCGACGTTCTAATTTTAATCCCAAGTTTAAAGTACGATTAGGCGTGCGGTAAAAAGGATGCTGTAAATTAAGGGCGTAAGTATCAGCACGACTTTCTACTTTTAATTGGCTAAAAGGTTCATCAATAACACGCGAATCGCTGCGTTCTAAATAAAAGCCTAATGTGGTTTCATGTGCATTGAGGGGAATCGCATATTCTATGGCATAATCATTTAAGCCTTGAGTTAAACCATAGCGGGCATATAAACGATCTCCCCAGCCAGTTACATTGCGATGAATGCCTTCTAATTCACCCCGATAAGAACCAATATTTGGCGAGCGATGATTATTAAATCTCATGGTGAATTGATAAGGGAGATTTTCTTTCACATTTACATTTAAAACCCCTTCACCTAAAGAGACCCCAGGTCCTAACTCCGCATTAATCCGTTGTAATAAAGGATTTTGTTGTAATAACTGTAGTTTTTCCTGTAATTTATTAATGTTTAGCACTTCATTTTCAGCCAAAGCTAAACGGCTGTGAATATAAGCAGAATTTAAACGCTCATGACCTGAAATCGTTAATTCGGATAAACGCCCTTCTATGATTTTTAATACCACGTCGCTATTTTCCACTTTTTGATCGGGAATAATTGCGCCTGAATTAATATAACCTGCATTAATATAATGATGCGTTAATAACGTTCTGGCTTCTTGTAACTGTTCAGCACTGATAGAGCGACCTTGATAAGGTTGCAATAAAGTTTGCAATTCTTCTTCAGTAAAAACTTGATTGCCTTCAATAATAAAGCGATTGACATAAACAGTTGCTAAAGCAGATAAGCGCGTTTTATCTGTTTTTAATTCAGGTAAAACAGGTAATAATTCTTCTGAAGATACATTAGAATTATCCGCAAAACTATGATTTATAAATATCCAGTTTAAAAAAAACAAAATAAAATAAAAGTGGCGTTTCACAAATGACCTCATTAACCGTGATTGGTTTATTTTTCCAATAAAATTTCCACCCCCGCCCAATTGCTGGGGGTGCCGTGTTCTAAATAATATTGACAACGTTCTAAATAAAACACCGCTGCTCGATCTTGCGGTGATTGCGCCACAATCTGTTGAAATTGACGCGCTGCGGCACGAAAACGTTGTTCATAATAAAGTTCAATGGCATGACCAAATTCTTGCTCTAATTCCATTTTTTTCGCGATGACTTCTTCGGGATCAGCATTGACAATTTCAAAAATATGCACGGGTTCTTGCTTGCCTTTCACCAATACTTTGCCTAAGAAACGATAATAATGCAAAGAGGGGTCTTCTAACTCTGCAATAATATCGCCGCTAATAATAATAGCTGCTCCATATAGTTTAGTTAATCCTTCCAAACGAGACGCTAAATTAACCGCGTCAGAAATCACCGTACCTTCCATGCGTTTCTCTTCGCCAATTGTCCCCAACATTAACGTACCAATATGCACGCCAATACCCACTTTAACCAAAGGCAAACCGCGTTCAATACGATAAGTATTAAAGCGATCTAATTGCCTATGAATTTCAATAGCCGCTTGCACCGCATCATCGGCTTTTTCTGGAAATAAAGCCATCACCGCATCACCAATATATTTATCAATAAAGCCATGATGATCCCGAATCACGGGACTAACTCGCCCTAAATAAGCATTAATAAAATCAAAATTTTCTTTAGGAGTCATGCTTTCAGATAAGGTAGTGAAAGAGCGAATATCTGCAAATAAAATCGCCATGTGTTTCTGCACATGATCGCCCAAACGCACATCAATAATGCTTTCTTTTTCTAATAACTTTAAAAATTCTAAAGGCACAAAATTACTGTAAGCAATATTAACTCGTGATAAATGGACATGGGTTTTAATTCGGGTAATTAATTCACCTTTAGAAAAAGGTTTCGTTAAATAATCATTCGCGCCTGATTGCAAGCCTTCTACCAAATCAGAAACTTGATTTTTAGCCGTGAGCATAATAATTGGTAATTGCGTGGCAGGATGTGTTTCTCGAATAATTTTACACACTTCAAACCCAGACATTTTAGGCATCATAATATCAAGTAAAATAATCGCAAATGATTTACCTGATCTAACCTCTTCCAAAGCACTCGCTCCATCAGAAGCACGAGTGACGGCATAATTTTCCAGTTTTAATTGATTTTCTAAGACTTGTAAATTGATGGGATCATCATCGACAATTAAGACATTAAAAGTTTCTCGTTGGGATTGACGAGATAATAAAGCCATATCTTCTGTTTCATCCACCAATAACACATCTTGTTCATGAGTAAAAGCAGATTCAATCGTTGAATGAATTCCTGATGTTTCTTTAGAAAATTCTTTATGATTTTCTGTGGTTTCTACCAATGGGGCTTGCATTTGAGTTTCAGTGTCTTTTATACGCTGCAATAGCGTCATTGAAGAGCGATCCACCAATACGCCTTTAGATAAAGGCAACGTAAAATTAACCCGCGTACCAATCCCTAAAGTGGATTGAATTTGAATTTCTCCGCCATGCAATTCCACCAATTGTTTCGTAATGGATAAACCCAAGCCCGTGCCGCTAAATTGCCGTGAAATAGAGCCATCCGCTTGTTCAAAAGGCGTAAAAACCCGATCCAAACGTTCACTGGGAATGCCCACGCCCGTATCTCTAATGGTAATGAGCAAAAAATCCCCTTGAATTTTTGCATCAATTTCAACCGTACCAATTTCAGTAAATTTAATAGCATTACCAATTAAATTATGCAAAATTTGCTGCAAACGATTTTCATCGGCTTTAACAGGCGGTACATCTTTAATATGATTGATTAATTTCAATTCTTTATGACCAATTAAAGGTTGCGATAAAGTCACCACCACGTCAATAACAATTTTGATGTCAATGGGTTTAATTTGCAATTCTATATTTTTGTGTTTTAATTTAGAAAAGTCTAAAATATCATTCACTAAATTGGATAAACGCCGACCACTTAATACAATCATCGATAAATTTTCAATCGCTGCAGATGGTAATTTGCCCGCAGCACCGTCAATCATAGAATCCGCAATGCCAATAATCCCATTAATTGGCGTGCGCAATTCATGAGAAGTATTGGATAAAAAATCATCTTTTAATTTATCTAGTTCTTTTAAATCTAAGTTTTGTTGACGAATTTGATGAATATAAGCCGACATATTATCGACCATAATCGCAATACTGTGCTTTAATAACTTTAGTTCGTTATTAGTCTTTACTTCGATAGGATGCTCTAAATTACCATTAGCAATAATATTAACCCCATCCACTAATTTTTGAATCGGGTGAGTAATCCACGCTGAAATGAAAAAAGTAAAAATAATGCTTAATGCCATTGCAATTACACTTAACACAAAATGAAAACTAGCCACACGCTGCAAACTTTCATCAATTAATTTGGTGTTATAAGTGAGTTCAATCACCTTGCTAGGATCGGAGGCTAAATCTAAATTTTCATCGCGTAAATTAACAAAAATATAATTAGTAATGCGTCGCCGTTCCTCACTGATTATTTCTACTGGCATTCGGGTTTCATAAACCTGATGAATAATTCCCTTCGTGTGATCATCAATTTCTGCGGTAGTGTCGCCCAATACGTGACCATGACGGCTAAAAATACGCACTTGATTTAATGAAGGGTCTAAGGTTTTTAAACGGTCTGAAATTTTAATTAAATCTAATTCTCCAATCAGATTGGCAAAATCACTAGATTTTAAGCCCAATTCTAAAACATAACGACTATCAGGACTGGCCATATAAGCGTAAGTGCGCAAAATACCTGTATTGGCTTCGGTAGAAAGACCACCACTGACAAAAGTTTCTCCCCCGCCCATTAACGCTCTTTGCAACCCTTCATATAACTCTGGCCATTGTCTAAAATCTAAGCCTAAATCTTTTTTATACGTGGTGTAACGTACGATACCTTGAGGGTCTATAATATATAAATCCATTCCATCGCCCAAATCAAAACGCATTTGTTTGGCCATGTTTTCTCTCAAGGCTTCTAAATCAACTTTTTCGGGATCATTACCCGCCGCCATATAGGCCGCTCGAAAAGGTTTAAATGCCTCTTCCATTTCTTTATCTAAAAAGCGAATTAATACCTTTGTTCCCGCATCGACTAATTTAATCGCATTAATAATATTATTTTCAGTTTGTTTTTGTAGAATATGATAAGCATTTTTTAAGTCATTTTTAGCATTTAAATAATCCGAAACGGACATAGCAATTAAAATGGGAATAATGAGCAGCAAGAATGATCCCATTAGCGTATATTTTAACGGTATATAGGTCATTCTAGTACGTAAGTTGGGCTGTTGTTTAGGAGTGTTTGCGCTCATTGCTTAATGCGGGTCATGAAAACGAGGTCATCGCTTATTGCGTTACAAAATTAACATCTATCACGGGTTTATTTTAATATTACGTTATTTTACCAAATTCAGGTTGTTTTGTGGTTTTGTTTTACAAAAATATTATTGAAAGATTTTAGATGGTCGCCCTTTAATAAAGTATTACTCAATAAGTTTACTTTAAATCGACATATTCTAGCGATAGAATAAGCGCGTTTTCAGTTTTAAATGAATTAAAAATTGTCTATACTGGTTTTATCGTAAAAATTTAAATAATAGAGGTTACAAAATAACATGAACGGAACAATTCACTTTCGTTATTTTACGGTTATTTTTTTCTTTAGTCAGTGGCTTTATTTTTATCCTTTGCTCGCGTTGGCGCAATCGGAACAACAAATTGGTCATTTATTGGGATTATCATTGGATGAATTATTGAATGTTCCTATTGTCACTGCGTCGCGTATTGGGGAAAAAATTACTGATACACCCACCACAGTGATTGTGGTTACTCGTCAGCAAATTTTAAATCGACGTTATGTGAATTTAATTGATTTATTACAAGATTTACCGAGCGTTGATGTGCAGCGCGGGGTAGAGGATGTACGTTATCATAATATTTCAATTCGGGGACATCAGGGAAATAATCGTTTTTTAATTTTGCAAGATGGCGTGCGTATTGATTCTCCAACGGGAGAATTGATTGCGGTGGCGGAAAATTTTCCTTTATACCATGCGCAACAAGTTGAGATTTTATATGGCCCTGCGGCAGCGGTTTATGGGGCGGACGCATTTGGTGGTGTTATTAATATTATTACTCAAACAGCTAATCAAAAAGATGGAGTCAGTTTAATTAGCACATTTGGCGCAGACAATTATCGCCATTTAACGGTTCACGCGGGAAAGAAATTACACGAAAATGTGGAATTGGTGGTCGGCGCACATAAGCACCACAGTGACACCGCTGATTTACCGCGTTATTATCCAGAAGATTATGCAGCAAAAGATGTCAAAACATTTGATGGTGAAATCATTACGCCAGCAACGCAGCGAGAGCCTTTTTTAGCCGATATTGACAGTCAAAGTTTATTTGCCAAATTAGTCTTGGCGAAATCTTTAACATTAGGTTATCAGGGTTCATTTTTTCGTAGTTTAACCAGTGTTGGCGTGCGGCCAGAGACGACTTTATTTTCTCATGATGCGCAATGGAATACTGATTTAAAATCGGTCTATTTAAATTATAATAAAACGCTTAATGATCATTTAAGCAGTCAAACTCGATTAGAATATGCGTCATTTAAAGCCTCGCCGCAATCTCGTTTTAATAATATTTTTACTCATTTTGATTCGGGCTATAAGTATTCGGA
The DNA here is from genome assembly GCF_002149925.1 of Thioflexithrix psekupsensis. NCBI lineage: Bacteria > Pseudomonadati > Pseudomonadota > Gammaproteobacteria > Thiotrichales > Thioflexithrix > Thioflexithrix psekupsensis. The sequence goes on along the minus strand of NZ_MSLT01000023.1, from coordinate 782,051 downwards.
AGGCGATAAACGCAGTATTGAACAGCAATTCAACTATTTAATTAACGACGATCATCGTTTGGTGAGCGGATTCAGTTTTGAAGAATTTTATTCTTTGCCGCGCACAGCAGATTTACCTTCTGCTTATAATCCTCGCGTCGGTGTTGATCAGCAACATTTATATTATCCTAATACCAATGATGAATTGCCTATTGTTATTTTGGATGATGAATATCGTAATTATGCTGTTTATGCCGATTGGAAAGCGCGTTGGAATGAGCAATGGTCATCTAATGTCGGGGTGCGTTTTGATCGAAATTCTCGTTATGGCAATACGATTAATCCGCGCTTGGGTGTCGTGTATCAACCTACTGAGGATTTATGGTTTAAAGCCTTGTATGGAAAGGCATTTCGTGCGCCTTCGGTGTTTGAAACTTTAGCCACTTTTGGGAGTTTCTCTGGGGAACGTAATGCGCAAGGGGAATATATCAGTGATTTTTTCCGTGCGCCTAATCCTGATTTAGCACCAGAAAAATCTCGACATTATGAGTTAAGTGTATCGTATGGATTGCAGAAGAATTTACGACTGGGATTAGCGGCTTATTACACTGAAGTTGATAATTTAATTCAAGTGCGCAATTCGGATTATCCCATTCAATTTATTCCCGGCGGACATATTTTACGCACGACTATCCGCGATAATTTAGGCACAAAACAGCAATATGGTTTTGATTTACTGTTAAATTATCAACGGAAATTTAGCAGTGGATTTGCGGCAGATTTTTGGGGCAGTTACAGTTATTTAGACGGTGAAAGTTGTTGTACTAATGGGATTGCCAGTAATTTACCCTTTGTGGCGCAGCATAAGTTAAAGTTAGGCACGACTTTTAGCTATCAAGATCGTTATTTTATAACACCAAAGATTTATTGGATTGGTGACACCAATACCAATAAATTAGACCCTAATGACCGTACTCGTCATTTACAATCAGAGGGTTATGTGGTGATGGATGTGCATTTTGGTATTGTGCGGGTTGCTGAACAATTGTCATTCAATATAGATATTTACAATGTATTTGATCGACGCTATACCCATGCGGGCGGCGAAAGTAGCACAACGTTTATCGGGACTCCCCAAGCTCCGCGGACGTGGTTGTTTAGCTTACGTTATGATTATTAATTTATCTCTTTTTCTGCTATGCTGCACGTGAGTTGTTTGTCTTTAAAATGTAACAAGTCACGTTAAAGTGCAGCTAAAATGAAATATGATGTCACCTTTAAAGAATTATTTCCTGACGTTAATGTGCTGTTTAAACTGTTGGCAGGCAGTGAGGTGGTGCGTATAGAATCTGCTGAGTTTTCAAGTATTAAGCAACGTCGAGCGGATTTGTTGGCTTATTTGGCTGATGGCACTTTGTTGCATTTAGAATTACAAAGTGGCAATGATGAGGAGATGTTGTGGCGAGAGTTGGAATATTGTGGCTTGATTGGTAAAGCCTACAAAATGATTCCTACTCAAATTGTATTGTACATTGGAAAAAATCCTGCTTTATTTGAAACACAAATAGACACGCCTTGTTTAAAATACAGCTATCAAGTGATTGATATTAGAGAGTTGGATTGTACCCTTTTGTTAGAAAGTGATTCCCTCAGCGACAATATGTTGTCTCTATTGGGTCAATTGCAGGACAAACAGGCTGCGATACAACGTGTTTTACGTAAAATAGCTTATTTACCCTCTAAAAAACGAGCGGATACTTTAGCAAAGTTGGCAATTTTAGTGGGTTTGCGTCCAAAAGAATTACCTGACCTGTTAAAAAAGGAGAAAACCATGCCTATCACCGTCGATTTAGAAGAAAATCCGATTTTTGCTGAAATCTTCGAGCGTTATACCTCGGTGGGGGAAAAGCGCGGGATACAAATTGGAGAAGGACGCGGCATTGTTTTAGGTAAATCTGCTATGCTGCGACGTTTATTAGAAAAACGTTTTTATCCTTTACCTGATTGGGTAGAAACAAAACTGGAACACGCCAGCGATAATGAATTAGAAATGTGGGGATTGCAATTGTTTGAAGCGCAATCTTTAGAAGATGTGTTCAAACTATAAAATGAAATATGATGTCACCTTTAAAGAATTATTTCCTGACGTTAATGTGTTGTTTAAACTGTTGGCAGGCAGTGAGGTGGTGCGTATAGAATCTGCTGAGTTTTCAAGCATTAAGCAGCGTCGAGCGGATTTGTTGGCTTATTTGGCTGATGGTACTTTGTTGCATTTAGAATTACAAAGTGGCAATGATGAGGAGATGTTGTGGCGAGAGTTGGAATATTGTGGCTTGATTGGTAAAGCCTACAAAATGATTCCTACTCAAATTGTATTGTACATTGGAAAAAATCCTGCTTTATTTGAAACACAAATAGACACGCCTTGCTTAAAATACAGCTATCAAGTGATTGATATTAGAGAGTTGGATTGTACCCTTTTGTTAGAAAGTGATTCTCTCAGCGACAATATGTTGTCTCTATTGGGTCAATTGCAGGACAAACAGGCTGCGATACAACGTGTTTTACGTAAAATAGCTTATTTACCCTCTAAAAAACGAGCGGATACTTTAGCAAAGTTGGCAATTTTAGTGGGTTTGCGTCCAAAAGAATTACCTGACCTGTTAAAAAAGGAGAAAACCATGCCTATCACCGTCGATTTAGAAGAAAATCCGATTTTTGCTGAAATCTTCGAGCGTTATACCTCGGTGGGGGAAAAGCGCGGGATACAAATTGGAGAGGAGCGCGGGATACAAATTGGAGAAGGACGCGGCATTGTTTTGGGTAAATCGGCCATGCTGCGACGTTTATTAGAAAAACGTTTTTATCCTTTACCTGATTGGGTAGAAACAAAACTGGAACACGCCAGCGATAATGAATTAGAAATGTGGGGATTGCAATTGTTTGAAGCGCAATCTTTAGAAGATGTGTTTAAACTATAATTTGCTTTTTGCTAGTGTTCAGATTGTTCTCAAAAACGCAAATAAAAATAATTTTATGAATACTAATATCGCTATATCATCACAACAAGGGGAGGATTTTGTGTGACGTATGAACAAACATTGCCATTTTTTTTAACTGAAAAAAAAAATCAGTCCCTGCCGCCCCGCGCCCGCGAAATCTCAGCGTTGACCGCGATTTCTCCGCCACTCGCTACTGATGATCCTTGTGTTAATCACCCGCATTCCATCATGTCACATCGTAATTCGCGCTTACTCGCTCTCGGATTAAATCATAATACTGCACCTGTCGCCATCCGAGAACAGGTTAATTTTACCACCGCCATGCAAATCAACGCCTGTCAACAGCTTATTCAAGAAGGTTTGGCCGAAGAGGCGGTGATTGTCTCTACTTGCAATCGCACAGAATTGTATGTGGTGAGTGAAGCCGAAAATGATTTATCTCTTGTGGCATGGCTAGGGCGTTACCATCAACTCGATCCGACTACGCTTAACGACTATCTTTATCACTATAGTCAACAACAAGTGGTACGACATTTACTGCGAGTGGCCAGTGGCTTGGATTCGATGGTGTTGGGCGAACCGCAAATTTTGGGACAACTGAAATCCGCTTACGCCCTCGCCAAAGAACATCAAACGACAGGTAAACTCCTGAGTAAATTATTTGAACACGGTTTTGCTGTGGCTAAACAAGTGCGCACCGATACCGCTATCGGATCAAGCCCTGTTTCTGTGGCTTTTGCCGCAGTACGCTTGGCACAACAGATTTTTGGACAATTCGACACCAGTACCGCACTCTTGATCGGCGCAGGAGAAACGATTGAATTGGCCGCTCGTCATCTGCGCGAAAATGGCTTAAAACGCATGGTCGTCGCCAATCGCACTTTAGAACGGGCGCGATTGCTGGCGAAAGAATTCGCGGGCTACGCCATTACTTTAGAAGAGATTCCCGATCATCTTGCTGAAGCGGATATTGTCATTGCGTCTACAGCCAGTCCTGAACCTGTTTTACTGTTTGAACAAGTGCAAAATGCCCTTAAAGCGCGTAAACGTCGGCCAATATTTATTGTTGACATTGCAGTGCCGCGGGATGTGGAAGGACGGGTGGGCGAGCTTAAAGACGTGTATTTGTATACAGTGGATGATCTGAACGAAGTGATTCAAGAAAATCTCCGCTCTCGCGCCCAAGCCGCATTACAAGCTGAAGAAATTATTGACACTCAAGTGGTACATTTTATGGATTGGTGGCATTCGCTCAGTGCGGTGGATACAATATGTCGTTTACGCGATCACGCCACCGACATTCGCAACGATCTGGTCAACAAAGCCAAACGAATGTTGAACAACGGCAAACCTGCCCATGAAGTCATCGAACACCTCGCCCATCAATTAACCAATACTTTGTTACACGCGCCTTGTGTACAATTGCGTCAAGCGGGATCGGATAAACGAGATGATTTAGTGCTTTCTGCGCGCCACTTGTTTCGTTTGCCTGAAAACGATTAGTACCGCTGAGATTTCGCCCGATAATGGTCGCATTATCGGGCAGTTAGGATGTTATGAATCACTTCACGTTGCTATACCAATTTTTTCAGAGTCGTATAATAATACTTTTCAAATAGGAGAGAATAATGAACAAGAGATATGAAGATTTAGAAGAGTTAATGTCAACAGGTGAAGCGAGAGAAGTGAAGCGAGCGATGGCAGTAAGAATGTCTTTGCTTGGTTTTGTGCGTGCGGAAGCGGCTTTAGCGTGTTGTGTCAGTGTGCAATTTGTGGATAAATAGAAAGCCATTTATTTAGCGTCAGGGGTGGAAGGATTAAAGTTAGCGTATAAAGGCTCGCCAGGGTATTTAAAGCCGCGTGAACGAGAAGATGTGATTAATTGGATACAAGAAAAGAAGACAATAACAATAGAGGAACTAAAGAGATACTTAAAAGAGGAGTATGATGTTTTCTATTCTTCAAATACTCCTTATACTAAATTATTAGAAGAAGCGAATTTAAGTTATAAGAAGACACACAAAGAGAATTCGGCAAAAGATGAGGTAAAAGTAGAAGCTAAAAAAAAAGAGATTAAGGATTTAATAGATAAGGAGCGTGAACAGATAGAAAGTGGAGAGGTAATGTACTGGATGCAAGACGAAAGCCATCAGTTGTGGGGAGATATTTGTGCTTATGTTTGGTCGAAAAAAGGAGAAAGAACGTCAATAAAGATGAGTAATTATCGCACGTCTCAAACGTGGTATGGAGCGGTGAATATTTATACGGGAGAATTTATTTTAGATAGGGCAAAGAAAGCTGATACAAAATATACGATAGACTTTATTAACTGGCTCATTTACAGATATAAAGAAGCCCGTCATGTGATTATTTGGGATGGTGCAAGTTATCATCGTTCTGAAGGTTTAAGAACTTATTTAGAGAAATTAAATGGGGGACTTCCAGAATCAGAATGGAAAGTTCGTTTATTAAGATTTGCGCCCAATGCACCAGAGCAAAATCCAGTCGAGGATATTTGGCTTCAAGGTAAGAATTGGGTCAGAAAGAATTTTCATCGTCTATCAAGCTTTAAAGAAGTCACTAGTATGTTTGAGACCTTTTTGTCAGGTAAAGTGTTTAAGTTTAATAAAATTAAACAGTATCTTATACCTAATATCTAGCTAGATATTAAAACTTAATTTGTTTTTATATCTCACATAATTTTGGTATATTAATAGCTGCTGTCTAAACCTTCAAAAGGTTCTACTAAAACCCATTCCCCTTTTTCTACACGAGTACAGTTTTCAGGTAAAACAATAAAACAATTGGCAACACTCATGGAACTCAATAAATTAGAATTTTGTCGTCCAGTAGAGCGTACCAGCAACATGCCGCTGTCATCGTGACTGAGAATACCGCGTTGAAATTCCACGCGCCCTGCCTCTTTGGTCAACACACTGTCGCAGCGCACTTGAAAACGAACGGGAGGAGAGACAATTTCACCCATCATGCGCCGTAATGCAGGACGCACGCATTGGTAAAACGTTCCCATCACGGCGACGGGATTGCCCGGTAAACCAAAAAAAATCGCCTCCTTAATTTTCCCAAAGCTCAACGGTTTGCCTGGTTTCATGGCGATTTTCCAAAAGGCAACTTCTCCGATTCGCCGCAGTGTTTCTGTCACATAATCGGCCTCTCCCACGGAGACCCCACCCGAACTCACGATAACATCATAATGCGTTGCTGCGGACAATAAGCAATGTTCAATATCATGTGGCACATCCCGAATGACACCCAGATCACTCACTTCCCCTCCTAAGCGTCGCAACATCGCACCAAGCGTATAACGATTGCTGTCATAAATTTGGCCGGGGCGCGGTTTTTGTCCCAACGCACACAATTCATCCCCCGTAGAAAAAAAAGCCACCCGCAACCGTCGTGTGACTCGGACTTCTGGTACACCCAACGACGCAAGTAATCCAATATCGGCCGGAGTCAAACGTTTACCTTGTGCGACAATTAAGCTGCCCATTTGTACATCACTCCCCGCGGCATTGACAAATTGCCCTAATGTCACATTAGAGAGGTCAAATTGAATTTTGTCCCCCTCTTTTTGTACGACTTCTTGCATCAGCACTGTATCTGTGTCATCGGGTAAAACACCGCCTGTAAAAATACGGGTACATTGTCCTTGTTTTACTTTTTCGGTGTAGGGATGCCCTGCCAAAGACTGTCCCACCACCTGTAAATGCGCTCTGCCTTGATCGGGGAGCGAGTCACGCGCAAACGCATAGCCATCCATTGCCGAACACCGCGCCGCAGGCACATCAATAGGTGCGTAAACATCCATTGCCAGTACCCGTCCCAACGCCTCACGTATAGCTAATTGTTGTTGTCCTTGCACGGGCTGTACGGTCGAGGTGATGTGCGCAATGGCTTGTTCAATGGTGAGCATGGTGGGGTTGAGTCCTGTTGGGGAAACGTAAGAATAGGTTAAGATTAATCTTCGCTAGATGCGTAGATGTTTGCCAATATAACCCACGTAAATTTTACGGGTTTGATTATCTGGATAAAAATGGATTCTTAAATCACCTGTTTTAATATGTTGTTCAAAAATTTTTTTTTCACCATTAGGCAATCTAAATGTTCTTTCATCAGCATATTTATTTAATGTAGGTACGGATTCACCAGTGACATCTAATCCTTCTATGACTTTATTGTTATAAGCTCCGCCTTCTTGTTTCCATTTTTCTGCATAATTATTCAGTTTTTTTAAACGCTCAATGATCTGAAAAAAATGTTTTGATAAACCACAAAGTTCTAATTGTTGTTCCACTTGTTTAAGAAACTCAAGATGTGGAAAAAATTCTGCTCTTCTTTGCCATAATTCTTTGCTTTCTTTAAGGGAGTCTCTTTTTTTCTGTTCAAAGTAAGATTTATGAGCGGTAAAATGCTCAGGTTTAGACGAATGTTTAACTTTAACCTGTTCTGTTTTTTCATAGTCAATACGAAGAAGTGAAATAAAATCACAATCCCATATTTCTTGAGAATTAAAGCTCAAACATAAAGTATCTAATAAATAAGCCACTCCCAAACCTTGAGCAATAACGGATTCTCCATTTAACTGAAAACGAAATTCAGAATTTTCACTTTTTTCTTTTATATCAAATTCATCATCATGAATAAATGGAGCATCTGTTAAAATCTCCCTTATTCTATCTTTAATATCAATATTAACATCACTATCATTTAGATAATTTAAAAGCAGATAATTAGGCGCAAGTGGCAAATAATGAATACTATTAATTTCAGCAGGCAAACGTAAAGTTTTTAATCCAATTTCTCCAATCTTTTGATAAGTGCGCACAAAAGTTTCCAGCCCTTTTTTTGCATCATATTGATCGACAAAAGGATAGGATAATTCGTTTAAGATACAATAATCCAAACTCATAAAATTATTTCAACAACTCATCTAATTGTTTACCCCATTCATCAAAAAAACCATCAGGTCTTTCATCAAGGCGGCCATCTTGATCGAGATAAGGGCGAATAATTTGTGTGCAATGTTCTTCAGAATCTGCTTTTCTTTGAAAGAAAAAAATGCCCACATCATCAGGATCAATAATTTTCTGTTTAGTCGCCACCCGTACCCCGTTTAAAACGTGATCGCTGTGAGTTTCTATAAAAAGCTGTACACCTTGATTAGCGGCTATGGCAAATAATTTACCTAAAATAGCTTGCCCTTGTGGATGTAGATGAGATTCTGGATTTTCAATAATCAATAAATCACCTTTTTGAGCCGAAAGAATAGCCGTAATAATGGGTAAAACATAAGTTGCACCAAATCCTACATTAGTCGGTCTCATTTCTCCTGTGACATACTTACTTGCTTCAAATATATAGGAAAGACGAGAAAGTTCAAACTCCCGATATTTAGATGGATTAAGTTTGATACTGGGAATAATATGTTTTAGCCACGCATCAAGTTGATCCAAAAGCACTAAAGATTTTTCTTCAGGATGTGCCAAGCCATTTAAAAAAATAGGCTTTCTCTCATTTTCAGCGATAAAATATACTGTAAATTCTCCATGATTTCCCAATGAGCCTAATTCTTTTACATCATAAGCAGAAGAAGGAAAATAACTTTTTGGGCTGATTCGCTCTGCACTAAGATATTGAAATCGCTTAGAAAATAAAGACTGTTGCAATACTATATCAGATAACCCCGTTATCTTTACATTAGGCAGCAAATCAGAGTCATCATCTGCTTTAAATTCGGTGACTAATAAATGATTTTCTATCCATTCAATTTCAAATTTTAGGATATGACTATCCTCAATTGGATACATAGAAAACACATCTTTCCCTTTCCCCAAACTCAAATAATTGCCATTTAACAAAAGGCCTTTATCTTGCAATGTTTTTTGTAAAAAAGATTGTCTTAATAAAAGCAAAGATTGTAAAAACGTAGATTTCCCCATGCCATTTAAGCCAGAGAAAATATTAAGGGCAGCAGGATAAATTTCTGCCTCTTGAAACGCTTTAAAATTTTTAAGATAAATATAACGGATCATTATTTTTTATACTTCTCAATTAATGCTTCAATGGTGCTAAAGCGAGTCAATACTGAAGGTTTACTCGCTGTTCCTTCATAAGTGGATTTATAAAATTCACTGTTTTTGTCTGATTTGATGTCATTAAACGCTTTAATAAAGTTTTCTTTATTCTTTTTCAGCTTAGACAATGCTTCTGTATTTAATTTTCCCAGCAAAACACAAAGCACCTCAAACAATGCTTTATTAGGTCGTTTTTTATTTATATCAAGATCAGCATCTTTTATAAATTGCAATGCTTGCCAAAAAGCATTTTCTATATTCTCTAATTCAGATTGTTTTAATATAGAAATATGCTCCATCGCCTTATCAAGAAATTTAGCAAAAGGGGCTTCATATTCTGTATAAGGTTTATTATAAAAAGCAATATAACGTAAAATAAGTTCTCGATCTGCCATGCGGTCATTTTTGATTGGAAATAAAGCAGAAAAACGCGCATCTTCTGCCAATTTTTTTAAAAACTGGGCGGGTTTACCTCTATTTAAGGTGTTTCGTATCTCTTGAGCATTTAATACTAATCCTCCCGTATTAATTCTTCTAAAAAGGTCATATCTAATTTCTTTAGGCGTATTGGGTCTTATCAAGAAAGTGGTGACTTGATAACGATTTAATTTTAATTGTAAAAATTTCTCTAATTGATGATATTTTAGCCCTTTTAAATCCGTTAATAAAACTAATCCCGTCAATTCTAAAGTTTGATCTATGATAAATTCTTTAAATGCCGATAAACGTTGTAAACCATCTACCACTAACCACTTTTCTTCATAGCTGTTTTCAGATTCATGGCCGCTTTCAGAAGTATCAAAATAAAAAGCAGGGATAGGAATTCCCAATAAAACAGATTCAATTAAAAGACTTTTCTTAATTGGAGTCCATATTCCCGGATTGCGTTGAAATTCAGGGGCTAAATCAATAATGCCATCCTTAATCATCATGACAATAGTGGCTAGGCTGTTCTGTTCCGTTGCAATATTGATTTTTCTGGGATCAAAAGCAGGTTCATTACTATCTGAAAGAAAATCTTCTTCATCATCGGTATCATCTCTGGTGTCTTCTACATCTTCATTATCAATCATGCTATTTTGTCCTTAAAAATTTCGCTCACAACAACAGGCCTGATCCCCACCAGGCCTGTTTTTTCTACACAACAACTTTAACAAAACTCACTCAGGAGCGCACATCAATCTTGCGTGTTTGGGCGGCTTGTCGTTTGGGAATGATGATTTCTAATACACCGTGTTTACCTGAAGCGGAGATTCTGTCCGCATCCGCAGTGTCGGGTAAACCAAAACGACGATAAAATGTGCCACGTGTGCGTTCTACGCGCTTATAAAGTTTACGTTCTTCTGCGGTGTGTATGCTGCGTTCGCCGCGAATCGTCAACATGCCTTTTTCCATCGTCACTTCAATGTCAGACGGTGCCACGCCCGGTATGTCGGCTTGAATCACAAAACGGTCTTCTTCTTCCTTAATATCCACCGCAGGCACCCATGCACTGGTTGCCACGGTAGTCTCTTCGTCCGCTTCGGCAGGGTAATGAGAATAACTTTGATCTAAGTTTTTGTATAACTGATCCAACAAAGTCCAAGGATTGTGACGAAAACGAGATGCGTTCATTTGCAATACCCCCTGTATAAATGATGATCAAAATAAGCGACAACTGACGGGTATATAAGCGTGAAGTGTGCCGTTTCAAGACGGAAAAGAGGCAAAAAAAACGGCGACAAGCATTCATTCTCGTCGCCGTTATCAGATCGTTTACACTAATAAACCCATTAAGCTGAATGATGCACCAATTTGTGGTAAATCTGATCCTTCAGATGTACCCGTTTTTTCTTGAGTGTTTCAGCGTAAACATCGGAGACAGGTTCTACATTCTGTTCAATTTTCAAGATTTCTTCATCAAGCTCATGATATTCTTGATACATCTGTTGAAAATGTTGATCTGTTTCGCATAAGTTCTTAATAGAATCCCGATATTGTGGGAACTCTTTGACGATTTCATGATGTTCGCCAAACATAGGTCGCTCCTTTAAAAAATGGGTTGTTGTGTTGTTGAATTTAGAATAATCGGACGGGTTAGTTTAACAGTTTTTGCCGTGTGTTGTCGTTAAAAAATTCATAACTCTGATAAAAAGAATTACTGGTTGTGTTGCATCACATTGAGAAGGGCAGTATTAGAATCCGTTTCTACAAAATACATACGCATTTTTCCTTTACCTTTTGCATCAATTTCGCCGCGGTCTTGGGTTTTGAATTGTCCTTGAATAGCGGCGTAAGTGACGGAAGAAATATTAATTTTCATGGGTTCGGAATTAGCTTCCATACGAGAAGTGGTATTAATGGTGTCGCCAAATACATCATAAATATATTTTTTCACGCCCACTACGCCACCCACCACAGGCCCAGTATGAATGCCTACGCGAATTTGCCAAGAGATAGATCGTTGGGCGTTGCGTTGCTGCATGTATTGAATAATTTCCACCGCTGCCCGCACAATATTATAAGCATGTTGAGGATTTTCCTCAGGCATTCCACAAACGCACAAATAAGCATCACCAATGGTTTTAATTCGCTCACAATGATTGCGTTCCACAATATTATCAAAGGCAGTAAAAATATCATTTAACTCCTCAATTAATACTTTTACATCCAATTTTTCTGAGGTTTTGGTAAAAGACACAATATCAGAAAAAAACACGGTAACATTTTCAAATAATTCAGGTTCAGTTTTGCCAAATTCTTTTAAATCATTGGCAACACGACTGGGTAAAATATTCAGTAATAATTGATCTGATTTGGCTTTTTCTTGCGAAATTAAACTGTATAATTCCGACAACTGATGATGCGCTTTCTTTTTCACAATATATAAGTAAAACGCCACCATTGCCATGAGTAAAACAAAACCAAAACCAATCAAGAAACCATTACGCAATAAAGTTTGGCGTTCTAATTCTAACTGTTTAATATTATTTTCGCGTTGCAATAAAGCAATTTCTTGCGCTTTTTGCTCTGTTTCATATTTGGTTTGTAGATCGGCAATCGCTTTGCCACGATTTTCATCTAACAATTCTCTTCGTATTTGAGCCGCCTTTTTAAAGTAAAATAACGCCTTTTCATAATCATTATTGGCAACAAATAAATCAGAATAGTATTCACTGCTTTCTCTGATTAAATCTTTAGCCTCAATCTCTTCTGCAATTTTTAAAGCACGATGCAAAAATAATTCAGCTTGATCATAATCCGCTTTCAAAATAAATAATTTACCAATATTATTGGATACATTGACAATTTCATATTTGTTCCCTAGTTTATTTGCATAATCAAGGGTTTGAAAAAAGTAATTTATCGCTTTGTCATAATCACCTTGCTCTTTATACACCAAACCCAAGTTATTAAGCAATTTAGCAACGCCTTTATCATCTTCTAATTGCATGAGAATGGCCAATGTTTTTTCGTAAAACTCGGCCGCTTTTTCATAGTTTTTTGAAAAATAATAAACAATTCCCATCGCATTTAAAGATTCAGCAATTGCTTTGCGATCTTGTAATTGTTCGCGTAAAACTAAAGCCTGTTGATGATATTCTAAGGCTTTATCATAATTTTTCAGTATGTCATTAATCGTTCCTATATTATGCAATGCGTCGGCAATTCCCGCACGATGATCCAATTCTTGATAGGCACGCAAAGCATTTAAACCGTGTTCTAATGCCGCTTGGTAATTGTCCTGTCGCCACAGCGTCATGCTCATCCCTAATAAAGCCGCTGCAAATTTTTCTTTATCTCCTAATTTTCCTGCCAATACACTCACCTTTTCATAACTGGCTAATGCTTGTACATAAGAGCCTAAATCATAATGTAACTTGGCTAAAAAATAACTATTTTCCATAAACAACGCACTATCAGGCAAATGCAATTGTAATAATTCAGAGGCTTGTCTTTGTAAAGTTAATGCCGTTTGATTATCTTCTCTGATTTGGGCTTGTTGGGCTTGGCTCATTAATTGTTGAATCGAAAATAAAACATCTTCAGATACTTCTGTGTTGGCAGAGGCAGACATTATTCCAGAATAGAGTAAACCAATTAATATTGATTTCCATATCATAGTTATTTTTAACCACTTTAATAACGTTAATAAATTCAAAATCATATCCTTAGTTATTATTTATCGTTACGATAAATATTTATAATTCAAAAAAATACCCTGCCGCGAGTATAATATTAGAAGTTATTGATTTACTAATCTACGTTCGGGGCAGCACAGCCCACTTCAACACAGCAATAAATTCGCCATTCCACATAAGGAGACCCTATGCTTCCCAATCATACCACGATTACGCAATTTATTATTGAAGAACAACGCAGTATTCAAGGTGCCACCGGAGATTTTACCGGCTTGCTTACCGATGTGGTGTTAGCCTGTAAGACTATTTCCCATCTCACGAAAAACGGCGCATTGGTCAATGTATTGGGTAGTACTCAACAGGAAAATGTGCAGGGCGAAACCCAAAAGAAGTTAGATATTATTGCCAATACGCTCTTTTTAAAGGCGAATGAATGGGGCGGACATTTGGCCGCAATGGCCTCTGAAGAAATGGACGATGTCTATCAAATTCCCGCACAGTATCCCCGCGGTAAATATTTACTGGTTTTTGATCCCTTAGACGGTTCATCAAATATTGATGTGAATGTGTCGATTGGGACTATTTTCTCTATTTTGCGCTGTCCTGATCATGTAGAACAGCCCACCGTCAAAGACTTCTTGCAACCCGGCACGCAACAAATCTGCGCCGGTTATGCCGTTTACGGGCCTGCCACCATGATGGTTTTAACCACGGGTAACGGGGTAAATGGCTTTACTTTGGATCAAAATGTGGGCGAATTTATTTTAACCCATCCTAATATCAAAATTCCTGAAGATACCCAAGAATTTGCCATCAACAGCTCTAATCAACGCTTTTGGGAAGAACCCGTTAAACGTTATGTCAGCGAATGTCTGGCCGGAAAAACCGGCACACGAGATAAAGATTTTAATATGCGTTGGATTGCTTCTATGGTGGCGGAAATTCACCGCATTTTAATGCGTGGCGGAGTCTTTTTATATCCTTTAGATTCTAAAAATAAGGAAAAAGGTGGCCGTTTACGTTTACTCTACGAAGCCAGTCCGATGTCGTTTATTGTCGAACAAGCTGGCGGTTTAAGCACCACTGGCCGTCAACCCATTTTGGAGATTGTGCCAACAGATTTACATCAACGTGTTCCTGTCATTCTTGGATCGCGCCATGAAGTGCAACGCTTAATCGATTATCATCAAGCGACTTAAATTGTAGTTTACCTCGTTTTTTTGCAAGTCCATTTAAATCTATCGACAACACAAAATAAGGCTGCTACATTCCACGTTGTCACCTCTACTTTGATGGATTTAAAAATGGCAAATCAATATCCTGAACTTTTAGAATTACAAGAAACCGGCGACCGACGAGAAATGAAACGGGCTTTAGCGGTGAGAATGTCCCTATTGGGTTATTCTCGCCCGGCGGTGGCTGAAGTGTGTGGTTGTAGTGTGCAGTTTATTGATAAATGGAAAGCCGCTTATGCCAAATCAGGCATAAGCGGACTGAAATTAGCTTATAAGGGGTCTGAAGGCTATTTATCGGATCAACAACGAGAACACGTGTTGCAATGGTTGAATGCGTTTGACACGATTGCGGTTAGATCGTTAAAAGAATATTTAGAAAAAGAATGGGATGTGGTTTATTGTTCAGAAACCTCTTATGTGCAGTTGTTAGAGCAAGCTGGGTTTTGTTATGAAAAAAGTCAAAAACTCAACCCACAACGGCTGTGGCATAAAATGTAAAATAAACACGTTATTGAAATATTAAAGCTGATTTGTGTTTTTTCTAAAATTCACCTGTTTTTGTTTGACGATGCTTCACAACGAAAATCCTGCGGCGGATTGGGTTGTGGGTATCTTTTCCAGATGAGCCTGCATGGCCACGGCATGAATAGAGTGCGTGGGCGGGTGATTTCGTTCCAGACTCAGTAGGGTCTCATTAACCACTTCTTTTGCGGCTCTGGCGCATCTTTTACACTGTTTAGCGATGCCCAAATGGTTTTGCAGTTGCCGCACATTACACGCCACACCACTACAGACTGCTTCTCGAATTTGCCCATCCGTGACAGGCTGACATAAACAGATATACATTGACCAATCCCCTTAAAGAAAATCAAACCGCCAGAATCAAGACTCAAGTTCAACACTGGACTCAAGTATAGTTGTAAATAAGAATGATTGTCAATTACTTTTTTATCTGGTTTGAAGGGTCAATTTCGGAAAGAGTTGGCCACAAATCAGGTCATCAGGTATACTCCGCCTTGACATTGTGGGAATATTTTAATCATTGTCCGAATGGGTGATGACAGATTTCCAATAAAATCATTTTTAATGGCTCGGAGTGATAACACTGTGCATCCAAATCAGTTCCAATTTGATAAGCGGTGGCTTAATCAAGTGATAAATGAAAAAAATTTCATATCACTTGGGGTGATAACCCTAATTTTTTTATCTTTGATTGGTTTTGGGCAGCCCGCCAATGTCAATCTTGATCCATCATGGACTGCTGCGTTGGGGTATGCGTTTACTCATCATTGGCAGGCGGGAGTGGATTATATATTTACTTTTGCACCATTGGGGTATCATCAACATTTTCATTCGGCTTATTTACCAGAGCTTTTTAAGAGTTTTTTAATATTTCAAATCGTCATTTCTCTTAGTCTGTCAATTTTATTTTTATACGCTTTGCGTTTCATTAAAAGTGATTTAGACAAGATACTTTATTTTGTTTTATTGATCACAGTTTCTCTCGGCTGGCATTTAGAGCCTAAATATTTTCTTGCTTTACATATAATCTTTATTTTTTCCATTCACTTGCTTACTCGTTATGATTTTACGTGGATAAATTATTTTGGTTTATTGTTAGCCTTTTTGGCTCTGATTATCATTGGGATGGGGAAATTCACTTTTTTTGTATGGACTGGAATTGCTGTGACCGGCATTATCTTTATGGCTTGGTGGCAGCATTCTTGGAAAATTGCTTTAGTGATTCTGCTCAGTTTTATTTTTTTATTCAGTCTGGTATGGCTGATATTAGGACAATCCCTTGCCAATATCCCAATTTTTATCATTAATTCCATAGAAATCACAAAGGGTTATAGCGAGGCTATGTCTTTGGGTTATTTACCGACTCAATTATTCTATGCGTTAGCCATTTTTTTATGCTTTTTGGGATTGGTGGTGCTGAATATAGCAACGCAATCCAATAAAATGGCGGCCTTAGTGACTGGAACAGTGCTATTACTGAGTTTATTTTTAGCGTTCAAGGCAGGATTTGTTCGTCAAGGTCTTCATGTTCTAATATTTTTCCCCACTGCGCTGACGCTTGTTTTCTTGATGAATGACTATTCAAATGTTTCTAAGATTGTTTATTTAATACAACGAGTGTTGCGTTATGCCGTGGTGGTTTTTTCTTTGTACGGGGTTTTGATTTCTGGTGGGTTTGGAATTCCCCACCATGCTGAGAATTTTCTGGGTTTGTGGAATAGACGAGTCATAACCAATATAAACACACTAGCAGACTTACCTAAATTAACCCAACATTATCAATCGAGTTGGAATAATTTGAAAAGCCAATATGAATTGCCAGAAATGCGTAAAATTATTGCCAATTCTACGGTAGATATTTTTTCTTGGGATCAGATGATTATTTTTCTGAATAACTTTAATTGGCATCCACGTCCCGTTTTTCAAAGTTACACGGTTTATACGAAAAAATTAATGGACATTAACCAACAATTTTTCTTAAACAATCCTCCTGAATTTATTATTTTTAAACTACAGACTATAGACCATCAATTTCCACTTTTAAATGACGCAGAGTCCTACAAGATTTTATTGCAAAATTATAAGCCTGTTATAGAAGAAAAAGGGTATTTATTATTGCAATATATCGCAAAGCAACAAAGCACTTTTTCCTCGCCCATTTTATTAGAACAAGACATCAAGGAAGGGGAATGGCTTAATGTGGAACAATGGACGGATCAACCGTTTTTATTAACATTGGACATTGATAAATCTTTGCTAGGAAAGATTTACACCACGTTCTATCGTTTACCAGAGGTGTATTTAGAGACTAAGACTTCTGAGGAAAAGATATTGAGACATCGTCTTATTCCTCGAATGGCTGAAACAGGTTTTTTATATAATCCATTAATTCTGTCTCAACAGGATATTAATCAGTGGTACACTGGCGAAACACTGACTTCAGTTAATGAACTACGCTTAATCATTCAACCTGCGTGGATACAACGGTTATTTTCTCCAAAATTAGGTGTCAAATTGACGGCATTTGAGCGCGGGCAAAAATTGATGACAAAAACCAATTAAGCCCCTATTATCCCGACCAAATCATTTTCCCTGAGCGATCTAAACGATAACCGCGCAAAGATTGACTCAGGGCTTGCGTGGCGGGCGTTTGTAAAAAAGCTAAGAATTGTTGAAATAAATGCCGAAAATAAACCCCTCGATTTAACGCCACATCTATCGCTTCCCAATCCAACGCCATAAAAGTTAAACCTAATTCATGCGCCATCGCCCGACTGCCCACCGCAATATCGGCTTGTTGTGTGATCAATAAGCCGCCGACTTCGCGCACTGAGCGAGCTTCTGTGACGCGCGTTAATTCAGCCCATTTTACGTGATAGCGCGCCAATAATTCTAATAAAAACCATTGTGTACCAGAGCCTTCTTGACGTGTCACCCAATGCAAAGATTTTTGCAATAATTGCTCAATCGGTAATTGCGCATAATGCGCTATTTTAGGCGAAAATAATAAACCTTGTTCCCGTTCAAATAAGCGAATAATTAACCATTGCGAATGCTGCGGATATTGTTGAATTAATGCAGCATGACGTAAATGACTTTCTACACTCGGCCCCCAATGAATCACGGCCGCATCCACTCGCCGTTGCGCCAATAACGACAATCCCCATTGCACAGGGGTGGGATGATGTGCCATTAAGGCTTGTTCTTGCCATTCTGCACTTAATAACGCCACCATTCGATACAACAAGGGATCATCCGCCCCCGCAATTAATAAACGATCCGCAAAAACCCCCGCATAACTATTATCTAATAACCATTGATCAATTAATTCACGTGGAAATAACCATTTTCCTGTCACTTTTGTCGCAGGAATTTGCCCTTCGTTTAATAAAGAATAAACCTTTTTTTCATGCAGTTGTAAATAATCTGCAACTTGCTTGACGTTCAAAAAAGGCGGTAAAGAATCAAGCATACTGTTCATTATTCAATCATCCACACATTAAAAAGCAATAAGCTAAACATTTTAAACAGGAGAGGCATCAAAAATAATATTTTTTACTCCGTTATAAATTAAAAAATGCTGACCTTTTGCACGGGCAATCATGGTCACGCCAATTTCGGTGGCTAATTCTAAACCCATTTGCGTCACACCAGAGCGCGACAATAAAACAGGAATGCCCATATAAGCGGTTTTCATGACAATTTCAGAGGTTAAACGCCCTGTTGTGTAAAACACCATATCTTGTCCTGACCACTGATGTAACCACATTAAGCCTGCGATGGCATCAGCCGCATTGTGTCGTCCAACATCTTCTACAAATGCCAAAATTTCCCCCGCTCGACACAAGGCACAACCATGTACCGCGCCCGCTTGACGATACACTTCGTTATACTCTGCCAACAAGGCCAGTAAATGATACAAATAAGATTGCGTCAAGGTCAGCGCAGGCAAATGAATTTCATAGGTTTTATTAATACTACAACTGAAGACTGTCCCTTGTCCGCACCCTGTTGTCACGGTGCGATGTTGTAAACGTGCCTCCCAATTTTCGATGCCGCGTGCCGTTTTCACATCCACCCGCTCTCGCGTCCAATCCACGCATACTTCCACCAACTCATCAATACGCTCAATAAAACGCTGATTGCGCAAATAACCAATCGCTAAGGCTTCAGGGAACGTTCCCAGCGTCATCAACGTGACCAATTCGCGCCCATCAACAAATAAAGTCAATGGTGTTTCGCCCGCAATATTCACCTCACGCGCCAATCCACGCTCATCATACGCGGTCACGGCATAAGTGGGTTTTAAGCCAGCTTGGGTCATTTTGGGGAGAAAAGCGGCGGGGGGATTGTTCAACATCGCGGGTGTCATCTTCAACCACCTGTCACATTCATGTGGCGCAAAATCACGGGCTGAATACGATTTAAATCAAAATCATGTCCTTTGGGTTTAATCGCCATTGCATCGATAATCGCTTGTTTTAACGGCTCAATTTCACTGGGGTGAGCGCGAATCACTCGTTTTAAATCCACCGAATGCTCCTGTCCCAAGCACAGTAATAAACGTCCTTCCGTCGTCACACGCACCCGATTACAACTTTCACAAAAATTGTGACTGTGGGGAGAAATAAACCCAATACGGGTTTTAACATGAGGAATACGAAAATATTTCGACGGGCCGCCCGTATTTTCTACCGTCGGTAATAAAGTGAATACGTTAGACAAATCCCGATAAATCATATCACTGGAATAATACACTTCTGCCCGATCATGATCACCGATGGCACCAAGTGGCATTTCCTCAATAAAAGTAATGTCTAATTCCTGATCAATCGCAAAATTAACCAGATCAATAATTTCATCTTCATTGCGATGTTTAAGAATAACCGCATTCAATTTAATATTTTCAAATCCTGCGGCTTTTGCAGCAGTAATTCCTTTTAAAACCTGTTCTAAACGCCCGACGCGAGTAATGCGCTGAAATCGCTCAGGACGCAAACTGTCTAAGCTAATATTAATCCGTTTCACTCCCGCATCGCGCAATGGTTTTGCTAACCGCGGCAATTGAGAACCATTGGTGGTTAAAACCAATTCTTTTAAACCCGACAATTGCCCCAAAGATTCAAATAATTGCAACACATTATTGCGCACCAACGGCTCTCCGCCCGTAATGCGAATTTTCCCCACTCCCAACTCCACAAAAGCGCGTCCAATTAAGGCTAATTCTTCCAACGTTAATAATTGCGCCCGTGGCATAAACGTCATTTTTTCACTCATGCAATAAACACAGCGAAAATCACAACGATCCGTCACAGAAAGGCGCACATAAGTGATTTGACGATTAAACTTATCAATGAGAGGAGAAGTCATGAGTGATAATTCCAATAATTTTTTTAAGGAAATGGTGGTGACACAGTAATCCGCAAGAAATATACCCAAGCCAAAGCAGAGTTTGTGGATTATTTTTAGATGTTGCCGTGTGTTTTGTCAAGCCTTTGTATTTAAAAAGAAACAGGAGAGAATTTTAACCGCATCTGCAATAAAACAGCGCAATAAACAAAGAAATAACGATAAGTCAATAATCCTATACATGGAATAACTGTCTCATTTTTGTAACAATAAACCCCTTTACTTGTTTCAAAAATGAGAACAGAGGAGGTTGAGACGTTTAAAGTGCTAGAAACTCTTATTGTCACATTTTACTTAGTGGCAAAGAGATCAAGAATAGAAACATTTGATCATCGCTGAATAAAAAACAGTGGAGTCAGTGAAATGCCATTGCCCACATTTAAAAAATAAATTAACCCTCTCCATTTTTCCATCAATTAAGTATAAAATTAAGATGGATTAAAACTGTTGTTGGTGTTGAGGCTGTGTAAAATAAATTTTGCCGATCATTGCTTAATCTATTTTAAGCATCGGTTTAAATCATTCAGAGGAAGTGGTTTTTCAAGCTGCGGTCTCTCTTTTGAAAACATCAATTTTTTAGAATAATGACTAACATGAACTTACTGACGTTTTGGCTTAGGACTTTGTTTTTACTGGTCATTATGGGGCTGGTACTGGTCAATGGCGAGCAAGAGGCCAATAAAGCCGATTCCCTATACGCAGTGGCACAATATGTGCGTTGGCCACAAACAGAGCAACCTTTGGTGTTTTGCCTCATCGGCAAAGAAGTGAATCTCAGCCGTTTAGAACAAGTGATTGCGGGTAAGAAAATTCAAGGACGTGCATTAGAAGCAAAAGCCATTAGCGGCAATCCCCAAAGTCATGATTGTGCCATATTATATTCCGCGATTGAACAAGCGGGTTCTGGTATTTTAACCGTAAGCAGCACTAAAAACTTTGCTAAAAACGGAGGAATGGTTGAGTTTTTAAATGCCGATGGCAATCAATTTAATATTAATAGAACATCAGCAGATAAAGCCAATATCCGCTTCACCGCCAATATTTTAAAAATTGCAAAAACGGTCTATTAAAGATTCAGAAAGCCAGATATAATGAAAAAAATAAATCTCATGCAGAGGATTATAAGTGGTGCGTTTTAAAGATTTATCCATTCGCTATAAATTAACCTTAATTATGCTGCTAATCAGCAGCGTGGTGCTATTGTTATCCAGCACGGCGTTTATGGTCAATGAGTTGCTCACTTTGCAAGCCACAATGGACAGCGATCTGCGCACCAAAACCCGCATCACCGCCAGCAGTGCCGCATCCGCACTGCATTTTCACGACGCAGAAACCGCCACTTACGCCTTAAAAGCCTTAGAAGCTGACCACTCTATCGTCATGGCGCAGATTTTTTCTAATCGCCAATCAGAACCTTTTGCCACTTATGTGCGTAAAGAAACGGCTAAACCTGCTTTATTAGGCGATATAAAAGCGCATCAATTCTATTATTCTCACGCCTATTTGCAATTTTCAATGCCCATGCAAAGTCCAGAAAATGAACATCAAGGCGATATTGTTTTATTATTAGACCGTAATTTATTATATCAACGCATTCGCACTTACGTGAGTATTGCTTTTGGAATTGTGCTGGTTTCGGTATTAATTGCCTTTTTATTATCAACCGCATTGCAGGGCGTGATTACTCGTCCTATTTTATCATTGGTTGATTTAACACATCGCGTTTCCCATGAAAAAAATTATGCCTTGCGTGCAACGATTGATCATCACGATGAAATTGGCATTTTGGTCAATGGTTTTAATGAAATGTTACAAGTGGTAGAGCAACGAGATGAAGAATTAGAGAAACACCGCGAACATTTAGAACAAACCGTGGCCAATCGAACGGCTGAATTAAAAAAATTAAATCTAAAATTAACTTATCAAGCCTATCATGATGCCCTGACTAATTTACCTAATCGTGCTTTATTTATTAAACGCGTGGAACAGGCGATTCATCACGCAGATGAAAATAATGAATTATTAGCGGTATTGTTCATTGATTTAGATCGTTTTAAATACATTAATGATACTTTAGGACATGCCGCCGGAGATCGCCTATTGCAAGAAGTGGCACAACGTTTATTAACTTGTACAAATCAGCCTGAAGATACGGTGGCACGTTTGGGAGGAGATGAATTTACGTTATTATTGCGTAACGTGAGAGAACCTGCTAATGCTGGCATTGTTGCAGAACATATTATTAAAGCCTTAACTTTACCATTTAGTTTTCATGAACAAGAATTATATGTTACGCCCAGTATTGGCATTAGTATTTATCCTAAAGATGGACGTGATGTCGGCAGCTTAATGAAAAATGCTGATGCGGGAATGTACATGGCAAAAAATCAAGGAAGAAATAATTATCGCTTTTATACTTCCAGTGCCAATGCCGCTTCGGCAGCGCGTTTAAATATGGAACATAAATTGCGCCAAGCTCTTGAATTTGAACAATTTGAAGTATGGTATCAACCACGTTTCGACATTCGCACGGGGCAAATTGTGGGCGCGGAGGCATTGGTGCGTTGGCGCAGTCCTGATTTTAATTTAGTGCCTCCCGCGCAATTTATTCCTTTAGCAGAGGACACGGGTTTAATTATTCCCATTGGGGAATGGGTGTTGCGTACCGCGTGTCAAGAAAATATGAAATGGCAGTCGATTTATCCTCATTCTCTAAACGTTTCTGTCAATTTATCCGCACGGCAATTTGTACAAGAAGATTTGTTGAATAGTATTGAGAAAATGATCGCCGATTTATCTATGAATCCAAGCCGCTTAGAATTAGAATTAACCGAAAGCCTAATTATGCCTAATGCAGAAGATACTATTGAAACATTAAAAGCATTAAAAAAATTAGGAATGCAAATTTCTGTCGATGATTTTGGCACAGGTTATTCTTCGCTGAGTTATTTAAAGCGTTTTCCCATTGATACGTTAAAGATTGATCAATCTTTTGTGCGTGATATTCCTGAAGATGAAGATGATTGTGCATTAGTGACTGCCATTATTGCGATGGCACATAACTTAAAATTAGCGGTCGTCGCTGAAGGGGTAGAAACCATTGAACAACTGCACTTTCTACGCAATTATGATTGCGATTATGTGCAGGGTTATTTATTCGGTAAACCCATGCCCGCAGCAGATTTTCATCAATTGCTCAAAAATCCGCTTAATCTCAGTGAGCAGTTTGGTTATAGTTACTGTTATCCCCTCAGCGCGGAAACTTAAAATAACCGCAAAATAATTAAATAAATAAATGCTGATCATCATCTGTTTTCACTGCATTGACCGTAGGATGCGCGCCGTGTTCGGCAAACAGAAACCAGCCCACAACCGCAGCCAGTATCAAGCCCAATAAAGTGAACAATACCAATAACATAATAGTATTCATTGTCCATTCTCCTTTAAAAATAACATGATCATTAAGGTTATTGATACCACTCCTTTGTCAAGCAATAAACCATGATAAAAAAATTATTTTTCCTCCCTGATTTAATATCGTCATAGTGTGTTTATGAATAAGATTCAGGAGATTTAAGGATAAAGGGATTGAATCAACAGATAAAAGGACTTATGATCCGTCTTAGCCATTTCACAAAAAAATAAAAAATCAATTCTCTCCACTTCTCCACCATTTTTCTATCCTCTTTATCTAAGGTTGATCTCCCATGACAGAACATCCTCCCATTTTGCACCAACGCAATTTAGAAGATACTTTAAAACAAATTATTTATTTACTGAATAAACAACAATTAGTGAGTCATTTAGTAAAAAAACAAGATTCGCCTCGTCAGGAATTAATTCAGACTTTAGTGGCTAAACAACAATTGGCTGAATTGCGTCAAAAATTAGAATCTTTGCATCCTGCGGATATTGCTTATGTTTTAGAACAATTGCCTTTACCACAACGCATTATGGTATGGGATTTAATTGATGTGAAACGTTATGGCGCGGTATTGTTAGAAGTGAGCGATGCGGTGCGGGCTTCTTTGATTGACGATTTAGAACATAAAGAATTAATTCATGCCGTTGAACATTTAGAATCTGATGAAATTGCGGATTTAATGCCTGATTTACCCAGTGACATGGTGATTGCGGTCATGAAATCGCTGGATCAATCAGACCGTGAACAGGTGCAATCCGTCATGACCTTCCCAGAAGGCTCTGTGGGGGCTTTAATGGAGTTTGACGTGGTGATGGTGCGGGAGGATATTTCTATCGATGTGGTGCTGCGTTATTTGCGTCGACGCGGGGAAATTCCTAATGATTTGGATCAATTATTTGTGGTGGATCGTGAGGGATTATTAAAAGGTGGATTAAAACTAAATAAATTATTAATTAGTTCTCCAGACAGTTTAGTGTCAGAATTAATGAATCCCGATGTGGTTTTCTTTTATACCCATGATGATGCGGGGGAAGCCACAGGAGCTTTTGAGCGTTATGATTTAATTTCCGCGCCCGTATTAAATTCACATAATCAAGTGGTGGGGCGAATTGGTATTGATTTGGTTATGGATTTTGTAGAGGAGCGGGCTAAAAAGGAGCGTTTAGGGCAAGTGGGTTTAACGGAAGAGGAAGATTTATTTGCGCCCGTATGGCACAGTGCGCGTAATCGTTGGTTATGGTTAGGGGTTAATTTAATGACGGCATTTTTTGCCTCGCGGGTGATCAGCGTTTTTGAAGATGCGATTGTACAATTAGTGGCTTTGGCGACATTAATGCCGATTGTTGCCAGCGTGGGAGGAAATACAGGAAATCAAACCGTTGCATTAGTGATTCGCGGTTTAGCATTAAAACAAATTAATCGCAGTAATGTGCGTTATTTATTTGCTAAAGAATTAAGCATTTCTCTATTAAACGGCACATTATGGGGCAGTGTCATGGGTTTATTTACCTTTGTTTTGTATCAAGATATGACATTATCTTTAGTCATGACTTCGGCAATGATATTAAATTTGATTATCGCTGCTTTAACTGGTACATTAGTTCCGCTAACATTACATCGTTTAAATCGTGATCCGGCTATTGGAAGCAGTGTGATGCTTACTTTTATGACAGATAGCATGGGATTTTTTATTTTCTTAGGATTAGCGGTGGTGGTTTTATTGTGAATTTGTCAGCATCAGAATGGGTCGTTTATTTTCCATTTCTGACAAAAAATTCAAAGGAAAAAATAATGTCTGTTTCTCTCTCCTATCAAGAATTAAATCAAAATGCGGCAATGTCGCAAATTCGTGGTTTATTATTTGGTGCAACAGAACATGAATTGCAAAAACAAATCGCGCAATTATCCAATGAATTGCAACGAGAAACAGAACAATTACAACAGGAATGGCAAAACCGTTTGCAATTATTAGAAAGTCGTTTAGCCGTATTAAGTCAAGAATTACACGCAGCCGACCACCAAACCACCCAAACCTTATCGCAGCGGGCAAATGCGGCTGAACAGCGTTTACAGCAATTAGAAATGCAGTTTGAAACGCATTTACTTGATTTACAAGAACAATTACAGCGTGAACAAGGAAAAAACCCAAAAAGCGACACCCCAAAAACGCCTCTGGGTATGGCTCAAGCCGAAAATCAACGGGTGCAAATAGAACTGCGCGCAGATATTGAACAATTGCGCCAAGACATGACCCAATCGTTACAACAAATTAAGCAGCAATTAAAAACATTTT
The DNA here is from genome assembly GCF_002149925.1 of Thioflexithrix psekupsensis. Lineage (NCBI taxonomy): Bacteria > Pseudomonadati > Pseudomonadota > Gammaproteobacteria > Thiotrichales > Thioflexithrix > Thioflexithrix psekupsensis. Next base: position 755,971 of record NZ_MSLT01000023.1, on the reverse strand, counting down.
TTCAAGAATTATTACGGCGACAAAATCAACAATATGCCGAATTAAAAACGGAAATGACACGAGAATTACAACGCTTGCAAGAAGAGAAAGTAAATCGAGATGATTTAGCTAAATTATTTGGTCGAATGGTATCGCGTTTAAGTGGTGAAATGAGCTTTGCAAAAATGCAGGATAACTCTGAAGAATAAAGCGTGTCTGAATTTAGAATTAACGCATTCAGACACGTTTAAAAACTAATTTTGATGGCGACGTTGATAAGTGTAATCGACCACTACTTTTTCACGGGCAGGAAGGTTAAGTTCAAATTCAATTAAATCAAAAGATTTCTGCACAAAAGGGTGCGATGTTTTCATCATTTCCCATTCGCTATCCATGCCTTGTTTTAAAGTCATCAATACACTTTCATCGCGGAAATTTTCTAAAGTCACTTGCATCGTTTCTTCCACATCATATAACACCACTTGATTTTTATGATTGCGGCGTTCATTTAAGCGTTTTTCAGACAATACCCGCTGTGTCACCACCACATCCCGACTTTCTCCAATTTGCAGCGACAGCGTATCGCCCACCGGCGTAAATGCCGCTCGATCCTCGCCTAAAAACACCTTCCCCCCCTGACTGTCCGTGCCATAAAGCCGCGTTTTTCCTGCCCACAACGCCATTTGTCCCAATTGCGATTCTGCGGTATTTTTCAATTCATAAAACACAGGAATGCCTACATTTTTCTCCTGCAATTCCGGCTCCCACGGTAAAACTCGTGCATCAAAAACAAATCGTTTTTGCATTGGAATTGCGGTTTTTAATAAAAATTGTAACCGCTTAGTTTCTTGATTGCGCAAATCTGTTTTTACAAATTGATCCGCTGCCAATTGGAATTGAGTATTAAATAAATCTTCACCAGAAAAATTACGCAACACCAGCGATCCCATTAACTCCAATTGCGTTTCTTTCGCATTGGCTTTTGCTTCATAAGTAATGAGCCGATCTAAATGACGCAATAAATAATTAATACGCACTCGAATGGTTTGTGCATTTGGACTCGAAATCGTCCAGACTAAAGCCTGCGCATTTGGAGGATAACTGACACTTAATAAACGCACAGGAGCCTGTTGTTCCAACACCATTAAATGAATAGAATCAGGCAGAATCTGCACATTTTGCCAAGAAAAATCAATTTCTGTGCTGCCTGCCTGCAAATTTAATTCGCGTTCTTCAGACAATAAGGTGTGCTGTTCATTTTCTAACTGCACTTGAGTGGCTTGTCGTTCGGGCAATGCCACCAATTTAATCCGTGCTTCGACAGGATTTATCGCGTGCAATACCAAGAAACTTAGACATAATAATAAATTTAAGCCACGCACTTTTCTCTCCCACTTTCTCAATTTACGAAATAGGTAAAATAATAGAAATATTAACGATCTGATTGTCGAGAACCTTCGCGTAAAGTGAGCGTATAATTAAGGACTGCCTCACTGTGCGGGTTTAAACGCAGACGATATTGAAAACGGGTACTGTCTAATCGTTCATAAATTGCGTGTGCCATTTCCGTATATTGCACTTGCCAATAAGCATGCGGCGCGTGGCGCATTATTTCCACCACAATGGGCAAAGATTGCATATTGCGCACGGTTAATTGCCATTTTTCAACCCTATCAAATCCATCCACGTTACCACGATTATCAAATAGATAATTCTCAGTGGCATAATGTAACAATACGGGTTCAATTAACACCTCGCGGGCAACACCTAAATCCCATTCTACTTTCTGCTCCACAGGAATATAACGCATGGTGGTATCGGCAATAAAAGTTAAATGCGAATCGGCATTTTTTCTAAATAAATTCACTGTCCCTTCGGGTAAAGGATTAAGCCCTAATTGATGCTCTGCATTATTAATAAAACTTAAAAAACGCCGTGTTTCCGTGCCATAACGCTGTTCATCATGACGATATAACGCCTCAACAGGAATTTTTTCCTTCTCAAAAGCCTGCAAACGTTTGCCCCATTGATTTAAAATCGTTTCCGTACCTTCAATGGTGTAAATAGTATATTCTGATAATTGCTCTTTAAACACTTGCTTTAAATCTAAAAAAGCCCCTGCACTGGCTTCTAATTCATCATCCATTTCAAATGATTCTGCTTGTGGCGCGGGTGCTGCCATTATGCGTGCCATTTGCTCTCGTCTGGGCGTTTCAATTATCGGTTTACCATAAGGTGGCGAACGGCGCGCTAAAGTCGCAATTTCATCAATCAATTGCACTTGACCTAATAACAAACGAGTTTGCGCATTTTCATAATCTTCTCCACTGCGATTATCTACCCGCACAAAATGTTGCAACTGTAAAAACTGCTCATCAGAAGACAATAAAGCCAAATAATGCGATTGCCAAGAAATGCCCGAAGTAAAAAAACTAATTTCTACGGGAATTTCCCCACCCACTTGCGATTCAATACGCCAAATCGCACTATTTTGCGTATTGGGTGGATAAGCCACTTCTAATAAGCGAACTTGATCGGCATGTTGGGGTGCGGATAATTGCACCGAAGTGGGATCAATGAGCGTATTTTCCCAACTGAATTCTAAATGATTAATACCGGGCTTTAAAGTTAAACTGCGTTGTTCTGTGACTAAGGTTAAATCGGCGGGATTATAAATGGTTAATTGCACTTGATCGCGCATCGGTAATGTCACTAAATCAATTTTACCATAAACCAAAAATGGAACGCATAATGTAACCGCTAAAAAAATTCGTTTTAACATACAATATCCTTCTGTTATTTTGTGATTAAAAAAACAGACTATTCTTTAATTTGAACTTCTTGCACATTGAAATCAACTTGTTTTAATTCCATAATCGCCGAACGGGTAATAATTTTATTCGGCTGAATTAAAACACGCCCATCAACAGGGTGTAAAATAGGTACGGCAGTGCGCTTACCAATGAGAGACTCTAAATCGGAGAACGATTCAACATATAATCCTTCGGGTAAAGCAATTTCTACCCCTTCGCCAATGACTTGCGATTGGCAGGCTAAACGGCTATTAGGTTGTGCGCCCGTTAATAGGCTTAATGTTAATTTTTCTCGGTCGGTTTGTGGCGTTAAACAATGCGGGTTTTGCGTCACGTAAACGTGGCAGGTGGCGCATAATCCACGCCCCTTGCACAGCATTTTTACCCCAATGCGTTTGGCTAAAAGCGCGTCTAATACGCTTAATTCGGTTTGGATGTCTATGGCATCCTTCGTGGAGCGGAATCTAACGGATTTCATGCGGCTTCCGTGATCGAATGGTGAATAGCGCGTTGGGCTGGCATTTGCCAATGCGGATCGGCAGATAAATCAGTTAATGCCCGCATATAACTTTCCAATATTTTTTGTTCTAATGGGTTTAAATAAAGCTGTAATTTTTCGGTGCAATGGGGAAAAATGCGCAAGGCTTCGGCGCGAGTCGTTGGCTGTAAGAAACTGCCAATATGTTCCCAAAACCACTGCGCAAATGATTCAGGCGGATCGTTAATAATTAATTGCAAAGACAAACGCCGTAATAAAAACCCTAAATCACGTTGCGTTCGTTGCCATTGCAAACGGCGCAAATCCATATCATCTAATTGCTCAAAAGGTTTTAATTGTTTCACTAAATATTGCGCCCATTGATCGTGCCATAACCACAAACGTTGTGCCAACGTAAAGCGCGGCAATTCTGCATTTAATAACTGCCACCGTTTGGGTAAAAAATGCGAATCAGGAAATTGCTCATTTAACGCCCGTTGCACCCGCTCGTTAAAACGCATTAGCACCGGAAAATCCTGATGACTAAAGGTTAATAATAGCACTTCAAATAATAAATTTGGCGTATTTTCTTGCGTTAGAATCGGTTCTAATACCAATTGCTGCAATAACAGCGTAAAAGCGTGCTGTTGAGAAAGTGTTAAACGGTAAGAAACCCCCGATTTACCCCGCAACCACGTCAGCCATCGGCTGTTAGCGGGCGTTTCTTCTGAGGACAAAGGAATGTCAGACACAGTTTGTATTAAATTAGCCTGTTGCCGTATCTGCTTGAAATCTGGAGTATTCCATTGACTGAGTTGCAACACCAATGCGTCAGTGGGCGACAAACTGTCCTGCTGTTCATAAGCCACACGCATGGCCAAATCGCTGTACCACACAGTGCGGCTGTCCGGCGAAGCCGATAATAATAACGCGCCCGCACCAATACCTTGTCCCCCTTTGCGCAATTCTGACAGTTTCTCACAAGCAATTAAATTGCGCGTGAGAACCATTTGGCGTTGATTTAATCGCTGAATTAAGGGTTCAGTTAAATATTCATTTAGGGCTTCAATTAAAGTACTGGCTCTTTCTTCCCAAGAAGCGGCCGTTTCATTTTGGAAAATAGGACTGCTTAATAATAAGCGTTGTGCCAAAACAGAACCACTAATAGGCGCGTTATCTTCGGTCATGGTAGCAACCAATAAGCCACCAATAAAATCCCGCCAATGTTGCTCCATTTGGCGGGTTTCTGCAAAGAGAAAATCGATATTATGAAAAACGAATTGCCCTAATGCTTTTGTATCAGGTAAAGAGTGAGAAATAGCCGCTAATTGGCGCGTCCAATCAATTAAAGCCAACTGCTCACAATCATCTAATTCCAACAATAAAGTATCGGTTAATTGCAACCACGCCATTTGCCAAAAACGCCCCGGATAATCCACAAAAGGCACAATACATTCCACCAAATAGCGTCCCAAATTCAACGCGGCTAAAGTCGGGCATTGGTTACGCAACACATGCGCGGTATGGTCTAAGAATTTTCCTAAATCTCGATAACCTTTTATTTCAAAAGCGGCATATTTTTCAGGCGAAGGCGGAGAAATAATCAGTAATTGTTGCGTCATTTGTTGCGCTAATAAACGCGAATGGCGACTGATTGCCCGCCCCAATCCCACTTGACGCAAACAACGAATGCCACGCAATAATGCAGGCTGCCAAAAAAGACGACAATTCGCAGGCAAAACAGCTAATAAACTGCGCCATGCCATTTCTAATTCCCGCGTGCGATGACGTTGCAATGCGCAATCAAAAGCAGGCAAAACGTACTGCCATGCCGATTCCTCTTCGCCGTGTTGAATGAGGGCTTGCGTAAAAAGCTGTAATTGTTCTTGTAAAAAATTGGCTAATTCTGCATTTAATTGTGTTTCTTTTAATAATAACGGTAACTGCTCAAGAAAAACGCTAAGATAACGCGGAACTTTAGCGTTTTTATTAAATAATTGTTGCCAACGTGACCCTGTTAAAATTAATTCAAAAAATTGCAATTGCTGCTGTTGTCCTGCGGTGGCAGGATTGTAAGTAATTCCTAATGATTTAACGTAAACATCATTAATTAACGCATAAACAGGCTCGGCTTCATCGGCTAATAAATGCGTTTGCAACACGTGATTTAAAGCGGCTAAATTGGCTTCTAAGGTGCGCTTTTCTATATTCGCCATATCAGAAGCAAAACAATTAAACCATAATTGTAAATGCTCACTGGGATTATTCGCCACGCTAATTAATACTTGTGCCACCCGTTGCAAAGTCAATTCATTATCCCGAATGCCCAATTGAATGCCACGTTCACCCACGCACTGAATATAATTCGGATAAGTTTTTAAGAAAAAGATATTCGCAAATAAAGTAAAAACACTGGTTTGACGATAAAGTTGCAAACTGGCCGTCATTGTCGGTAATAAACTCACAAATTGCTGCAATCCTTGCAATAAATCCGCAGAAATTCCCGATGTCGCTTGCACGTGCGCTTGCAATTCTCGAAACGCATCGAGAATAGCGCGGCTGTCTAAAGACAATAAACCTTGTTGATAACTGTGTTGGGTTAAATGTTCAGCATAACGGCGTTTTAAATGCAAAATAGCCGAATAAGGATTGTATAAACGCAAATAAAGAGCTAAATAATAAAGATTTTGTTGCAATTCATTTAAGCGACAACCCAGACTTGATTGACGATTAAATGAGGTGGGTAAATTAAGTGCTTTATACCAGTGTAAAGAAAATTCAATATTATCCGCAACAATATGATCAAAAGCAGCAAAAATAGGACGGGCAGAAATTAAGATAGGTTTGGCGATAATCCACACCGCAGAATCGTCGAAATGATCCGCTTCTAAATTCTGTAAAGCCAAGGCCATTTGGCGGTGTTTTTTCCACACTATCCATTGCTTATCGGGTGTGCAGCATAACGTGACCGCACGGCGAAATAAATCCCGTGCCAATTGCGGGCGCGGACTGAGCGCATGGGCGCGAATGGCTTGCGCCATCACTTCTTCTAATAATTGACACGTGGTTTCTGTACCGCGTTGATTGGTTAATCCTTCCGTTAATAAACTGCTAAAACGTTTGCGCCATTCATTATTAGAAAGGAGAAATAACGGCGTTAATTGAGTGTGTTGTAATTGTCGTTCTAATTGCTCAATGGCTTCAGCCAACCAGTCTAATTCCGCCCGCTCCCAATAAGGGCGCAATAGCTGAATGGCTTCTTGATTGCCTGCGGGTAATAACGCTAATTGTTCATCTAATTGCGCCACAATTGCTTGCAAATCTAATTGCTGCATATAACGAATCGCTAAATCCCCATCAGGCAAACTATTGCGCATAATATTCAGCAATAATAATTCCCCAATAGGTGCATTTAATTCCTCGTATAAAGGCAATAAAGTATTAACGACGCTGGCAATAAAAGGATAACGCGGTACGGCCGCAATTAAGACTTCTAACGCATTGGTTAAAATATAAGTGCGCAAACTGCCATGTAAAGCATGGCTTAAATGCCGATCTAATTTGACTAATAAAGCCTTCCAAAAACGTTGAGAAGCCGATAAAGGGGCAATTAAATGACAAGCGAAATCGCGGAGAAATAAATTTTCTAATTCCACTTGAGAATTTAAAGGCAATTCACACCATTGTGTCAATACAGTTTTTAATTGTTGTTTTAATTGCGCCGCATTTAATTTTACCATTTCTGGAGCGGGAGAATTAGCCGAAGCAGACGGCTTCACTTGCGCGGCATCATCCTCTTCATCAGCCCACACAATGCCACTGGTTTGCGTGGATGGCTGATCGTCCCATTCTGGTTGCAAAGAAGGCAAACTGCGCAATTCCGCAATGACTTGTTCCACAATGGCATCAATATTAACCCGCAATTGTTGCTGCTGCCAATGCGCGGTTAAACGCAATTGCAAATCATGACTGTGCTGGTCACACCAAATTAGAAAAGATTCATCTAAGAAATGCGCTAATGATTGATTATAACTTTCAATTAAAGCCAGAAAATGGTGATAACCTAATTCCTGATGCAACTCAGAAAATGATTGGCGATGGGATTGCGCATGATCATGAATAATCCAACTTTTAAACCATTCGTGATAACGGTTAATTAGACTGGGATTAACATCCGTTAATTGCTGATAGGTAAATTGCAAAATTGCCGTGTGATGTTCTTGCAATTGCGCAGCCAATTGTTGCAATCGCGTTGCCACAAAACCATCCGATTGCAAAACAGGGCAAAAGCGGGTGAAACACTGTTGGAGCATGAAATCTGACATAACTTGATCCTTTTTAAAAACGGCGTAACTAAACGCTTTTTATTCCCTAGTTTTATGCCGACAAAAACAAGAAAAATGGCATCACCCTAACAGCAATCATTGATTATTTTTTAAGGAAACCAACGTTTAGAATCGATTTGATAATAATCCAATAATGGATGGGCTTGCAAGGTGTTAATTGCCGTATTAACAAATGCGGTATCCGCAGAAAAGTGAATTAATGATTCTAATACTTCTGGATAAAGATAATTTAACTCCACAGCATTTGGCAAGGTAAAAGTAGACCAATCCACTTGATGATGTCCCGCAATCACAAACCCCCACAAACCAAAACTAGGCACGTAGCTGTGATAAGGTTGCGTATACAGTGTTGCTCCCTCCCGCAATGGGCTAGGAGTCGCATCTAAGGTATTGTTAATACACCAAAAAGCAGACCGCGCAAAAAAAGGCGAGGTCGCTTGCGTCACCACCAATCCACCTTGCGTTAAACGGCTAGAAATGCGTGAATAAAATTCTTTAGTGTAAAGTTTACTTAAATTACTATTTTGTGGATCGGGTAAATCAATAATCACCACATCGTAATAATCATTACTGTCATCGAGAAAATCCCACGCATCCTTATTAATAATAGAAACTTTAGCATTTTTTAAAGCAAAACTATTTAATGGAGTCAACAATGGGTTTTCGCTAAATAATTGCGTCACTCGCTCATCCAAATCCACTAAAGTAATGTGCTGTACTTGGGAATATTTCAAGACTTCTCGTGCGGCCATTCCGTCGCCACCGCCTAAAATTAATATCCGCTCAGGGCGCACCGCTAAATTCATCACAGGATGCACCAAGGCTTCGTGATAACGGTATTCATCAAAACTATCAAACTGCAAGCCACCGTTAATATACAAACGAAAACGATCCTGTTGTCGAGTCAACACTAAACGTTGATAAGGCGTAGTTTCGGCAAAAATAATGGGAGCTTGATACAAACGCCTTTCCATTAAATTAAGTATTTTTTCGCTGTGAAATAATAGGGTACTGAGAAAAATAAATCCAGTTCCCGCAATAATAGATAATAATTTAACATTAACCCTGTCTTTAAACAGCCATATCATAATAATGGCAATGCTAACATTCAACAAACCAAACAATAAACTCGTTCCCATTAAGCCCAAAAGTGGCATGAGCAGTAAAGGAAATAATAAAGCAGCCGCTAATGCACCAATATAATCAATGGTCAATACGTTAGAAATATTAACTTTTAAAGTATGATGTCGCTCTAAAATGCGCGTCACTAAAGGAACTTCTAAACCAACTAAGCCTCCTAAAGAAATGCAAATAAAAAATAAATAGAAATTATAATGATCCAACCAAGTGAAAGCAAAAAACAATAAAGGCGCACTACTTCCACCTAAAATACCCGTTAATGTTTGTGCAACCGTAAAAGATTGTTCCAACGGCTCAGGCATATAACGGGAAAGAAATGAACCAACCCCCATTGAGCTGACAAATAAACCAATAACAATTGAAAATTGATAAACCGAATCGCCTAATAAATAGCTGGATAAAGTACCCGCTAATAATTCATAAATTAAACCACAAATGGAAATAATAAAAGTGGCTGATAATAAAATCAATGGCTCGGCGCGATTCGGAACGGGAGTGACGATGGCATTCATTAACTGGTAATCACCGCAGCAATAATAATCGCCAATGCAATCAGCAAAGCACCAATAACAATTGCCACAGCAATATTTTGTTTTTCTGCCACTTCCTCATGTAGAGAAAAATGCGTTAATCGATCCACAATAACATAAGACAATATCAATAAAACTAAGCCTAAAAAAGAATAAAAAAGCGTGGCAATGACCGATGCTAATTTAATGCCTGCTAATAATTCCATCATTCTCTCCTAATTAATTTATCATTTACCAAAAGTAGAAGAACTGCCATAACTGCTACGCACACCCGTGCCAGAAGAAGAACCATCACCGTATTCATCATCCAAAATGGCAAAAACAACAATTAAAATCACAATAATAAAAACCAATAAGGTTAAGCAGCCCGGACTTATTTCTTGCTCATTATCTATTTCGTATGCCGTTTTAATATCACGAGCTTCAAAGGCTTTAACATCGACACCAAAAGCGCGGTGAATCGTGTCGGCATTAAAGAAATGATTATGATAATATTCGACTTCATCTTGATTGCGTTCCATGCTGATATTGGGGTCATAAGTTTGTCCCAATGTGCTGGTATCGCCTAATTTTGCAATCCACGTTAATTCGCCGGCAATAAAAGTCACTTCTGCGGTATATTCTTCTTTAATTCGCTCATAATTAGGATTCCAAGAGCGCACTCGTCGGCTAAATTCATAACGTTTGGGGCGTTTATATTCCCACGTCAGCCACACGTAACCATGCGTGGGAGAATAAAGCTGATAACTGACCCAATATTCTTCAGGTTCATTGCGTTCTCGATACGCATATTCGATAAAACCAATAATAGTAAATTCTACCCCACGCAATAAACCTTTCATACCGATTTTTAACGGCAAATTAGGCATTTTTTCTTGCATTTCTTGATATTGCGCAACCACCGCATAATTTTCTTGCGTGTCCAATACCGCGCCGCAATATTCACAAACGCGGCTATGCACTTGATGCCCGCCCAATAAAGTCAAAGGCGCACCACATTGGGTACAATTAATTTGTTTTAGTTGTGGCTCAATCATGATGCTGTACTTTTATCAAAAAAGGATCAATCCAAATGCCCTGAAATAAACGAATCACATCATTGCTGATTTCAATGGTATAAAGCCTTTGTTCCGAGCCACTTAAATGGGCATATTGAAAACGATCACCCAAATGGATTAACTCAGGCAATTCGCCCACAAAACCAATACAAACCCCCTCACCCATTTCACTGACTTGCACGGTTTCTTCTTGTCCATTATCATGTTGCAATTGCAATTTTCTATTTAAATGCAAAGCGTGGCGCACCGCGGCTACACCTTTTTTCGCAGGAGGAAATGCGGCGACATTCAAGGGCTGTTCTAAAGCATAATCGCCTTCATCCACACTGAGCCAATAGGATTTTTTCGTTTTTTGATTCACCACCCACCATTCATCCCAAAACCCGCGTCCATAATCAAAACGAACCTGTCCAATAGGCATCATGGCATCAGATTGATAATGAAATAAATGAAATAATTTTAACAAAGAAGGATATTGCACTAATGTCGATTGAATTCCTAAATTTTTAACCTGTTCATCTTCTAAAAATAAGCCATTATTACAATGAGAACAAGTGACCACTTTAATCTCTTTAGAATGCCACTCAATCGGCGCACCACAAGCAGGACATTGATGTTGAAATGTCGTAAAATTTGCCATGATTTAATGATTCCTCATCAACGCTATTGGAAGTCGTACATTTGAAATCGCAATTATTTTATTTTAAAATTCGCCTCACCCAAAAAACAGTTGCTCATCCGTTGCAATTTTTAACTTTTTTAGGGCAGCGTTTTATTGAAGATCGCTGTTTGCAACATGCTTCGGCATTGGCTTATACCACGTTACTGTCTTTAGTTCCATTAATGGCAGTGACTTTTTCTATTTTTACGGCTTTTCCTGTTTTTGCCAATTTAAGGGAGGGATTTCAAGATTTTCTATTTCAAAATTTTGTCCCTACATCCGCCGAATTATTAAAAACTTACCTGTTAGAATTTGTGCAAAAAGCCTCGCATTTAACGGCCGTGGGCATTGGTGGATTAATTCTCACTTCAGTGTTATTAATGGCTTCAATTGATAATGCGTTAAATGCCATTTGGCGAATAGAAACGCCTCGTCCTGCGGTGATTAAATTTTTAGTGTATTGGGCTGTTTTAACGTTAAGTCCTTTATTAATTGGCATTAGTTTGGCGGTGAGTTCTTATATTTTTTCTTTACCGTTTTTATCTGAAACGGCTCGCAGTCCACATTTACTGCGTGTGACCCCTTTTATTATGTCTGCTATTGCTTTTGCTTTATTGTACATGATTGTCCCCAATCAACGAGTGCCTTTACAACCTGCGATTGCAGGCGGATTAGTCGCCGCGGCTTTTTTTGAATTAGCAAAAAAAATATTTGCTTTTTACATTACCCAATTCCCCACTTACCAAGCCATTTATGGTGCATTGGCCATTTTACCGATTTTTTTAGTATGGATATATGTGTGTTGGATTATTGTGTTATTGGGGGCAGAATTAACACATTGCTTATTAAGTTATTCTGATTCTGATTCTAAAACAGAAAAAATAAAAAATAAAGATACAGAACAATTTTATGACTGTTTCCGTTTATTAGGGCATTTATGGATAGCACAAAGTGCCGGTCACGGATTAAACATAGAACAATTAGAAAAACAAGAACCGCATTTAAATCGTGAATATATCGAATATTTACTAAAAAAACTAAACGATATTCATGTGATTCATTTAACAGTACATCAACATTGGGTATTGGCTCAAGATTTATCACGCTTTACTTTATATCAATTATTTTCAATGGGAGAATTTGTTTTACCAAAGGACACATTAAACGACGACAGAAATGATCAATGGCAACAACAATTTTCTTCTATTTTGACACACAGTCATCAACAATTAAAGCAAAAAATGACAGTTTATATTGCCGATTTATTAGGATCAAATGCCCAATTTAATCGCGCCACAAAAGATGCGGCGCGAAACGACACCTCACCCAGCAAAAACGATTATGACAAATCCGATTTGCCCATTTGAGATTGCAGGTAATTTTCTAAACCCACCCGCGCAATTAAGTCTAATTGCGTTTCTAACCAATCGACATGTTCTTCTTCGCTTTCTAAAATATCTTCAAATAATTCACGTGAAACATAATCTTGGCAAGATTCGCAATAAGCAATCGCTTCTCTTAAATCAGGAATGGCTTCCAATTCCAGTTTTAAATCGCAGGCTAACATTTCTTTGGGCGTTTCGCCAATTCTCAATTTACCCAAATCTTGCAAATTCGGTAAACCTTCTAAAAATAAAATCCGTTCAATCAACATATCAGCATGTTTCATTTCGTCAATCGACTCGTGATATTCATGCTCATTTAGCGCGTGTAAACCCCAATTTTTATACATGCGGGCATGTAAAAAATATTGGTTAATGGCGGTCAGTTCGTTAGTCAGCACTTTATTCAAGTACTCGATGACTTTCTTATCACCTTTCATTGGTTAGAGACTCCCACTATATAAAAACAGGTGTTAAACTTGGTAATCTGTTGATACCAAGCTGACATTGTAAGGTGTATTGGGGCTAAATTAAAGGGAAATGTGGCAAGAAAGAAAACAGGAATATTCGCCAAACGTCCCCACCAGTTCAATGTAGGAACGCTTGGAAAGAAAAAATACAATAGCAGGCTAAAGAAAAGAGGGAAACAATCAAACCACAGCAGTCGTCAAATAATCGCGCCATTCAAAACTTTCTTCCTCTCGACACGCACGACAACCCAAACACAAATCAGAAGAAACCACATCCAGATGCAAAGTTTGACTGCAAGCAAGCAAAAATAAATTTTTTACACAGTATCCCGCATCATCAACCTGAAGAAAATCAGGCGGATAGAGATAAGCCTCATCAATCAATTGTTGCAACACATCACCTTCAAAAGCAGCGACAATGGCATTGGTTTCTCGGTTAAGAATACGTAAAACAGGCGGGGTTTGCTCTAAACGGGCATCGATCAAATACATGATAAGAGACTCCAAATGAGAATAGCTATCAAATAATAATGGTTCTCATTTGTGAATGCAAGTCTTTTCTGTATTTTTTTGGAATAGGGAAAGCGGGGAATAGAACCCAATTGATTTTTTTCTTTAAAATTTCAAATGGGTTCTTTAATCTTGTTACAAGCGCGCTTTTAATCTGGGCGTTAATAAGGTATAAGCCACAGGAATAATAAACAAAGTCAATAATGTCCCCAAACCCAATCCACCAATAATGACCCAACCAATTTGTTGACGACTTTCCGATCCTGCTCCCGTGGCTAATGCCAGCGGAATTGTGCCTAAAATCATCGATAAAGAAGTCATTAAAATCGGCCGCAAACGCAACACAGAAGCCTCTATGACCGCGGCATAAATCTCTTCCCCTTTTAATTGCAATTGATTGGCAAATTCAACAATTAAAATCCCATGTCGGGTAATTAAACCAATAAGCATGACTAAACCAATTTGACTGTACACATTTAACGTGCCTTGCGTCAAATATAACGCCCATAATGCGCCTGTCATGGCTAATGGCACGGTTAACATAATGGTAAAAGGACTCACAAAACTTTCAAATTGCGCCGCTAAGACCAAATAAATAAATACCAAAGCCAAAATAAACGTCACCATTAACGTTTCTCCCGATTCCACAAATTCACGAGATTGTCCGTCTAATGCAGTTTTTGCGGTATCATCCAATACCTGATCAGCCACCGTTTGAATATGTTGCAACACTTCGCCCAAGCTATAGCCTTGTCCTAAATTCGCACTGATTAATACCGAACGCAGGCGATTAAAACGATTTAATTCTTTAGGTGCAACTGTTTCTTCAAAAGTTACCAAATTAGACAATTGAATTTGTTCCCCTTGTTGATTGCGCACAAAAATCGCGGTTAAATCATCGGGTCGCGTCCGTTCTAAAGGCTGCAATTGCACAATCACATCATATTGCTGTCCTTCGTGTTTAAAACGAGTCACTTGGCGGCCACCTAATAAGGTTTCTAAGGTTCTTCCTACCGTCGCAATATCAACTCCTAAAGCTGCCGCTTTATCCCGATCAATTCGCACCAATAATTGCGGTTTATTTAACTTTAAATCAGAATCTAAATTAACCAAACCGGGATAATTGCGCAATTCGCCCATTAATTTATCTGTCATGCGTTGCAATTCCTCATAAGAATTCCCTTGCACCACGAATTGTATAGGAGGATTGCGAAAACTCTGCCCTAAAGACGGCGGATTAATGGCAAAAGCCAATACGCCCGGTAACCCCAACATTTCTGGCATAATAGAACCTGAAATTTGTTGTTGACTGCGCTCGCGTTCTTCCCAAGGCTTTAAACTGACAAAAGACAAAGCCGTGTTCACAGGATTAGGCGTTTGCAAGCCCGGCGCGACAATCACAAAAGACGTATTAATTTCTGGAACTTTGGCATAAATATCTTCCACTTGACGCGCATAAGCATCCGTATATTGCAAAGTCGAGCCTTCTGGTGCCATCATAAAACCAATAAAAATTCCACGATCTTCACTGGGGGCTAATTCTTGTTGAATTAAAGGATATAAATAAACCGCGCCATATCCTGATCCAATAAAAATTAAAACCACCAACCAACGCACTTTTAAAATACCGCGTAAAGAAGCCCGATAAGCGTTATTCATGCCTTGAAAAAAGGCTTCTGTGACATTAAAAAAACGCCCGTGCGCTTCATGTTCTTTAAAAATGATAGAACACATCATTGGGGTTAAGGTTAAAGCCACAAATCCCGACACAACCACCGCAGCCGATACCGTTAAAGCAAATTCACCAAATAATCGTCCTGTGCTGCCGGTCATAAAGGTTAAAGGCACAAAAACGGTGGCCAATGTAATGGTCATGGCAATCACCGCAAAACCAATTTCTCGACTGCCTTTTAATGCGGCTTGAATCGGTGTTTCTCCCTTTTCAATATAACGATGAATATTTTCCAACATGACAATGGCATCATCCACCACAATTCCAATCGCTAACACTAAACCTAATAACGTTAAAATATTAATCGAAAAATCCAGCGCGTAAAGAAAAATAAACGCCCCAATTAAAGAAATCGGAATCGTCACAAAAGGAATAAATGTCACGCGCACCGAACGCAAAAACAAGAAAATCATTAATACCACCAATAAAAAAGCCTCAGCCATTGTTTTATAAACTGCTTTAATCGAGGCTTCGATAAAAATAGAGGTATCAAATACCACGCGCAATTCCATCCCTTCAGGTAAATCAATAAATGGAATTTCTTGGCGCACCGCTTGAGCAACGGCTAAAGTATTGGCAGTGGATTGTTTGACTACGCCCAAACCGACCGCTTCTTCTCGATTGACCCGTAAAATTTTTCGTTCATCTTGCGCGCCGACTTGTGCGTGACCAATGTCGCGTAAACGAATGGGATAACCATCGACTTGGCGAATAATTAAATCATTAAATTGTTCAGCACTGCGCAAATCAGTCGCGGTTAATACCGTGAATTCGCGCAATAAACTCTCAATACGTCCAGAGGGAATTTCTACGTTTTGCGTACGCAATGCGGCTTCTACATCTTGCACCGTTAAGTTATACGCTGCCAAGCGATCCCGATCCAACCAAATCCGCATCGCATAACGCCGCTCCCCCCCAATAATCACACTGGCCACGCCTTCCAACACTTGTAAACGTGGCACCACAAACCGATCCGCATAATCCGTAATTTCTAGCGGAGAATGGCGATTACTAAAAAAAGCCAGCCAAATAATGGCTTGCGCATCGGCTTGGATTTTTGCCACCACGGGATCGTTGGCTTCTTGGGGTAAACTCGCCCGTACTCGCGCTACACGATCCCGCACATCATTTGCGGCATTATCCACATTACGCTCAATGGCAAATTCAATCGTAATCTCACTCACTTCTTCCCGGCTGACTGACTTAATGGTTTTAATGCCTTCAATGCCGGCCAATGATTCTTCCAAAGGCTGAGTAATTTGACTTTCAATCACTTCTGCACTGGCTCCCGTGTAAACCGTGCGCACGGAGACCACTGGCGTGTCAATATTCGGGTATTCGCGCACCGATAACCGCTCAAAACTGATAAATCCCACCAAAATAATGAGTAAACTCATCACCGTCGCCAACACCGGACGACGTATCGACAGTTCAGATAACATCATAATGATTATTCCTGCGGGCTGGGTTTGGGTAATTGTAAGACTTGTGCGCCGTCGCGTAACTTCAATTGTCCCGACACCACCAATTCATCTCCTATCGATAAACCGCTTAACACTTCCACTCGTCCCGTCAAGCGCACGCCCAAAGTCACTGGAACACGCTTGGCTTTGCCTTCGGAAACAACAAAGACATACACTTGATTACCTTGTGGAACAATGGCTTGTTCTGGAACGACGATGGCTTGATCGCGTTGTTTTAACGTGAGAGCCACCCGCGCAAACATGCCCGGTAACAATTGTCTTTCAGGATTTTCTACCCGCGCCCGCAGTGACGCGGTGCGTGTGGTTTCGTTCAAATGGGGATTAATGGCATACACTTTTCCCGGAAAAGAAGTGGCCGGATAAGCATCGACTTGTAAAGAAACCGCTTGGCCAACTTGAATTTGTGGCAAAAAACGCTCAGGAATTTGAAAATCCAGTTTAAGCGTATCCACTTTGACCACCTCAACAATATCATCTCCCGCCCGGACATACGCACCTTGACTCAAATATCGCAAGCCGATAATGCCCGAAAAAGGGGCTTCAATGCGGGTTTTTGCCAATAAAACCCGTTCTAATGATTGTCGAGCGCGATCTTGTTCTAATAACGCGACAGCTTCATCGTAGGCTTGACGGCTGCTGAGTTTTTTATTGTATAAATCTTGAGTTCGGCTAAAACTGTGTTCGCTCAGTTTTACAGCGGCGTTACTTTCTTCCAAGCGGGCGACATATTCCGCGTCATCCAGTTTGACGAGCAACTGTTTTTCTTTTACCGCTTGTCCTTCGGAGAAGTTGAGTTGAGCGATTCGTCCGGGAATTTCGGCGCGAATCGTAACCTGTTCATCCGCTCGCAAATCTCCCACGGCGGTGATGTCGATGTCCACCTGATCAGGCACGACAAGTATCGTCTCAACGGGAACAGCGGGCGGTTGTGCGGCCACCAGCGCACTGCACAACACCCCCCCACACATCACGATTAAGCACAATAAACGCATTGTATTGTATCCTATAGTAAAAAAGTAATTGTCTGATTGTTGGACACAGTATAGCCCAAATGCGGCGATAAAAACCAGAAACGTCATGCAAAGATGTCTTTCAAGCCGTTTCTATGACCTTAGCACTGTAACTATTCTTTAGACTCCTGTTAGAATAGGCCGCAGAATTGAAAAATTCTGCTGTTTTAGCATCCCCACAATCAGTTTAAATAACTACTGAAGCCATTATGCAGGATATTTAATAAATGAGTCTAACTTTAGCCGAATCATTAGCTGCTCGTCAGAATAATTTTGATTTGATTCGTTTTGTAGCAGCCACCATGGTTATTTTTGCGCACGCCTATGTGCTTACTCATGGCAACGATGAACAAGAATTATTACATCAAATCACTCAACATCAAATGACATTTGGTACATTAGGCGTGGCTATTTTTTTTGTCATTAGTGGTTTTTTAATTTCACAAAGTTATGAACGGTCGGCTAATATTTGGATTTATATTAAAGCAAGAATTTTACGTATTTTTCCTGCTTTAATTGTGGTTTTATTGCTCACTGTTTTTTTATTTGGTCCGGTGATGACACAATTGAGTTTTATGGAATATTTTACTTCTAGTAAAACTTATCGTTATTTGACAGGGATTTTTTTATTCCCTGTGCATTATCACTTACCGGGGGTTTTTGAAAATAATCCTTATCCCAAAGCGGTTAATGGTTCGTTATGGACAATTTCTTATGAGATGTTGTGTTATGTGATGGTGGCGTTTTTGGGGGTATTGGGTTTGATGCGTTGGCGTGGGTTACTGCTGGTGATTTTACTGGGGTTATTCGTGTTTCGTTTATTTTGGTTTGAAGAACTGTTTGTTTTAGAAAAAAAATGGAACTTTTGGTTTCGTGGTATTGGTTTTTCCCAATTAATCGAATTAGTCAATTATTTCCTAGCGGGAACGGTCATTTATTTATATCGGGAAAAAGTAATTTTACATCATTATTTGGCCTTGCTGGCGATGATCATTTTGGGCGTTGCGAGTGTGATGGGCGGATTGGAGGCGTGGTTTATTATTGCGGGTAGTTATTTGATTATTTATATTGCTTTTACGCCTTACATTCGTTGTCATCATTTTGCGCATTATGGGGATTTTTCTTATGGTCTTTACATTTATGCTTTTCCTGTGCAGCAAACTTTAGTTTATTTGTCGGGTGCCACATGGCATCCTTTGCTTAATGCGTTTGTTAGTTTACCGGTGGTGTTATTCTTTGCCGTGTTATCGTGGCATTTGATTGAACATAGCGCGTTGCAATTAAAAAATGTGGTGCTTATTTCTCCGCGTTTAAAAATATAGCCGAATTAAAAAACTTGAATCAGAAATTAAATTCTGATTCAAGTGAAGCGTATTAAGGGAGTGATGTGGTTTCTGTTTCTGCTGTTTCTTCCGTGTCATCCGTTGGGATTTCTATGGGATCGGTGGGAATTTCTGGCGTTTCCGAATGTTCCGTATATTCTACATCTTCTGGATCAGTTTCCGTTTCCGTAGTCGTTTCTGAGTCTTGCAAGCGGACTTGAATGGGACTGGACGTAATCACGGCTGTTCCGTCTTCTTTTAAACGGTAGCCGTAATAAAACCGTAATAACCCACTGCCCGCACCAAAAACACCCGTATAAGTAATTGGGCGACTGTTACAACTGATTAAAATATCTTTCATTCCTGATTCAGTGGTGCGGAAATTTTCTAAATTCACGGGGAAAATTTGCATTAATTGTTCAGGAAATAAAGTCACTTCCCGCACACTGCCTAAATCTTCTGTCGTGGTTGTTTCACTGAAAATAATTTCAGAAACGCTGGCATCGGTATTAAAACGATAAAAGAATTGGCAATTCTCCCCCGTTTCACACGAATCAATAATTACCTCAGCCACGACTAATAAATCTGCTGCTTTGCCGATATGGGCGGGATCGACGGCAATCCGTCCGCGCACATCGATTTGATCGCTGGGTTTAATAGTGACTAACTGGTTGTGTGGCGTGATGCCCGGAAAAAACCGCGCTTCACTGCTCAACGGCTGCCCAATGCGATCAAAAGCAATCGCGGGAAAACGCTGGCCGTCTTCGACAGGCAATGAAGGCATTGGCGTTTCTGAATACATTTCAGGCGTAGTGCCATAAAACATGAAATTGTCAAAAGTGATGGCAGCGCGATCTTTACGATACTCGTTCATCGCAAAATAAACGCCCACTGCCTGAATATCAGTAAAAGTATGTTCGGTAAATTCAGCGGTTGAAAGGTCAAACCACATGTTACAACCATCTGGCGTATACTTTGCCCAGCGGCTTTCAAGAGGAGACATGGCGACATTAATCCCTTTGAATCCGCCGGTGTCGGTGTCAATTTTGTACTCGCTGATGTACAACTCTTTGCCATCTTTAATGACAAATCGCCCATCATCAGTATTCCATGCGTGCCGTACTCGTGAGACAAAAAATTTACTGGTTGGATCAAGAATAACCCGCTCGGCACTGGCACCGCCGTTGACAAAGTTCTTCTTTTTCCACATAAAAACCGTCGCAAAATTGACTTTTGCCTCTGGAACTTTATGAAAACTAATTGACGGCTCTACCCATCCCACTAATTCTTTGTCTTTAATTTCCCCATCTACCGCAAAAAATGTCATATCTGACCAATAAATGCGGTAATATTGATTAATACCGCGTCGAATATAATCAGGATGTCCCACTTGATAACCCAAACCAAAAGAAGCTCCATCTTGCTGCACGGTCGCTTGTGGAAAACGACTGATCACCGGCACTTCATTGCCTCTGGTATTGACAATGTTGACATCAGACATATTGACATAATTCGCCACCATCCCGCCGTAAAAAAGCGCACTGGGACGCAATCCCCGATAACCACGCCAACTGGCTGTGGGTTGACCGTCTTGGCACATGGTGACCGGATTTAACAAAGTCTGCATGTCAAAAGGCACGCAAACTTGAGAATCATTGGCAATTTCATCTCCGTCTAAATCCAGAAAATGCTGCACTTGCCGACGACGCGAATAAACCACTTCCACATTATTATCTTGTCGTTGTGGCAAATACTCATCCCACCATTGCACAAATTTAATCGATTCTGCATGAACTATCTGGGCTTGAGAAAAATAGGCAATTAACAATAGAAAAGAAACACTGAATAAAAGCGATAATTTAAACATAAAAATAACCTCAATAATACCTTATTTATCCGCCATCCACCACGCATCAAAAGCCAAATCATAAGGAGGAATCATTTCAGGGCGAGTTAAAGGTTTCCAATACGCCACCCGAAACGTGCGCACATGCCAATGTGGCAACACATAATGTCCCCACAATAGCACGCGATCTAAAGCGTGGGTGCGCACCATTAATTCGTCACGATTTGGCGCACCAATGACCAAATCAACCAATTGATCAATAGCAGGGTTTTGAATGCCTGCTAAATTACGACTGCCAACCACATTAGCATTTTCCGAATGCCAATAACTGTGTTGTTCATTACCGGGCGATAATGATTGACTAAACACATGCACAATCATGTCAAAATCAAAATTATCGACTCGATTTTGATATTGCGTGGTATCTACCGTGCGCACACTGACCTCAATGCCTACGCGTGCGAGGTTGCGTTTAAAGGGCAAAACAATCCGTTCAAATAAAGGACTGACTAATAGAATTTCAAATTGTAAAAGTTGTCCTTTTTCGTTTAATAATTTACCGTTTTTCAACTCCCAGCCCGCTTCTTTTAATAAACGAATGGCAAGGCGTAATTGTTCCCGAATATTGCCTGTGCCATCGGTTTGTGGGGGTTGGTAGATTTCGGTAAAAACACGCTCCGGCAAATGCGCCCGTAATGGTTCTAAAATGGCTAATTCAGCTTCATGAGGTAATTCTGAGGGCGAGGCTAAATCAGAATTAGAAAAATAGCTGTGTGTACGAGTATATGCGCCATTAAATAAATTTTTATTCGCCCATTCAAAATCGAATAAATAACTAATGGCTTCTCGCACTTTGGGGTCTTTAAACACGTCGCGGCGGGTATTAAAAACAAAACCCTGCATTCCTGTGGGAATTTGATGTTCAATGTCTTCTTTAATGACACGCCCTTGAGTTAAGGCAGGAAAATCATAAGCCGTTGCCCAATTTTTTGCCGAATTTTCGGCACGAAAATCATATTCACCCGCTTTAAAAGCCTGCAATTCTACCGTTTCATCTCGATAATAATCGATGCGAATTTGATCGAAATTATATTGGCCAAGATTGACGGGTAAATCTTTTCCCCAATATTCTGGATTGCGTTGATAGGTGATAGAACGGCCGGGGTCAATGGCTGCAATTTTATAAGGCCCGCTGCTGATAGGAATATCTAATGTGGTTTTATCAAAATCACGTTGTTCCCAATAAGCCTTAGATAAAATAGGCAATTGTCCCATAATTAAAGGCAATTCACGATTTTTATTGGTATTAAAAACAAATTTAACCGTGTTATCATTGACCTTAATAACTTCAGTCACATGGTTATAATAAGAGCGGTAAAAAGGATGCCCTTTGGTCTTTAAAATCTCAAAAGAAAATATCACATCTTCTACCGTAATGGGTGAACCATCGTGAAAACGTGCTTTATCGCGTAAAATATAAGCCACCCATGAGCGATCTTCTGGTGTTTCAATGGTTTCTGCAATTAAACCATATTCTGAAAAAGGTTCATCTTTAGAAGAACTGGTTAATGTTTCAAAAAACCAACCGCTTAAACCAGACGCAGATAATCCTTTAATAATAAAAGGATTTAATGAGTCAAATGTTCCCGTAGCCGACAAACGAAGTAAACCACCTTTAGGCGCATTAGGATTGACATAATCAAAATGTTTAAAATCAGCGGGGTATTTTAAATCTTCATACATCGCTAAACCATGACTGCGATGAATAGATACGTTTTCTTCGGCGTAACTGGGTAAAGCTAACCCCCCAATCCACGCCAGCAAAGTAATAAAATAAAACTTAGACATCATTAATGTTCCCTTCCCTTTTCTTTTTAAAAAGGCAATGCTAAATGGGCATCTATTTGTTTAAATTGAGCGCGGAATTGTTCTTGAATTGCGGCCAAATCTTCGGCCGTATCCGCTTCAAAACGTAACACTAAACATGGTGTGGTATTCGATGCCCGAACCAAACCCCAACCTGTCGCAAAATTCGCCCGTAATCCGTCAATCGTGACAATCTCCGCTTGATCAAATGTAAAATGAGCGCGAATTTTATCCATTAAAATAAAATTCTCACCTTCAGCCGTATTTAAATTTAATTCAGGCGTATTAACCGCATCAGGTAATTCTTTAAAAACCGCAGTGGGTGAACGGGAATCTTGAGATAAAATTTCTAATAATCTCGCCCCCGTATAAAGCGCATCATCAAAACCATACCAACGCTCTTTAAAGAAGATATGACCGCTCATTTCGCCACCCAATGCCGCGCCACTGGTTTTAATTTTGGTTTTAATAAAAGAATGCCCTGTTTTCCACATAATGGCTTGACCGCCGGCGGCAATAATGGCATCGGTTAAATGTTGGCTGCATTTGACATCGTAAATAATTGCCGCATTGGGATTGCGACTTAACACATCGCGGGCGTATAAAATCATTTGCCGATCAGGCCAAATAATTTGCCCCGTCGCATCCACCACGCCCAAACGATCCCCATCCCCATCAAAAGCAAAACCTAAATCCGCACGATGCGTTTTTACCGCGGCGATTAAATCGTGTAAATTCTCAGGTTTACTGGGGTCGGGATGGTGGTGTGGAAAATGACCATCCACCTCGCAATATAATTCAATCACTTCACAACCCAATTGTCGAAACAATTGCGGCGCAATAGCACCCGCCACACCACTGCCACAATCAATCACCAATTTAAACGGCCGTTTTAATTTCACATCGCCACAAATACGCTCAATATAAGCCTGTTTTAAATCCAGTGTTTGATAATCACCAAAACCTTGCATTAAATCGCCATTATCAATGCGTTGTTTTAATTGTTGAATGGCTTGATCAAATAACGTATCTCCGCCGATCATCATTTTCATGCCATTGTAATTCGGTGGATTATGACTGCCCGTCAACATCACTCCGCTGCCCGTATTTAAGTGATACGTTGCAAAGTACAAAACAGGCGTTGGCACCATACCAATGTCAATCACTTTACGCCCTGCCGCTTGTAATCCTTCACTCAAGGCTTGCGACAACGCCGCTCCAGAAAGCCGCCCGTCGCGCGCAATCACTACCTCGGCTTGCTGCTGTTTCGCCGCTTCGCTGCCAATCGCCTGACCGATTTGGCACACCAATTCTGGTGTCAACGTCTCTCCCACAATCCCTCGAATATCGTAGGCACGAAAAATAGACATGTACTAAATCCTCTATAATTAACGTTAATAAAAAATGCAATTAGCCTTCAATATGCAGCGCATTTAATTCGCTTAACTTAGGGTGATTGGGATAGTTTAATTGCAACACTTGTAAAGATTGATTCGCCAAATCATCTAATTGCAAAATGCGATAGGCTTTGACCATTAAAGCCAATGCGTCAGGCACAGCGGGCGTGCGTTGAAAACCTTCTATCACATTTTTAGCTCGATTTGCAGCCGCTAAATAAGCCCCACGCACCATATAAAATTCAGCCACATTAAGTTCATATTGTGCCGCGCTATTACGTAAATATAACATGCGCTTTTCCGCATCTTCAGCATAACGACTTTGCGGAAAACGTTGCAATAATTCGGCAAAATCTCGAAATGAATTCATCGCCACCGTTTGATCGCGTTGACTTTTATCCAGCGGTAAAAAACGATCAAATAAACCCTGATTCATTTCAAAATTAACCAATCCCTTCATATAATAAACATAATCAATATTAGGATGGCGTGGATATTGTTGAATAAAACGATCCGCCGTTACAATCGCTGATTCAGGCTCATTGTGTTTGTAATAAGCGTAAATGCTTTCTAACAAGGCTTGTTGCGCATAAGGGCCGAAAGGATGCCGCGCTTCTAATAATTCATAATAGCGAATGGCTGTGCGATAATCATCGTCTTTTAAGGCTTTTTTCGCCTCTTCATACAATTGATCCGCGTCCCAACCTGCGGTATGTTCTTTGGGATCGGTGGCGCAAGCCGTGAGTAAAAAAAGTGAGAATAACAAGAGAAAAAAATTTTTATTCATAGCAAAATTCACGGTTAAAATGAGAACATTGGAATATTAAAATGGGCAATTGCCTTTTTTCTTCACAGCACTTGTCTCGTAGGCAACGAGCGTTTAAAGTGTGCCATTTTTGCGTTGTTGTCTCAATCATTGGGCGCAAAATACGCCCACAACAACATCTTATTTGCGGACTGATTTGACCATGACCACAACGACCTCACATGTTACCACGAAAATTCCACCAGAGATGGCAGGTTATCGCCTAGACAAAGCCTTAGCCGAATTGTTGCCAGAGTATTCACGGGCGCGTTTACAACAGTGGATTCGAGATGGACACGTTCAAGTGAATGCGGAAGTTTTACGCGGGCGTGACCGGGTGCGCGGGGGAGAAGATGTTGTATTATTAGCCCAGACTGAAGATCAAGTCGATTGGACGGGACAATCTCTGCCTTTATCTGTATTATATGAAGATGAAGACGTGATCATCGTCAACAAACCCGCAGGCTTGGTGGTACACCCCGGCGCGGGAAATCCCGATCAAACGTTGGTCAATGCGTTACTGCACTACGCGCCAGAACTGGCACAATTGCCGCGTGCGGGTATTATCCACCGTATTGATAAAGACACCAGTGGTGTCTTAGCGGTGGCGCGTTCGCTGTTAGGCCATACGCATTTAGTGGCGCAATTACAAGCACATACGATTGTACGAGAATATCAAGCGGTGGTATGTGGTGTCTTGGTATCTGGGGGAACGGTGAATTTACCGATTGCGCGGCATCCCACGCAGCGCGTGCGTATGGCCGTCGTGCGCAGCGGTAAACCTGCGGTGACACATTATCGCGTCATCCAACGTTACCGCGCCCATACCCATATTCGCGCTCGGTTAGAAACGGGACGCACGCATCAAATTCGTGTCCATTTGTCACACGAACGTTATCCTTTACTGGGCGATCCGTTATACGGTGGACGTTTGCGCTATCCGCCTGACAGCAGTGAAGTCTTTCAAAAAGTATTGCATGATTTTCAACGCCAAGCCCTACATGCCGAGCGTTTAGGTTTTCAACATCCGCGCACGGGAGACTATATGGAATGGGTTGTGCCGCTACCCGAAGATATGCAGCAATTACTGACCGCATTAGCTGATGATATGCGTTTAAAAAATTAATAATAGGGTGTTATCCAATGTCTATTTTTTCTCATCTTTCTAAAAAAGAATTAACCCGTTTTCTCAAATTTAGCACCGTAGGTGGAATGGGTGCATTAATTGATGTCGGTGTGTTAAATTTACTGATTTTTGGTGCGGGCTGGAATGGCGAATGGGAGCGAATTGGGGCTAATATGTGTTCGGTGAGTTTAGCGATTTTATTTAATTTTACTTTACATCGCTATTGGACTTTTCCAGAATCAAAAGTGAGAGATCAACGGATACAATTAATGAAATTTGTCACAGTCAGTATGATTGGTCTTTTCATTAATACTTTAATTTTTCATTTCAGTTATTCCCATTTATACAGTGGATTATTTACCGAAGTGGTCGGCACACAAGTGGCAAAAGCAACCGCAATTGGTCTGACTTTATTTTGGAATTTTACCGCCAATCGCTTATGGACTTATGGTAAATTATAAAGCCATTTTTATTTCTCCATTTCAGCAGCGCGTCCAGCTTCTTTTAAGGCTTGCAAACGGTTTTTAGCTTCTTCGCTTTTTAGTTCTTGTTCTTGGCGGCGTTTTTCGCGGATTTCTTCCATGCGTTTTTCTTGTTCGGCTTTTAATTTACCGAGGGTATCTTTCATTTCTTCCATCCAGCCGCTAAATTCGGCTTGCAACACGCGCTCGCATTCCAGCACTAAATTATCAATATTCATCTGATCGGCTTGCTCTCGAGCCGACAATGCCATCCACCAATGACGCAAGCCAATTAAATCCGCAGCGGCTTGATTATATTTGCGCAAAGAAGTCTCCATTTGATGCTGTTCCATGTAAGAAGTAATGGCTGCAATTAATGCCGTTGTTAAAGCAATCCATAACTCCATAGATAACGCAGCCAATAATGTACCAATAGCCCCAATTGATAATCCTGCCCAATGCAACATTTGCGTGCGTTTAGCAAGTTGATTGGTTTTATTCAGGTAATAATCAAGCTGATCTTCCAAGCGATAAATTAAATAAAGTTCGGGCGTTAAAAAAGACATGCCATTATCTCGGTTAGACAGCGTATTAAGCGGTGGTAATTCTCCTTGATAATTTTTTAAAGCCGAATTATTCACTTCCGTTTGCATTAATTGGTGGCCAATGAGTTGCAGACGTTTGGCTAAAATTGTTTCTCGTGATTGATCGGTTTCTAATTGATCGTCGCTGTAATAGCCTGCGGTGGCGCGGTAAGTATAAATTTCGCGTTTCACGGCTTCGGCACTGGCGCGTAAAGTCAACCATTTATGCCCCGAATTAAAGCGAGTCACTGCGGCTAATAATAAAGAAATTAAAATCGGAATGAGTAAAATAAATAAGCTCAACGTTTTTACCGTCATTTCCATTAAGCAAACCGAATGACGCGCACAAACAAAATAATCTGATAATTGCAATGATATTTTTTCTTGAGTGCGATTATCCGATTTTTCTTGACGTAATAAATAATTGATAGCCGTTTCAGTCATGGGAATGCCTTGCTCTGTTTTTAACACGCTTAATTCGCTTCTTAATGTCGATTGAAATAAAGCCAGAAACGTTCCCAAAACACCAAGCAAAATAATCACCCATTGCAAACGTCTAAAAATAGATTGATGTCGCTCCGCATTCGCATCATAAATTGCAAATTGTTGCCATGCTGATTTTAACGTGCTGTCCCCACGTAATTGGCGATAAATTAAGCGTTCTAATTCCTCTACAGATCGCGTGACTGAAAAAACATGCAATTCTCCATCCGCAATAATTTCTGCTAAAATAGCATCTTGAATAAAATGAGGTGGTGTTTGAATTAAATCCGCTAATTGATCGGCTAAACGGCCACTGCCTTCGACAATAATGACAGGAATTCCCAAACGCACACTGCGCAAAATTTCTAATTTTGATAATTCTCCCCCATTAATTAATAAAGTCACCAAAGGAACACGCTCATGTGTGAACAAATGATCAGCTAATTGAAACATGGTTTCTGTTTCCGCGCCCCACGTTTCACTGTCCACTAAAATAAAGTGAGAATGATGCGGTTCTAATTGAATTTTTTCTGATTTATTTTTTTCTTCATTTGCAGGAGTCAAAACGTCACAACAGCCCCGCGGAGTAATGCCCAATAATGGCGTTTTATAACCATGATCATCCACGCTGCGCCCTAATAAACGCATAATGCCTGAATCCGTGCCACCCGTAATAAATAAAGCCTCCATATTAGCAGCGGCTTTGGCAATGCCGCGTGAGAATAATTGGCTTAAATGTATCGCTAATTCCGCTTCTAATTTCTCTGCACCACCCGACAAAATAATGCCTGCTTTGGGTGATTTTATATTTAACATCGATAATAAATTTTCAGGCCGATCATAATGCAACGGCACTTGCAATGCCGCGGCTTTTTTTCCTTGAGCAAAAGTCAGTGTTTCTAACTTTAATTCTTGTTGAGATTCAGAATAATGTGCAGTCATTATTTTTTCCTCATTTGCCTGTTAATGTACGATGATACTAAGATAATTTTCCGTTTTTTCTTTATCGATGGGACGCGAGAAATAATAGCCTTGTACATGATGACAATGCGAGGCTTCTAAAATATTTAGTTGGGTATCCGTTTCTACCCCTTCAGCCACCACCCGCAAATCAAACGCATTTCCTAGTGCAATAATCGCTTGAGCAATTTGCATCGATTTATCCGATGCGTCAATATTTTGAATAAAACTTTTATCGATCTTTAAAGCATCAATCGGAAATTTTTGTAAATAACTGAGCGAAGAATAACCCGTACCAAAATCGTCAATATAAAGTTGAACTTCTAAACCTTTTAAATCTTTTAAAACATTCAACATTAAATCAGGATCATTCATCATGGCACTTTCAGTAATTTCCATGCGACAAGTATCTGGTTTTAAACCCGAACGATGAATAATTGTTTCAATTTCTCTAACCAAACGTGGTTGTTTTAATTGAATCGCAGAGACATTGATATTAACGCCTAAATTATGATGGTGAGGAAAACGCACTTGCCAATATTTTAATTGATAACAAGCCTGTTCAAATACCCACAATCCTAATTCTCGAATTAAGCCTGTGTCTTCAGCTAAAGGAATAAATTTATCAGGAGAAATTAAACCTTTTTCGGGATGATTCCAACGCAATAAGGCTTCTAAACTGACCGTATGGCGATTTTCTAAGGAAATAATGGGTTGATAAAATAAACAAAATTCGCCCCGTTCAAAGGCTTTTCTCAAATCCGATTCCATGCGCATAATGTTTAATACTTGCACGTGCATTCCCGATTGGAAAAACACGGCTTTACCGCGTCCTTGTCTTTTGGCTTCATACATTGCAATATCCGCGTCGCGCAATAATTCATCGGCTGAATTATAATTCACATTCGCCAGTGCAATGCCAATACTGGCTGTGGTATTAAACACTTCATTTTGAAGCGTATAAGATTCCCCTAAGCACCGATTTAAGCGTTCAATAAAATCTTCCAATGCTTTAATTGAACTCATATTTTCTAACATTAATGCAAATTCATCTCCCCCAAAACGCGCCACCACATCACAGCCGCGAGTTTCTCGACGCAAACGATGGGCAATTTCTTCTAACAATTGATCGCCTACCAAATGTCCCATACTGTCATTAATCATTTTAAAGCGGTCTAAATCAACAAATAACACCGCAAAAGGCAACATTTTCTCCATCTGCACTTCTTGTTCTTTTTCCTTTTCTTTTAAACGCGCCAATCCACGTTCTAAATGATGAGTAAATGCACTGCGATTTAATAAGCCTGTTAATTGATCATGCGTGGCATCATAACGCAGTTTTTCTTCCACCGCTTTACGATGCGTAATGTCTTCAATAAAACCTTCATAAAAACTATTTTGACCTTGTTCATCATGGGCAATTCGCACCGTTTCAGCCACCCAAATGATGCGACCATCAAAACAACGGGCTTGATATTCAAAATTCTTTATTTCTCGATTGCTGGTTAAACGCCGCATAAAATCTTCATAACAAGCAGGATGTTCATGTAATTGGCGTTTTAAATTAATATTTTTTTGATAGAGAATATCCGCATTGTCACAACCAAATATTTTTAAAAAAGCAGGGTTCACACTAATAAAATGTCCTGAGAATGTACATTGAAAAATACCTTCGATGGCATTTTCAAAAATCTTCCGAAATTTTTTCTCCGCTTCTAAGCGTGCCAATTCAGCAAAATGCCGCTCAGTCACATCTTCAACCATACTAATTAAAAAAGGCTTTAACGGATCGCGCACAATAGAACAATTTAAATGCGTCCAGACCGTTTCTCCATTACGTCTTAAATAACGCTTACTAATACGATAAGAATCATAATCGCCCATTAATAAACCATTTAATAATTGCTTATCGCTGTCTAAATCGGCAGGATGCACAAAATCATGTAAAGCTCGCCCTTGCAATTCAGAACTGCCATAACCGAGAATATGATGCACGGCCTTATTATTTTCTAAAATAATATGCTCTAAATTAGTCTGCACAATTCCAATTCCCGCCTCGTCAAAAATAGCGCGAAATTGACGACGACTGGCATCTAATTGTTCGGTGATGCGTCGGGTCATTTCCATTTCTTGCTGTAAAGCAAGATTCGCCGTTTGCAAACTTTGGGTGCGTTGTTCCACCAATGTTTCTGCCCAAACCGCACGATTTAAGGCTAATAATAAATAACGCCAAAAACCAAATGTTAAAAATAATCCCACACAAAATGCCCCCACCGAATACCAGTATTGAAAATCAAAAATACTCGGAATGCGATAGAGTTTAATTGACCATTGTCGCCCGCCAAATTCTAAACTCACAGGCACTTGCGGCAAAATTTCTTGAATATCTTGTGCGTGTTGCGCTTTTTTTGCTAACCATTGCGGACGGTATAATAAAACTGGATTTTGACTGTCCGTGGTATCAAAAATTTGTAAAAAATTATTGGGATTATAACGAGAAGGGCGCAAGGTTTCTTCTAAATAATTTTCTATATTAAAAAAACCCACAATAAAACCCCGCAAACTCATTTGACGAGTCACCGCAGTTGGCGGATCAGTGTCATAATCATAAAGCGGATAAAACATGTAAAGATACGCAAAATCTTTTGGCTCTTTTAATACCGTAACCATTAAATTGGCTTCATCTCTGGCTTTTGATAAGGCTTGATCTAATTGAATGTTAGAGGATAAATTAAAACCTAATTTACTTTGATGTTCTTTAATGTTCTCAATAAATTGAATCGGATAATAAATATCGCGTGGCAATACTTTACAAGAGGCTTGTCCGCTGCAATGTTCCCAGATTTGGAATTCTTGAAAGGCTTTTTCTCGATTCATTCTTTGTTCAAAATCAAGCATTTTGTCGTGAGTCACCACAGGCACCCAAGCCAATGCGTCTAAACTTTGCTTGCGTTCTTGTTCTAAATGACGCTTGACAAAATGGTGAAAACTATTTTGATCTAATTCCCATTTTTTATTCGTGTCAATATTGGCTTTATGCTCAATTTCCTGCATACTTTTAATAGAGCGAAATAAATCACGTAAATTATCATGACTTTGACGCAACGCACGAATATATTTATCGACCTCCATTTGCTTGGCATGAATGGCTTGTTGCAATTCCCATTGTCTGATTTGATAAGCGGATAAAAAAGTTAAAAATAAACCCACAACAACTACCCATATCAAAGAAAAATTGGTTTTTTTAAACTGTTGATTTAACATGGTATAGCCGTATTTTTTTAACCTAATTTATCCCTAATTGTTAATCACACATTAAGGTGTTAATAATTGCCTAATACCGTTCTAAACGACGATAAGTAATGGCTTCTGTTAAGTGTTGGGTTTTAATCGAATCACTGCAACTTAAATCGGCAATAGTACGCGCCACCCGCAAAATTCGATGCCACGCCCGCGCCGACAGCCCCAAGCGTTCAATCGCGGTATCCAATAATCGCTCATCTGGCTCATTTAAACGACAAAAAGCCTCTATTTCTTGATGATTCAGATGACTATTGGGTTTATGACAACGTTGCAACTGACGTTCACGCGCCGATAATACCCGCTCGCGCACCACCGCACTGGTCTCACTGCGCGCTTCTAATCGCATGTCTTGACGCGGCAAATGAGGCACTTCTACATGTAAATCAATGCGATCCAGCAAAGGGCCAGATAAGCGACTGCGATAACGTTTCACTTGTTCTGTGGAACATTGGCAACGCCCGCTGGGATCGCCCAAATAACCACAAGGACATGGATTCATCGCTGCAACTAATTGAAAATTCGCAGGAAATTGGGCTTGGCGTGCCGCACGAGAAATTAAAATTTGTCGTGATTCCAAAGGTTGACGCAGCACTTCTAACACTTTTTTGTCAAATTCGGGCAGTTCGTCTAAAAATAGCACGCCATTATGCGCTAAAGAAATTTCCCCCGGCCGCGGGTGACTGCCACCCCCCACCAAGGCTACGCCAGAAGCGGTATGATGTGGCGTACGAAAAGGCCGCTCCCCCCATGATTCCACTTGAAAACCCGCACTAGACCCCACAGATTGCAATACCGCAGTTTCCAAAGCCTCTTGTTCGGTCATCGGCGGCAAAATACTGGGTAAACGACTGGCCAACATGGTTTTTCCCGTCCCCGGCGGCCCTAACATCAGTAAATTATGTCCACCCGCCGCTGCCACTTCTAAAGCTCGTCGTGCCTGATGTTGACCGCGTACTTCATTTAAGTCAGGCGCAAAACGCGAAGGATTAATGGTCGGAAGAGCGTGAGTACGGCGCGGAGAAATCAGCTTAACTTCTTGTAAATGCTGGCAAATATCGAATAAAGTGCGACAAGGAAAAATATCTAAATGATGAACAATACTGGCTTCATCGGCGTTATCCATTGGCACTACCAACGCCCGTTCTACATTGCGCACGGCCAACGCTACAGGTAACACGCCACGAATCGGCCGCAATTCCCCTCCCAACGCCAATTCACCCACAAATTCATAATGATGTAACGATTCTCGCGGCAATTGTCCTGAAGCTGCAAGAATACCAATCGCAATCGCTAAATCGAAACGCCCCCCTTCTTTGGGTAAATCGGCCGGCGCGAGATTAATGGTAATTCTTTTAACCGGAAAGTAATAATCTGAATTTAACAAAGCACTGCGCACGCGATCTTTACTTTCTTTCACCGCGGTTTCAGGCAGTCCAACAATCGATAAACTCGGTAAACCCCCCGTTAAATGCACTTCAATCGTGACAGGAATGGCTTCAATGCCGACTTGGGCGCGGCTGTAAACAACGGCAAGAGACAGAATCGTTCTCCTTAACTAATTGTTTCTAAAAATAACTAAAAGCTGAATGGGATCAAATAAAACGCATAAATGGTAAGAAAGCCTAGCATGATATTCTACGTCAATCTAGTTTTTCTTGGGCGTAAATCTATTTTCGATACGCCATTCTCAACGAGGCTTTTTTTAGTTGTATTAAAATGGAGAATGGCTGAAAATATTACCTATTCTGGTACAATGCCAACACCTTTTTGACATAATTTTGTGTTTCTCTATAGGGTGGAATTTGGCGATTGTGTTTAATAACCGCATTTTCACCGGCGTTATAAGCGGCTAAAGCAAGGGTTAAGTCATTGTCAAATAAATGCAATAAATCCCGTAAATATTTCGCGCCACCCGTCATATTATCCAGTGGATCGGTGCGATCCGTGACCCCATAACGCGCTGCTGTACCGGGCATTAATTGCATTAACCCTGTCGCACCTTTGGGAGAAACGGCATTGGGATTGTAATTGGATTCTACTTTAATGACGGCATGTAATAATTCAGCCGGCAATTGGTATTGAGCGGCAATATGTTGGATAGTGTCGTCGTAAGGACGAGTTTTTTCCGTATTTTTACCAACCGCAGGCAACGCAAAAGTGTTTAATCCCTGCAAAGCTAAAAATTGCGATGGACTAAATGAGTCTGGTAACAAAGGCGCAGACGGAGGCGGCGCATAGCGGCGCACGGTGTAACTGCGGGTGTAAAGTAAAGGTTGTTCTTCGGGCGGCGGGCGATTGGTGAGATGAAGCACACCATTGGCATCGATGTATTTATACACAGTAGTAGTACTGGCGTTTAAATGATGGTGAAAAGTAGAAAGCAGTAAAACCGCAAACAGTAAAATAACGCGCATAATAAAAAAGTATTCCTTGTTAAATCTAATCTCAATTCGGATAATTTTGAGTCAGACAAGAATAAATGTCTAGCCTTTGAAGCACGATTGACTCCAGCCACTCGTGAGATTCTTTAAAAATAAAAAATAATCTTTAAAATTCAGAAAAAATTCATTGTGAAAATTTCAGTGTAAACTGTCTATCAATTTCCCAAACTTGGTTAGAAAAAATATGCAAAATTTACCTAATATACCCGATTCATCGGTTGCCATTTCTCCGCAGGAAAGTCGTTATGTGGCGATTCGTAATGTGACCTTGGTGGGGGTAATCAGTAATGTGATTTTATCGGTGGTTAAAATTATTTTTGGTTGGATAGGACAGTCGCAGGCTTTGATTGCGGATGGGCTACATTCGCTGTCAGATTTAGTCAGTGATGGGGTGGTATTGGTGGCGGCGCGATTTAGTTCACAAGATGCTGATGCCGAACACCCTTATGGTCATGGGCGTTTTGAAACGGTGGCGACCGTTTTAGTGGGATTGATTTTGATTGCGGTGGCGATGGGTATGTTATGGGATTCAACGATGCGGGTGCTAAATCCAGATAGCTTGTTACAACCCACAGAGATTACTTTAGCGATTGCTGTGGTGTCGATTTTATTAAAAGAAGCCCTTTACCATTACACCGTTTACGTTGCAGATCGGGTGCGTTCTCAAATGTTGCGGGCGAACGCTTGGCATCATCGCAGTGATGCGGTGTCTTCTGTGGTGGTATTGATTGGGGTGGCGGGAAGTATGGCGGGCGCGGCTTGGCTGGATGCGGCGGCGGCAATGGTGGTGGCAATCATGATTGCACACATTGGCTGGTCGTTGGGCGGGGAAGGGCTGCGGCAATTGGTGGATACCGGTTTGGCGCGTCATCAGGTGGAAAAAATTAAGACTCTGATTCGTCATGTCGAAGGTGTACGCACATTGCACGCTTTGCGCACGCGCCACATGGGGGAAAATGCTTTGGTTGACGTGCATATTCTGGTGAATCCACGTATTAGCGTTTCAGAGGGGCATCACATTGGAGATCGGGTACGTGCTAAATTATTGCAACAAATGCCTGAAATTGTCGATGTAACTGTACACGTCGATCCTGAAGATGATCAACACCATGAGGCTTCGTTGGCTTTGCCGTCTCGACACGAATTAATCGGCCAATTACAACAATGTTGGCTGCATATTGGGGTGGCAGCGGCGATTGAACATATTAGTTTGCATTATTTAAGTGGACGTTTAAATGTCGATATTTACTTACCTTTGTCTGTGGCAGATGATTTACAAACTGTACAACAGCTTAGTGTAGCGTTTAAATTGGCGACTCAACAAGTGACTGAAGTGAGAGAAGTACGCGTATTTTTTTCTTAAAAGCGAATGTTTAGCATTTCTGAAAAAAAGCCCATTCTTAACACAATTGCCATACGTTTTAGGGTACACTTTGGCTTCCTATTTTTAGGAATACTCAATAGTCATCGACCATAACCATCAATGGAGGAATTTTGATGATAACCGTAAAACGTTTGTTCACTTTTTTTGTGCTAAGTAGCTGGCTGTTGCTGGCGAGTACGTCCAGTTATGCTTCTGCGGAGTATGTGGCTGAAGTGTTGAGATTGGTTAATGTGGAGCGTGCTAAAGTGGGTTTAAACCCGTTGTGTTTATCCACCCAACTCACCTAAGCCGCTCAACTCCATTCGGATGACATGGCCACGAATAATTTTATGAGCCATACGGGATCGAATGGATCGAAATTTTCTGATCGAATCGAGCAAACAGGCTATCAATACAGCAGAGCGGGAGAAAATGTGGCCGCCGGACAAACGTCTCCTGCGGAAGTCATGAATTCTTGGATGAACAGTGAAGGGCATCGCGCCAATATTCTTACACCTGAATTTACCGAGTTGGGCGTAGGTTACGCCCTCAATAATAACGCGCAGTGACGCAAATTGCCATTGATGATACTGTTTTTAATGTGGTTACGCCCTCAATAATAACGCGCAGTTTAAGCATTATTGGACGCAAGTTTTCGGTACGCCAATGGGCGCGGCAACGTGTAGTTCATCAACAACGCCGACAACCCCAACCACTCCAAATACACCTTCTACTACAGAATATGTCGCGGAAGTACTGAAATTAGTTAATGCAGAGCGCGCCAAAGTAAGTTTAAACCCATTGTGTTTATCCACCCAACTCACCCAAGCCGCTCAACTCCATTCGGATGATATGGCCACGAATAATTTTATGAGCCATACGGGATCGAATGGATCGAAATTTTCTGATCGAATCGAGCAAACAGGCTATCAATACAGCAGAGCGGGAGAAAATGTGGCCGCCGGACAAACGTCTCCTGCGGAAGTCATGAATTCTTGGATGAACAGTGAAGGGCATCGCGCCAATATTCTTACACCTGAATTTACCGAGTTGGGCGTAGGTTACGCCCTCAATAGTAACGCGCAGTTTAAGCATTATTGGACACAAGTTTTCGGTACGCCAATGGGCGCGGCAACGTGTAGTTCATCAGCAACGCCGACCACTCCCACAACCCCAACCACCCCCACCTCCTGCCTCGACGATGCCTGCCGTTATTCTCTGAATATCAGCACACCGGGTTTTTACGTGGCGCGGGTGAGTTTGCCGCAGGAACAGCGTGAGGGACAATGGGGCTTGTCTATTAACAACTCCAGTGGCTTGAGTGATGGTGGATTCAGTTCTGGTTCGGTTTTACGCGAGAATGGAGAAGCCTTTGGTTTTACCAGTTTCTACTTGACACAACCCACTGCGATACAGTTAGAAGTACAAGAGTACAGTGGCAAAATGCAACAATTATCGGTGCAAATCAAGAAAAACAATCAAGATGCCGTGTTTGGCCCAACCACTCTAAATGTGGGAACACTCACTTCAATCCCCACACTCGACGCAGGCTACTACGTGGCCGCCGTGAAAAGTCCAGAAGGCGCAGCCCGCGGTTATTTTGGCATTGGCATTTATGGGCCGAATATTCAAAGCAGTGTCGATATTGGGGGCATGATTGATCCGACTTCTGGCTTGGGTTTTATTGGCTTTCCGGTCACCAAACCGATTACGGTTGATTTTGCCTTGTTATTCGGACAGAACTACAGCACAATTGGTTCTGGACAACCAAATTTGGAAATTTTACGCAATCCCGGTGATGGCAATTTAGTACCTGTTTGGTCTTCGGTCAGTCCTTAATTTAATAGCCGTTTAATCAAGACGTAACTGATTTAACTGTTCACACGTTGCGCGGGCGACTTGCCATTGTGGCGAATGGGCTAAACTGTCCCAATCTAACAATGCCGGTCGGCCGTGCATCCGCATCAAACGCACTTGCATCGTGGGAGTGGGCGCGGTTTTCAACTGTCCCAGCAAGGCCAACACTGCCGGACGATCATTACACACCAATAACATATCACAACCCGCCACCAACGCCGCATTGGCACGCTCCGCCACATCTCCCATGATCGTTGCCCCCGACATAGACAAATCATCACTAAAAATCACACCTTGAAAACGTAATTGTTTTCGCAACACATTTTGTAACCAATAACTGGAAAATCCGGGCGGTTTATCATCCACCGCCGGATAAAGTACATGTGCCGGCATCATCGCCGGCAAACCCAAACGAATTAAACGCTCAAAAGGAATTAAATCCGCAAATTGCAAATCCACCAAACGACGCGGATCAACAGGTAACATATCGTGAGAATCGCCCACCACAGAACCATGTCCGGGGAAATGCTTACCCACAGCCATCATTCCGGCCTGTTTCATGCCATTGACAAGAGACTGTGCCAATTGCGCGACAATTTCACCGCGTTGATGCAAGGCGCGATTCCCGATCACTGCGCTACACTGTTGATCCAAATCCAACACCGGCGCAAAACTAAAATCAATTCCCACAGCGCGCAATTCCGCTGCCAATAACCAACCGACTTGCTGCGCGGCTTGCAAGGCGAATTTAGGTTGGGTTTGGTAACAGTAGCCCAATTGAGCCGCCGCAGGTAACAAGGTGAAATGTTGACGAAATCGTTGTACTCTTCCACCCTCATGATCCACGGCAACTAACAACGGAGGCTGTCTTAATGCGTGTAACGATTGCACTAATTGTTGCAATTGTTTAGGCTGATCATAATTACGACTAAACAGGATTACACCACCGACTAAAGGATGTAGTAACACTTCTTTATCTTCGGAAGTGAGCGATGTCCCGGCAATATCGACCATTAAATATCCCAATGCCATTATTTTTTCCTGTTTATTCGCTTAAAATATGTAAGAAGAGAAGCAAGAAACGACTCAAAAAAACGTTGCCGTTTTCCGTCCTATTTTAACGAGTTTCATTCCACAAACAATGGCCATGACTGCATTAAAACACCGCGAATTTACCGTATTGGTCGTCGATGACGTTGCCAGCAACATTAAATTTTTACATCATTTTCTCAGTGGAGAAGGTTTTAATGTGCAAGTGGCGCAGGATGGCGAAGATTGCTTACAGACGGTTGACTATGCGCCGCCGGATTTAATTCTTTTGGACATTATGTTGCCGGGGGTGGATGGTTTTGAGGTGTCGAAACGACTCAAATCGAATCCTAAAACAGCGCAAATTCCCATTATTTTCATGACGGCGTTGTCTGACATGAACAGTAAAATTCGGGGATTTGATGCGGGAGCGTCTGATTACATTACCAAACCTTTAGAACCGCGTGAAGTGTTGGCGCGGATTTCGGTGCATTTAAAGCTCCACCGTTTACAACAAGAATTAGCCAAAAGTAATCGACAATTACAACATCAATTAGAAACCACCAAAGTATTAAAAAATAAGCTCATTGAACGCTCCGAAGCCCTAGAAGAAGCGAATCGAGAGTTAGAACGTTTGGTGCATTTAGACGGCTTAACGCAAGTGGCCAATCGGCGACGTTTGGATCGTTATTTAGAGAAAGAATGGCCACATTTGGCAAAAGAAAAGGGTTATTTATCGGCTATTTTGTGTGATATTGATTATTTCAAATTATACAATGATACGCATGGACATATTGAGGGCGATGAATGCTTAAAACAGGTGGCGAAAACCATAGAATGGGTGGTGCATCGTCCGGCGGATTTAGTGGCGCGTTATGGGGGCGAGGAGTTTATTGTTTTACTTCCCCATACCGATTTGCAAGGCGTTTTACACGTGGCGGAGAACATTCGCCAAGCCATTCAAGCGTTGCAAGTGCCTCATTCTTCTTCCAAAGTTGCGCCTTATGTGACGGTGAGTATGGGCGTTCACACCGTCATTCCCACATCGCACACCGATGCGGCTTCTCTCTTGCGTCCTGCGGACAGGGCTTTGTATGCGGCTAAAAAACAAGGGCGTAATCGTGTGGTGGTTTATGATACTTCTCTTGAATCGCTTTTTTCTGCATCATCATGATAGTGCGTGATCTGTTGTTTGCGGTTTTTATTTGAAGCGTCTGTGTTTAGCGACATTGCGTTTTTTTTAGCGACACTATCAATTTTACCCTGTTATATCAAGCGATTACCTCAGATTTTTGTCTTACTACTGTGGTTGCCGTCTGTGTTTACAGACAATTGTGGGACATCACTGGCGTTTTTATGTTTTTATATAACCTATTGAATAATAAGTAGAAAAATCAAATTTGTTGTCACTTTTCAACATGGCACGTCAATTGCTTTATAATAAACATCAACAGGCTAATGCAGTACTCAATAAAGACACCGTTCAAAAAATAGAACAATATGACGAGTGTAAGACAGCCGAGTAAAGCGGCGGTTGTCCGATGACAGCAGACGACAACGCGAACCGATAAAACCGATCATGTGGGGGTAGTTGATAGGCTGGATTTTCCAGCGAACTACCATTTTAGGTGGATACCTTGTGTATCCGCCTTTTTTTTTCGGTCATTTTTTGTAGGTTTTAGCTTAATTTTTTCTCATTTACAGACGGCAGTTTGTCAGAATCAGAATTGACAAAATTAATGATTTATTTTCAGTCTATTCTGATTCAAACAAAAAAGCATTTAAAAATCTTGCCAATCGCTATCATCATCTTGTGGCTTTACTATTTCTTTTTTCGGAGAAGATTTCTTGATAGTCGATGGAGATTTAGAGGGGATAATAACCGATTTATTTTCAGCTTTATCAGAATGTCCTTTAACCGTGTTCATTAATTTGAAAAAAGCCACTTGTTCACCGAGCATTTTAGCTTGGTGATTCATGGATTCGCTTAATGCAGTTAAAGCCTGTACTAAAGCGGCATTTTGTTGCGTCATTTCGTCCATTTGTGAAATGGCTTTATTGACTTGATGAATGCCGCTGGATTGTTCTTGTCCAGCAGAAGAAATATCGGCAATAATGTCACTGACTTTTTTCACTGACAACATGATTTGGGTCAACATATCGCCCGATTGATTGACTAAGCGCGTGCCATCGCCGACTTTTTCCACACTATTGCGAATTAACTGCTTGATTTCCTTAGCTGCGGCCGCACTACGTTGGGCTAAATTGCGTACTTCACTGGCAACGACCGCAAAACCGCGTCCTTGTTCTCCAGCGCGAGCCGCTTCTACCGCGGCATTTAAAGCCAACAAATTGGTTTGAAAAGCAATTTCATCAATAACACTAATAATATCCGTAATTTGCCGACTGCTTTCACTAATCGCATTCATGGCATGAACGGCATTATTGACCACTTCACCGCCTTGTTCAGCGTGTTCACGGGCTTTGAGAGCCAATTGCGTAGCTTGACGGGTATTATCCGAATTTTGCTGCACGGTGCTGGTCATTTGCTCCATACTGGCTGCGGTTTCTTCCAACGCAGCGGCTTGCTGTTCGGTGCGCTGACTTAGGCTGACGCTGCTAGAGGCAATTTGCTCGGCAATTTGATTCACCGCGTGCGCGCCTTGTCGAATGGAATCCATCGCCTCGGTTAAGCGCAAAACCGTATTATTTGCATCATTTTTTAACTGCTCAAATGCGCCGCGATATTCGCCTGTAATTTGCTGTGTTAAATCACCCTGAGATAATGCCGAAAACATGCGCATCGTATCTTTAACCGCATTTTGATTAAACTCAATAATTTGATTTAATCCTTCGCTCACCGTGCGGAAAAAATCATCTTTATTATTCAACGCAATTCGCTGCACAAAATCACCTTGTGAGGCTGAATGCACCACGCTATTAATTTCGTGTTCAATGCCCACTTGCTCAGTGATATTTTTAAATTCGCCAACTGTGCCTAAACGCTCACTTTGTGCATTCACTACAGGCGTAATAGTGGCATCTAATACCAAAGTTCCCATCGTCAAATTAAAGCGATGACTCTTGGTGAGTTTCTCTTCTAATTCGCGTTGTTTAGCGGGGTCTTTATAGAAAATATCAATCGTTTTTCCTAACATATTGCGACCGCTAAATTTTTGAAAATAAGGGTCTTGATGAATCCGCGCTTCTTCTTCTGAAAATAACAACTGTGCGGCGCGATTCACATAAATTAAATTAGACTGATTATCGGCAATAATAACCGCAGTACTCACATTATCCAATGCGCTGTTAATACGTAAGGCTTCTTCAGAAATGCGTTTATCATTTTCAATGCGTTGGCGCAATTGCGTTTGCATGCTAGAAAATGCAGTGAGTAATAAATTGACTTCGCTGTGACTTTGATCGGTGGGAATGGTATTTTTTAAATTACCATTAGCGATTTGATTGGCTAAATTCACAATAAAATTTAACGAATTAACCAATGGCTTTGCAATATACAAAGCAAAAAGACTTAAACCAACAGCCACCAACAAAATAAATCCCAATGCAGTGGCTAAAGTATTTTGATAATTAGCATGGGCAGATTGATAAACCAATTCAGCATTTTTTACATTTAATGCTCGCCATTGGGCAAATTGTTTAGATAAGCGTTCAAATTGCGCTTGTTCTGCGCCACTGACGTTGATAAAAGCCGCTTCTCGATAACCCGCAAGCACTCGATCATGGGTGTAATTAACCAACTGTTTATAATTTAACCACAAGGCATAAAGTTGTTGATAAAACTCATCTTGTTCGCGTCCCATTCCAAAATCTTTTAATGCCTGATCTAAATTTTTTACGCGCTCTTGAATAGACTGGGACACCGTTTCTCGTCCTTTGGCATCAGGAGTGGTGACTAATAGCAAAGATAATTGTCGCAATTCTTGTAAAGGCTCACCGATTTGATCAGAGACTTGCTCCATTTTTTGCGCCGTCACATAAGCCTCTCCCACCCAAACAAATGTGGATTGTACATTATGCAAACCATATAAGCCCAATATCACCAAAGCTAAAATAGAAGCTAAGGATAAATATAAAAATCTATACGCAACGCGGCTATTTCTCATTGTTAAGCTCACTTTAGAAGTTTTTATAAATAATATCGACAGGTTGCATTAACCGTTCTGGATAAGCTCCCTTTCGGATAGATGGATGTTCAGGCGTTAAAGCCATTTCCCACAGCGGAATTGAAGCCATTTGGTAGGGTGTAAAAATAACTTCTTTATTAACCGCAAAAACTTTATTGGTTGTCGGCACGGCTAACATATAAGCCTGTTCATAAGCCCGCGTCATAATTTTCTTTAACACTTCATGATAAGCCGTTTCATCAACAGATACCGTAAATAATTCTTCGATATAATTATCCATTATTGGATCGGGTTCTGCGGTACTCCACACATTATGCGTGCGATAAACAAAAATACCTGTCCACGGATGAAAGAAAAACCAATCATCATTTCCCCAAATTAATAAATCCCAAGGAATAGTATTTTGTAAGGAATTCGTCGATAACAATTGAGTAAAAATGGTGGTTTCATTGGTCGTGACATTTAAATTCAAAGTCACCCCCACTTTTTGCAATTGATACTCAATGCCCCGCCACAGAAATAAAAAACGCTCTTGCGTTAAAACATTTAAAGTTAAACCATCTAAAATCGCTTTTAATTCAGCTTCTTTTTGCGGTTCATAAGGATCAGCAATTGTGGAATAAGGCGGCAAATCTTTTTGCACGGCGGCAACACCGGGAAAGCGCGGAGATACCGCAGTAGACGCTAAATTACCTTCACCTTCATAAACAAAATGCAATAAATTTTCCTGATGTAAGGCTTGATTTAAAGCCAATCGCACTTTTTTATCCAATAATTTAGGATTTCCCGTGCGCATATTAATATGAATCGCATAACTGTCTGTGGAAGGAGAAATAATTAATTTGGCATGAGGCGATAATAAAGTCTGCGTTTTTTGCTCAAAAGCAATGGGAGTCAAATCCAATTCATTCTCTTAATACAATACTTTATTCAAAGCGTCTTCTGAGTTTAATTCTGTATAAACCGTGATGCGTTCTATTTTAGGATAATTTTTATCCCAATAATGGCGATTAGCCACTAATTCCGCTTTAGCCGTTTTGCGGTCGCCTTCAATATAACCTTCTGTCAAAATATAAGGGCCAATTCCATACGGCCCCGGCTCGGCTAAATTAGGACAAGTGGCTTTACCATTCCAACCATATTTTTGTAAATAAGCAGGCGTATAAAATTGCACCCATACTAAATCATTTAAAAAAACACCATATTTTTGTTTTAAATGAAACCGCACCGTATAATCATCTATTTTTTCGGCATAATCAAAAATTTCGTGCATTTTACTGTAAATAAAAGGGTCTTTTTTAAAATAATCCATATTCAGCAACACCACATCTGCATTAAACGGCGTGCCATCTTGAAACTGCACCTTTTCTCTTAACTTGAATTCGTAAATTGTATCGCTTATTTTCTCATGAGAAACCGCTAAATCATGCGTCCAACCGCGCTCATTATTTGCGGGACGAAAAAATGCGCCATTAATGGCGTGAGAAACGTAAAGATAAGGGAGACTGGGCAGGTAGATTTTTAAATGCGATCCCGGAACCAACGCCGGTGCCGCACGCTGCTCACTGTCGTCAGGACGGAAGGATAAAGGCTGAATTTCACCAGCCATCCCCCACGGAGTCAAAAAAAACAACAAATAGGCCAAACGAGCTATCATAAAATCAACACTCCACAATACAACATTTGATGGAAATAAAACGACGTGATCATAAGCATAAGCGATTCTAATTTTAGATCAAGTTTATTTTTTCACGCTAAAATCAGTCTCAATGAC
Source organism: Thioflexithrix psekupsensis (assembly GCF_002149925.1). Classification (NCBI taxonomy): domain Bacteria; kingdom Pseudomonadati; phylum Pseudomonadota; class Gammaproteobacteria; order Thiotrichales; genus Thioflexithrix; species Thioflexithrix psekupsensis. The sequence continues at coordinate 711,613 of NZ_MSLT01000023.1, read as the reverse complement.
AGACTTGCTTTATTCTGTTCCTTTTTCCATTGACTTAGAGAAAAAAATAGCTTATTTTTCAAAAAAATTTTTATGAAAAACGCTTTTTTAATCAAGATCACAAAGGAGCAGCCACATGACTTTTACTGAACAATTTTGGGGATCATTTCAAGGCATATTGAACTGGTCGCAATTAGATGAATTGTGGCAAACCATGCAGATTCAATCTCAAGCCTGGTATCTTTATCAACCTTATCAGCCCTTACCACAAACCCCATTAACACCAAATGAATTGCAACAAATACTCACAGAGTTAAATGAATTTTTACGAAAAAATCACCCTTATGATTATTGTGGTATTGTCTATGCTAATTCAGTACAACTTCCAAGCCTAGTTAAAGTGTTTCATCCCAATCATTTAGGGGCTTCTTGCGGCAGCAGCGGCGAAAAAATATTGCCACAATGGATATTTACCCAATTACCGCCAGAACGCTTGGAATTACCCACAACCACCCCCAGCAAATGGCAACGGTGGTGGCCGCGATGGTCTTGATTTAAAAATTTTCACACCCGCTCAAAACAACATTGCCAAGTGCTTAAAATCAAGCTAATCTGCTATCAACTGACATGCTTTTAATGCCTTAGTTCTCTTTTGACATTATCGACTTTTCTTAAAACACATAAACTTTATGGCACATTTACCAGACGCTGATCACCAGACCGGTGCAGTGGTACAAGAATCAAAACCCAAATTAGAACGACCGCCGTTGTACAAAGTTATCCTCTTGAATGATGACTACACGCCGATGGATTTTGTAACGCATGTTTTGCAGCGTTTTTTTGGCATGGAGAAGGCAATGGCGGTGCGGGTCATGTTGCAAGTCCATGTTGAAGGCAAGGGCGTTTGCGGCACTTACACCCGTGAAATCGCAGAAACCAAAGTGGCACAAGTTAATAATTATGCACGAGAAAACCAACATCCTCTGTTGTGTACAATGGAAAAAGCCTAAACCACCGACAATGATTCAAGCATTCAATCAAGAGGTTTTAATGTATGCTCAGTAAAGAACTCGAAATCACGCTCAATGCCGCCTTCCAAAGTGCCAGACAAAAACGGCATGAATTTATGACCGTAGAACACCTCTTATTGGCCTTGCTTGACAATGCGTCGGCCTTGCAGGTTTTGCGGGCGTGCGGCGTAGACATTAACGTATTGCGTAGAGAATTAACCCATTTTCTCGAAGAGAGTACGCCTAAACTCGGTAAACGCGATGATCGAGATACACAGCCTACATTGGGTTTTCAGCGTGTACTGCAACGTGCCGTCTTTCACGTGCAGTCATCGGGTAAAAAAGAAGTCACTGGTGCCAACGTATTGGTGGCGATTTTTGGCGAGCGTGAATCACAAGCCGTATTTTATTTAGATCGGCAAAATGTAGCGCGTTTAGATGTGGTTAATTATATTTCTCACGGCATTTCTAAAGTGGATAATGACACGCCCGATTTATCCATGCCCACCGACGAAGAACAAAACACGGAACCCACAAATAGTAAAAATCCCCTAGAGGCCTATACGATTAATCTCAATGAACAAGCCATGATGGGCAAAATTGACCCCTTAATTGGCCGTCAAAATGAGATTGAACGCACATTGCAAATCCTCTGCCGTCGCCGTAAAAATAATCCCTTATTTGTTGGGGAAGCCGGCGTTGGAAAAACGGCTATTGCAGAGGGATTGGCCAAGTTAATTGTGGATAAAAAAGTCCCCGAACCTTTAGCTGAAAGCACCATTTATTCTCTCGATATGGGCGCGTTATTGGCAGGAACAAAATATCGTGGCGATTTTGAGAAACGCCTAAAATCTATTCTAAGCCAATTGCGTAAAGAACCCGGTGCGATTTTATTTATCGACGAAATTCACACGATTATCGGCGCGGGCGCGGCTTCGGGTGGCGCAATGGATGCGTCGAATTTAATTAAACCCGTATTGGCTTCGGGCGAATTAAAATGTATTGGTTCAACCACTTATCAAGAGTATCGCGGGATTTTTGAAAAAGATCGCGCTTTGTCTCGACGTTTCCAAAAAATCGATGTCAGTGAACCTTCGGTTGAAGACACCATCCAAATTTTATACGGCTTAAAATCCCGTTTTGAAGAACATCACGATGTGAAATATGCCCGCCAAGCCTTACGCGCTGCGGCTGAATTGGCAGGGCGATACATCAATGATCGCCATTTACCCGACAAAGCCATTGATGTGATCGATGAAGCCGGCGCATATCAACGCTTACAAATTCCTTCTAAACGTAAAAAAGTGATTGCAGTCAGTGATATAGAAGCCATTGTTGCAAAAATCGCCCGTATCCCTCCAAAAAACGTCAGTATGTCTGATAAAGACACATTGCGCAATTTGGAACGCGATTTAAAAATGGTGGTCTATGGTCAAGACCCCGCGATTGAAGTGTTGTCTGCGGCCATCAAAATGTCGCGTTCTGGTTTGGGCAATGTGGAAAAACCGATTGGCTCATTCTTGTTTGCTGGGCCGACGGGAGTCGGTAAAACTGAAGTCACGCGACAATTGGCGCGGATTTTAGGGATTGAACTCATCCGTTTTGACATGTCAGAATACATGGAACGGCACACAGTATCACGTTTGATCGGTGCGCCGCCCGGTTATGTGGGGTTTGATCAGGGGGGGTTGTTGACCGAAGCGATCAATAAACAGCCTCATGCCGTGTTACTTTTAGACGAAATTGAAAAAGCCCATCCCGACGTTTACAACTTATTGTTACAAGTCATGGATCACGGCACGTTGACGGATACGAACGGACGTAAGACCGATTTTCGCAATGTGATCATCGTGATGACGACGAACGCCGGCGCAGAACAGTTAAGCCGTACTTCAATCGGTTTTAGCCCCCAAGATCACAGCAGCGACGGCATGGAAGCCGTGAAACGGGTGTTTAGCCCTGAATTTCGCAATCGTCTGGATGCGGTAGTTCAATTCCGCGCCCTATCTGCTGAAACCATTTCTCACGTGGTGGATAAATTCATTATCGAATTGGAAACCCAATTGGAAGAGAAACAAGTTAATTTAGAAGTGAATGAAGGCGCACGCGCATGGTTGGCACGGCACGGTTATGATCCCCTAATGGGCGCACGTCCCATGGCACGTTTAATTCAAGAGAAAATTAAGAAACCATTAGCCGAAGAAGTATTATTCGGTAAATTGGAAAAAGGCGGTCGGGTTTATGTGCGCGAAGAAAATAACGATTTGGTTTTAGAATATGAAAGCGCGCCCCAACCGGTTGCTGATTCAATGGCTTAATTTTTAAATGACGTTAAGTTATTTTATCCCCTGCTGTTTTTTATTTTCTAATAAAACAGTGGGGAATTTTTTTTATTGCATTTTTTTATTGGGTTCTAATTAAGTTCTAATGAATCACCGTTATCGAAAAGCTGAATTTATATGCAGCGCGCATACCTTAAAACAATTGCCTGATGATATAGGCGTTGAAGTGGCATTTGCTGGGCGTTCTAATGCGGGCAAATCCAGTGCGATTAATGCGATTGTGGATCAAAGTCGTTTGGCGCGCACCAGCAAAACGCCCGGCCGCACGCAACAAATTGTGTTTTTTAAAATTGCCGAGCGGCAATATTTGGTTGATTTGCCCGGTTATGGTTATGCTAAAGTGCCTTTAGACATTAAGAAACATTGGCAAAATACGTTACAACGCTATTTAAATAATCGCCAAAGTTTAAAAGGCTTAATGTTAATGATGGACATTCGCCATCCTTTAATGGAATTTGATCGCCAGATGTTAATATGGAGTCAACAATGTGCAATGCCTGTGCATATTCTACTGACTAAATCGGATAAATTAAGTCATAATCAAGCCAGTGCCACTTTGCATAAAGTGCGGGCTTATTTAAATACCTTATCGCCGCATTTATCCGTACAATTATTTTCGGCATTAAAACGAATGGGAATTGATGAAGCGCGAGCGCAATTAGATGAATGGTTTGCTGCGCATCCCATCATTGAAATGCCATTAACAGAAGAGAAACCTTCAACAGATGGTGAACATTGAAAAATAGGTGATATTTGTCTAAAAAAATCCTAATGGATTTCTATTGTAGCCATGCAAAATAAACAGACAATGTCAGCAAAATCACAGAAAAAATAAGCAAAAAAACGGCATCCGATAATTTTAAATAAAAATGGCTTAATAAATAAAATTGTCCGTGATAGCCGCGACATTTCATCGCCCATTCTACTCGTTGCGCCCGCAAAAAGCTGCGCACCAATAACATGCCTAATAAATAGCCCATACTGCGATACGTGTGCCAATTGGCGCGGGGAATAAAGCCGCGCACTTTCATGGCTAAAGCCAATTGTTGCCACGTGGCATATAGCACCGATAAATAGCGCACGGTAAATAACAGCAAATGAATCAGTTTAGTGGGTACTTTTAAATGGGCTAAAGCATGGCCTAAAGTAATTAAATCCAACGTGCCAATTAATGCCACCATGGTCAACATCATGGCATTGGCACGGAGAAAAATATGGCTGGCGTAAATAAATCCAGTATCAGATAAGGTTAAATGCCCTAATGTTATAACCGTATTTCCTGATAAAGTAACAGGTAAAATAAGGAATAATAACACCATGAATAAATTAATGGGCAATAACCGAATTAATATCCAATAATAAGGTAATTGTGCTAAAGCAACAAAGCCCATTCCCAATAATAAACCCGTTAATAACGCTAACCCTTGTTGCTGCAAAACTAACCATAATGCAAACGCTAAAGTCAGAATAAAACGAATCCTAGGGTCTAGGGCATGAACCAAAGAATCGCCGCGGAGAGGAAGTGAATGAATAGACATGATGGCTTTTGTGCAACTGCTGTACTATTCATACCTCTACCGATTTAAAGAATTAATTTAGCGGCAAATTTCAACACATTACCCGCATAACTGGCAACCTGCTGGCCGCTGGCGGCGGCTTTAACCGCGGCTTCAAGGTTGGCAATGGCGGTTTGCGTGTCAGCGGCAGAATAACGGCTGCGGGTCACGCCAGCCCCCAAACTGCGCTGTATCGTGCCTACCAAATTCGCAGTGCTGGCCGTGTGGGCGTAGGTCATTGCATCCAATTGGGCTTGTAAACTCAGCAATTCTTTGGCTTCGGTGGCGACCAATTGCAGCAATTGCCGCGTAATTGCCCAGTCAGGGTCCCACTCAGGCCCATGTTTTTTCATTGCTTCTTCAAAACGTCTAATTTGTGTATCGGTAATAGCCATGGGAAGATTCTCTTGATTTAAGGTTTCTTGAGATATTTTTTCAAATTATCCGTTAAAAATTCCACAGCCGCATCGCGCATTGTGGGTTGATTAAGATATTTCTGACTTAACGCATCCAATACCTGCATTAATTGGGTGCTGTCCATACCACCCGCGGTGGCTTTAATAACTTGCTGAATATCCGCTTCACTATTGGCAAAATGACCAATTGATTGAGCGTGCAAATGAGCTGTATTTAATTGATCTTGCAATTCTTGTTTTAAACCATCTAATAATTGATGCGCAGAATCACTAATTTCTTGATAGACCGCAATTTTAGGATCGTATAAAGCCAAGAGATGATAGGCTTGTTTAAAGAACAGTGCGCTGTCTTGTCCAGCTTGTTGTCGCAATTCTTGCAGTTGTTTCAATAAGTTATGCGCAGTAACAGGCGTAAAATCGGGACGAGTAGCCGCGCTATAAATCCAGCCTTCTTGGCGTTTTAAACGCTCCAAATCATCGGCTTCTAAACCACGTTCATAAGCAGATTTTGCCAAACGATAGCGTTCTAAATATTTATCTCGATGCGCCAATGGACTCATTGCGGCTTGATCGAATAAAACCTCCCACGTTGCCTCTTCAGATACTGGTAAAATAGCAGGTCCCACTACAGCAATCATTTCCTGTTCTATTTTACCAATATGCTGATATAAAATAGATTCTGTGGTGGCTTGCAATAAAGGTTCATATAAAGCCAATACGGTGCGCACATTTGTGGATAATGCCACCAAATTTTCTTGATTTTGCTCTGCAATAGGACGCAGACTTTTAGTCGGTGCGGTGCAAGCAGATAACAAGGTCATTACGACTGCAATAAAAAGTATTTTTACCATAAATAATATTCCCGTTTTAATATCACAACTGCGTTTAATGGTGATCTAAATATTTTTCTAACAATGCAATTATTTCATCTTCAGCGAATTGATGCGCCAATTGGCTCAATCTTTTATTAAAAAGAAATAATGCAGGATTTTCAGCTAAAAACTGTTCTGAAACCTCTAATAATCCGCCAATATCACCACACATACACAGCTCGAATAAAGATTGTGCTTGTTTGAGGGTAGGACCTGTAAAGTCTTTAACATTATCACGCTCTATATCAGTTAAAGTTTTATCATAAATCCATTCTAATTGCAGTAAATCTTGTAGCAAATTAAACAACGTTTCTAATTGAATAGGTTTGGCTAAAAACGCATTGCAACCTGCTTGCAAACTTTGGGCTTGGTGATGTTCAAATACATTAGCAGAAATGGCAATAATCGGTGTGTTTGCCAATTCTTTTGTGGCGCGCAAATCACGCACTAATGTTAAACCATGTTTTTTAGGCATCACCAAATCGGTTAAAATTAAATCAGGGCATTTTTCTAATGCCACATCAACCCCTTGTTGACCGTCGCTGGCTTGATACACTTCAAAGCCTAAAGGCGTTAATAAATCTTGTAAAATCATGCGATTTTCGCGTTGATCATCAACAATTAATACTCTCTTTCTTTCCCCTTGATAACCAATAATATCTTGTTGCGCATTTTGCACTAAAGGTTCTTCTAATAACCCAATGACAGGTAAACTTAATGTGGCAGAGAATAAAGTGCCTTTATGCAGCTCGCTGTTTACACGTAATTGACCATCCATTAATTCAATTAAACGTTTGGTAATAGCCAAACCTAATCCTGTACCTTCACTGCGGTATTGTTGATCGCCAACTTGTTGGAATGGTTGAAAGATAGTCTCTAATTCTGTTTCGGCAATGCCAATTCCTGTATCTTTAATTTCAAAGTGAAATAAAGAATCTCGATAATCCACGCTAAAATAAACATAACCCACTTGAGTAAATTTAACCGCATTACTGAGCAAATTAATAAGAATTTGTCGTAACCGTTTTTCATCCCCCATAACACCACTGGGCAGAGGAGATAAAGGGATAAATTGAAATTTAATACCTTTTTGTTCCGCCCGAATGGTAAAAAGTTCACAAATACTATTCATAAAAGCATGAAGATGAAAAGGCTTAATATAAAGCTCAATTCGTTCTGCTTCAATTTTTGATAAATCTAAAATATCATTAATCAAATTTAATAAATAATCGCCACTGCGCATAATCACCCCAATTCCTTCGCGCTGTGCGGGTGATAAATTGCGATCTCGCATGAGAATTTGTGCGTAACCTAAAATGCCATTTAAAGGTGTTCTTAATTCATGGCTCATATTGGCTAAAAAAGTGCTTTTAGCGCGGTTGGCTAATTCGGCGGCTTCTTTGGCTTCTTGCAAGGCGAATTCGCTTTGTTTACGGGTGGTAATATCCGTTGAAATGCCGCAAATGGCATAAGGTAATCCCAATGTGTCATAAAGCGGAAAGCGTAAGGACAAATAATAGTTTTTTTGCGCCTTAATTTCAATGGTTTCTTCAAATTCAATGGCTTTTTGTTCTCGAATCGCTTTTAAATCGTATTGACGACGAACAATTGCGTCTTCATGAGGAAATAATTCAAAATCAGTTTTTCCTAAATCGATTTTGCGATTGAGGTTAAAAACAGTTTCATACGTCTTGTTAATAAAACAATATCTGCCTTGTAATTCTTTTAAGAAAATAATTAAAGGTGCATTATCTAAAATGATTTGCAAACGGGCTTCACTTTCTCGCAATTGTTCTTCGCGTCGTTTTAAGCTGCTGGCCATCAAGTTAATGCCTTGTTGTAATAAACCAATTTCATCTTGTTTTATATTGCGTAATTGAACTTGAAAATTACCTGCTTCTACGGCATTGACGCAGTCTAAAGTTATTGATAAACGTTGTATTAATGATCGGCTAAGTAAAACAAAAAAAGTAACTGTTAAAAGCGCACCCAATAAGGAAATTAATAGATTAAAAAATAAAGACTCTTGCATACTTTCTTTTAATGCGTTACGAGAAAGATTTAAGGCCTGTTCTGACTCTGTGGCGGCGGAATGAATAAACTGAGAAAAATTTCCCAATTTTACCGTAAATTGGTTATTTAATTGATGAAATTTTTGCCCTAAATTTTGGGTTTGTTCAATTAATTCTTTTCTGGTGTGATCAGCTTTTATTTTCAAATCGGGTAATTGTTCTTCCATCAATTGTGATAATGTTTCTGTGTGCTTTAATAACAGGCGAAATTTATTTAATTCACTGTCCATTAATTGTAAAGTGGGCAATAATATTAACCACATTTGTAAATCGCGCATATCCAATAATAATTGTTCTAATTGTTCCTGATGAATTTGATTTTGCGAAGCAGCTAATAGAACTGTGGTATTAATGAAGGTAAATTGCACATATAAACGACGAAAATCTTGCAATAATTCCTCGCTGGCATGTAATTTATTTTTGGGATCGGTTTCATGTTGTATAGAAAGGCGTTTTCGCTTTAATAATTCAGCTTCTAATTGGGACAGTACAGTGCCAATATAATTCACTTCCCCTATTATTTTTCGATCCAATAATTCAAATAAACGAGCAGTTTCTGTTTGATAATGAGGACGGGTATGTGCCAAGTGCGCCAATTCTTGTTGACTTAACACGGTCAATTGGGTTTGCAGAGTATGAAGCGTCTGAAATAGATTTTTGCTTTGAGGCTCAAAAATAAGTGCATTGAGTTGCTTTAATGTGTTTTGTTGATTTTTTAATTCAAATTCCATTTCTCGCCAATATTGGCTATTCATAATATCGGCATTTTCACTGGTTAAAATTTCTTGTATTAAACGCACATATTGGGCGTGACTGACCTGTAAAATTTCGGTTAAACGCAATTGTTCATCACGCTGTTGATTCAGATGAAAAACATGATCTTGTGCGGCCGCTGCACGATTGACTTCACGACTGGTTAATAATGAGGTAATGAATAGGCTTGTTAATACTAAAATAATAAGTATGCCCATGGCAATTAAATGATTTTTAATAGACCAATTCATAGATTTATCCTCATTTGGCGGTTTTTATCTTCGTTATTATTACAGATAAATTACTGTATAGAAAATCCCAATTGTTGTGCCATAACATTGGGATCGATTTGAGAAATTTGTTGTAATGACAGTGGAATGGGTGGCTGTAATTTTATCGTTAATTGATCGGTTTGCTGAATAAAATCTTGTAACGCATTAAAAATAAAAGCAGGTGCTGCACTGCGCGTCAAATCATTTTGCAATTGTTGTATGAATTGGGATTTTAATTCAGACAATAATATCCCTTGTCGATGCGCCACAAAACTTAACCAGCGATTGACCCATCCATTATCTTGATAATCCATTTGCAAATAAGCCAATTGCGCCTGCATCAAAGTCTCTTTAGACCAATTTGGTAAATCAGCCACTTGCTCTAATTTTATGTGTAATTGCCATTGTCCCCAATCTTGACTGTTAAATTGCGCGGTGAGAGTTAATTGTTGTTCTTTTGCCTTTAATTGTAAATGCAGATCGCCTTGGATATGGGATGTGGCAGTGAATTGTTTTAATTCGGCTGGAGAAATAAAATATGCGTCATAACCTAATGCCTTTATAATAAAAGGTGCAGTGACGTGTTGTTCGGGAATTTTTAAGCGGCTATTTTGTAAATTAATATTTAAGTTCTGTGGTAGTTTTTTTATATTAAAAATTTCAAGCAAAGAACCAATGTTGATCTGTTCAATCGACAATGGCCAATGATAATTATTTTCTAATTGTACTTGTTTTAAAGTAAAATAAGAAGGTAAGGAAAAGCCTAATTTTTCTACTTGTAAATGAATTTGTTGATTTTGCAATTGTTGTTGTATATCGCGTAAAAAATAATCTGTTCCTCGATCTAAAATGGCCTTAATACCACCAAATAAAAAAGCCAATAGTAAACTAAACCAAAATAAAAAAGTCATTAATCGTTGCATCATTGGGATTAAAACAGGGCTTTAAAATAAGAATCAATAAAAGCATTCAACTTAATCAAAGCATATACTGAATGGGATCATTTTGCCATCATTCATGCTTTAAAAAAGCGGGGATTTGCAAATAAAAACCCCCAAGCAAAGGCTTGGGGGTTTTATTATTGGCTGTATTGAGTTACTTTGTGCTGGGCGCGCAAGAAGATTCGGTGGGAACGCCTAATTTTTTCAAAATCACCGCTAATGGACACCATTGGGTAAAACCCGTTTGAAACAGATTAAAACCCACAAATGCCGTTAATCCCAACCAGTAAGGATGGTGTAACTGACTCATGGTCAATGAAAATAACACCATAAATCCCGCTACGATAAACACAATACGTTCAACAGTCATTGTATACTCCTAATAAAAATAAAATCTGTCCGCAAACAGATTGATTAAATGAAAGCTCCTTCATCCGTTATTGAACTTTAGGGAAAAAATTTAGCCAGCACTTTTAAAGTGAGAAAAACATGTTAATGAGAGGACGGAGTTAATGTGAAAGTAAAGTGCATTCCAAGCGCGGTGGCAGCTTTAGCAATAGTAGCAAAAGTCACAGAAGTTGACGTTGGATCGATAAGGCGATCCACAGCAGCTCTGCTGGTGCGCATTCGCTTCGCCATTTCTGTTTTTGACAGGTTTCGTTCTTTCATTGCTTTCTCTATTTGAAAAGCAATAACTTTTTTCATAGCAAAGGTCTCTGCTTCATGTAGAATGCCTTCCTCTAAAAGAAAATCATCAAAGCGAGAACCTGCGGTATAAAACTCATTATCTGTAGTCATAATATGTTTCAATTTCCCGTTTGGGGTAGTAATCGCTAAATTATTTTAGCTCCCGTCTCATGAAACGCTTTTATAAGATTTCCAGCGTTTGCTCGCAATATTTAAATCCTCTTTAGGCGTTTTCTGTGTTTTCTTAATAAAGCCATGCAGCAGCACCATTCGATTTCCATCAATTCCGAAAATGATTCTAGCAATTTTTTCTGTCTCTCCTAAATTAACTCTCACTTCCCAAAGTCCATTTCCTAGCGATTTAGTGAGAGGCATTCCCACTGGCCATCCATATTCAACTTCTTTTATTTTGAAACCAATGATTTTTCTTTCATTGAGAGAAAGTTCTTTAAGCCAATCTTTGACGGGTTCGTTATTGGTTTGTGAGCAAGCAAAAACGGCATACAACACTTTTTCGTGATTCACAAAACTTCCTATACCAAAATTAAGTCATTCATAAAATTTTTCTGTCAGAATCAGAATTTACAGAATTTTAGGATTTTCAGAATTAAAGAATAAAAAATCTGTTTAAAATAAACGACTTGCAAGAATAAATTTTGAAAATTTTTTAATTCTGTAAATTCTGATTCTGACAAAATAAAGGTTTTATAAATCACATCATCTTGCTATATTCGCTAAAGCTATAGGTATATAGTGTATCATTTTTGATACACTTTTTCAAGTTAGAACTTAAATCAAAGTTCCTTAGTCATTAACTCACCCTCAACACTGCTGCTGCAATAAAACCGTTAATTCATGGGCAGGCATCGGTTTATAAAAATAAAATCCTTGAACATAATCGCAGGCATAACGTTGCAGACAATTTAATTGCGCTTTGGTTTCCACACCTTCAGCAATAACATCCATGCGCAAACTGCGGGCTAAAGTGGTAATGGCAGAAACTAAATTAGCTCCGTTAGGCGTTTGAATTTTGCCAATAAAAGCCGCGTCTATTTTTAACACATCTAAAGGGAATTGGCTGAGATAACTCAGTGAAGAATAACCCGTGCCAAAATCATCTAATGCTAAAAAGACTCCTAATTGTTTTAATTGGCGTAATGTTGTGACCGTTTTTTCTGCATCTTGCATGGCTAAACTTTCGGTAATTTCTAATTCTAAATAATGAGGAGCTAATTGCGCTTCTAGCAAAGCCCGATGCACTCGCTGTAATAATAAAGGATCGTTAAATTGTCGCATCGATAAATTCACCGCCATGCGCACGGGCGACAACCCTTGTGCCAGCCAACGTTGCGCTTGGCGAGTGGCTGAAGACAACACCCATTCGCCCACAGGAACGATTAAGCCAATATCCTCCACAATCGGAATAAATTCGCTGGGAGAAATTAATCCAAATTCAGGATGTTGCCAACGCAATAAGGCCTCAACTCCCGCAATTTTTCGACTGTGAATATCGACTTGGGGTTGATATAGTAAAAATAATTCTTCTCGCTCTAAAGCATAACGTAAATGATGTTGTAATGTTAAACGTTTTTTCGTTTGCGCATTCATTGGGCCTGCAAAGTAATGATAATTATTATAACCTTGCCGCTTGGCCTCATATAAATTTGCATTGGCACGCCTTAATAATTCTACTAAATTTTGCCCATCTCTGGGATAAAAAGCAAGCCCACCACAAGCACTCACTGATAATTCTTGATCTAATAATTGTAACGGACGTTGAATTGCCATTAGTACATTATCGGCTTTATCTAATGTGATTTGTACTAAACGTTCGTCTGCGGGTAATTCGTCGAAAACAATCACGAATTCATCACTGCCTAAACGTGCAATTAATTCATCTTTTTCCTGCAAACATTTGACTAAACGTTGACCAATTTCTTTTAATAATTGATCACCCACTTGATGCCCAAAAACTTCGTTAATATCTTTAAAACTATCCAAGTCAATCACCAATAAAGACAAGTGATGATTTTCTCGAATGGCGCGTTTAATCGCTTGCTCTAAACGATCTTGAAATAAATTGCGATTGGGTAAATTGGTCAAGGCATCATAATGCGCGAAATAATAAGCCCGTTCTTCGGAGCGTTTTTGATAGGTATTGTCGGTTAAAATGCCAATGTAATTGACAATATTACCCTGATCGTCATGAATTACTGTAAGACTGAACCATGTGGGAAATGCTTCTTCTGTTTTACGACGGTGCCACACTTCACCGCTCCAATAGCCTACAAAATGCACCGCTTCCCATAAATTGTGGAAAAAAGTTTGGCTGTGTTGTCCTGATTGTAGTCGGCTTAAATCTGTGCCTAACATTTCTGCTTCTACATAGCCTGTTAAATCCGTAAACGCAGGGTTGACACTGATCACGCGCCGCTCGGCATCCATGATCACAATGCCTTCCCGACTGGTTCTGAATACGCTCGCGGCTAATTGTAAATCGGCTTCAATGCGTTTTCGCTCTTGAATTTCGGCTTGCAAACGTTGATTTTGCAAGGCTAATTCTTCTGTGCGTTTATTGACTTCTTGTTCTAAAATATGGCGGGTTTTTAATAAATCTTTTTGAAATAAATCTGTGGTTTCTGTCACGGTTTCTAAAGCAATTTCTAAATCTGTTTTTTCTCGTTCTAAACCTTTATGCTCCTGTTCTAATTGTTCTAATCGTAAACGGAATTGGCGCAATTCATTAAATAATGCGGTTTCAATTAAATCGCCATGTTCAGTGGTGGTTAATAAAACGGCTTCTAAATCTAATCGTTCCTGCTCAAATTCTTCTAATTTACTGGCCAATTTTTTCAATTCCGTCGTGAGTCGATAACGGGGCAGTAACGAATGAGAAGTTGTAAGTAAAGGGCGAGTCTCTTTTGTCATGGTGAATCACTGTAGTTACTTGACACGATCAGTAGGAAACGATCAATATGGTCTGATCTTCCCCAGATTAAAGACCATATAAAATGCGGCTTGTGTCCATTATTGCACAGCTTGCGCTAAATTGCGTGACATCGGCTTATTATTATACGTTTTTGAAGGCTTATTTTTATAAAAGTGACTTTCCTTGCTCTTTTATCTGCACGAATTTTCAATTAGAATAAGTCGCGGTTTGTTTTATGACAAAATAATGGCTTAACATCAACATTTATTGAGGATATTCGCTTGATTGACTTAAAAACTTGGGCTGTTTATGAACAGTACTTTTTAACCATTGGTCTTTTTTGCTTAATTGCCTATATGATGTTTATTATTTTTAAATTAGGACAAGAATCAAAAGCAGGAAAATGGGGCTATTTTGTGTTATTTTTAGCGTTAGGTTTGGGCATGTTTGGCTTTATTGCAAAAACAGTCATTGTTGAGCTGCTTGAGCTTTAATTTTTCTTCATTTTAACTTGCTGGCGATTAGACGGTTTATTTATTGCATTTGCGCAGTTTGCCTGCTTTTTTTCTGACTAATCGCCTTCGATTGATTCCATACATTTAATACTTTTACTTTACATTTTTTGTCCGAATCAGAATTGACTGAATTTCAGAGTTTCCAAAATGGAAAGAATAAAAAATATACGGAAAATAAACAAGTTGCAAGAATCCATTTTGATAATTCAAATATTCTGTTAATTCTAATTTTGAAAAAATAAGGGTTTTGTGAATCCTAATCTTTTTGGTTTATAACCCTATTAAATGTCGGAATAACACCAGCTTGTTGCCAAATCTGACAGGTTTTTAGTTTTCATTTTCTAACGCATGAAGTCAAGACCATGAATGGTAATTCGTCACGAGCGCAAACGCCTTTGGTATTGGTTGTGGACGACGACGCGATCATGCGGATTCTTATTCGTCACGCGCTGCGCAAAGCGGGCTTTGAAGTCATTGAGGCCAGTCATGGGGATGCGGCTTTGGCGTTGTTTCAAGCCCAACGTCCTGATGTTGTATTGCTTGATGTGCTAATGCCGAACATGGATGGTTATACTGTTTGTCATACCATGCGCCATACTCCCGGTGCTGAACATACGCCCATTTTCATGGTGACAGGCTTAGATGACGTGGCTTCGATTGATGAAGCCTACCAAGCAGGTGCCACCGATTTTATCACAAAACCAATTACTTATCCGTTATTGGGGCATAGAATTCGTTATGTTTTACGTGCCAGTCGGGCAATGCGGGATTTAAACAAAAGTCAAACGCGCCTCGCTCACGCTCAAGCTCTTGCTCGCGTTGGCAATTGGGAGTGGGATTTGGTGCGGGATCGTTTTTTATGTTCCAGCGAAATTTTTCGTATTTTAGGCTTGTCATTGGAGGAAACCGAATTTGATCGGCAAGATTTTTTGCGTGCCATTCATCCTCATGATTTATTATCCGTCACACAAGTGTGGAATAATGCCGTTCAATACGGTCGCCCTTACAGCATTGATCACCGCATTATACAACCTTTAGGGCGAGAACGCATTGTGCATCAACAAGGCGAAGCCATCCGCGATGATTTACAACGTATTGTGCAAATTAATGGTACATTACAAGATATTACCGAACGCAAACAAGTCGAAAATGAATTAAAACAATACCGCAATCATTTAGAAGAATTAGTGGAAAAAAGAACCTTAGAATTAACGGTGACAAATTCCCGCTTACAAGAAGCCAAAGAACAAGCCGAAAAAGCCAATTCATTAAAAGATAAATTTATTTCTTTAGTGGCTCATGATTTACGCTCGCCTTTATCGGGTATGATTTCCGCTTTAGAATATATGGCCAGCGATGAAGAAACGCCATTAAATACGGAACATCAAGATATTGTTGAACGATTAATTACCATTGGTAAATCTTCAGTACATCTGATTGAGGATGTATTAAATATCAGTCGCATTAAAACGGGTAAATTAAAACCAGAATGTGATTGGTTAGATTTACGGCAAAAAATTGATAAAAATATCCATAAACTCAACTTCTTAGCTCAACAAAAAGGGATTTTATTGCTTAATGAAGTGCCAGAAGATGTGTTAATTTATGCCGATCCATCTTTATTAGGTGAGGTGATTCAAAATTTAGCATCTAATGCCATTAAATTTTGTCATCGTGGGAATTGGGTGCGGTTTTATTTGGCGCATCGAGAGCCTTATGCTTTGGCGGTGGAAGATAATGGAATAGGCATTGCGGAAGAAAAATTGCCGCGTTTATTTCGCATTGAAGAAAAAACCTCCACCACAGGTACGGCCGGTGAACAAGGGACAGGGTTTGGTTTACCCTTTTGTTACGATATTATGGTGGCTCATGGCGGCTCAATGACCGTAAAATCCACTGAAGGAGAAGGCACTATCTTTTTTGTCCATTTTCCGCTTCATCCTTTAACAGCGGAAGATTAAAAATTATTTTTAAGTCAGTACCTAAACGAAAATAATCTGGAACATCAGCTTTTCTACCGCCCCCTACCCTTTCTGTAGGAGAGGACGGTAGAAGAGTAAAAATTCTGAACGGTTTTAGTGGCGGAATATTTTATTTAACCACTTAATTTTGATGGGGAAATAATTGCCGTAATCCACCGCGACAGGGTTCTAAAACTGCACCACGTTCCGTCACAATCGCATCAATCAGGTTTACAGGAGTGACATCAAAAACAGGATTCCATGCCCCAATTCCCGCTGGCGCAATCGTTTGGCCGGCCAAAGTGGTGACTTCTTCAGCGGCGCGTTGTTCAATGGGAATGTCTGCGCCTGAATCTCGTTGCCAATCAATGGTAGAACTGGGCGCGACGACCATAAAACGCACACCGTGATACTTGGCTAACACCGCCAACGAATAAGTGCCAATTTTATTCGCCACATCGCCATTAGCTGTAATGCGATCTGCGCCAACAATGACCCAATTAATCTTTTTTTGTTGCATCAAACTGCCTGCGGCACTGTCGGGCAATAGGGTTACTGGAATACCATCTTGCTGTAACTCCCACGCGGTGAGGCGCGAACCTTGTAACCAAGGGCGCGTCTCATCGGCAAAAATAACAGAGACTTGCCCGCGCCGATACGCCGTACGAATCACACCCAATGCCGTACCATAACCGCCTGTTGCCAATGAACCAGTATTGCAATGAGTTAAAATACATGCGCCCTCGCCTAAAATATCCGCACCAAATTCTCCCATCGCATAATTATCTGTAATGTCTCTATGATGAATCTGATCGGCTAATTGTAAAACGGTAGGTACTGGATCGGTATTAGGGGGAATGGTGGCGAGGGCTTCCCGCATTCGTGCCAAGGCCCAATTGAGATTGACTGCGGTTGGGCGCGAAGCGGATAATTGCGCGAAATCAGTTTCAATGTGTTCTCGCCAATGCTGTCCTTGCGTCGTATAGGCTTGACGTACAGCCAACACCGCACCATACGCCGCTGCAATACCAATCGCAGGTGCGCCGCGCACCACCATGTCTCGAATAGCTGCGGCCACTTCATGCGCATGATGCAGGACTAATTCCTCGCGGCTAAAAGGCAGTTTTCGTTGATCCAATAAATAAAGTTGGTCATTTTCCCAACGAATGGGACGTAAATTGTCATGGGTTTGTTTCATGAGAAAAAAGTGAATAATAACGGTTAAATTTTTGACTAAAAAATAAAAAAGAAAAAGCCAATTAGCTGTGAATGGCATCCTCTTCTAAAGGAAAATTTTCGCCATATTCGGTGAGCCATTCTACCGCTGCTGCTTCCATGTCTAGGTAACGGCCTTGTCGTTCTAATTTTTTGCGATAGTCTTCAATATGACAAATTTGTTCTACCATGCGGGCTTCTTCGGCATCGTCTTGATCAATGAAACGTACTCCAATATCATACCCCCCATTTTTAGGCTGACACCACGCCACACTACACAAGGCCTCAAAAGGAGGATTCACCAAATCAATATTAATTTTTAAAGGAATCCCCAACTCAAAAGCCTGTTGTGAATGAAAAGCAAGGCCACCTAAACTGATGTTATTTAAGGCTTGTTGCGATTGCTTGACGGAAAACAGCTCCGAGCTTGACGTATGGGACACTTTTAGCGGAATCGTGACAGGGTGGCGAATAAAACGGCGTTTATCAAGTTCTCCGTGCCGTTCTTTTTCTGACTCAAGCAGATGTAAATGGCGAATCGCACGCCCCACCGCATCGTAAACATCCCGAATTTGTCCTCGTCCCTCGCGCAATAAAGGCAATAAAGTAATATGATGTGACGGTAAATCGACATGTTGTTGTAAGGCGCGAATAATCGCCTCATCGCTGCCTAACCAATCATGTAAGTCAGACAGTCGTTTTTGCCAATTTTCTGGCTCGAATTTTTTCATTATTGCTGTGCGAGAAACCCCGTATCTTATTGATTGATTGGGGTTGGGATAGCGTAGGCATATCATGCCGCCTTTCTCGCTTCCTCCATTTTTGTCGCGCTATCTGTTGTTGCCATGAAAAAATACAGCGTTCGGTAACGGCTAGATGTGTGGGCGTGCCGAAGAGGCTGCTGTGATTATTTTTTTGTTAAGCGCATAATATGCCTTAATTTTTGATGGCTGTCATGTAATTTAACGGGTGAGATCATTTCCATTTTATCCAAAACTAACGCGAAAAATTGGGACAAAAAACTTTATAATGAACAATGAACCCGCTATCACTTGGAGAAAACAATGACCTTACGTTTATTTTATTTTTTGGGATTAAGTTTAATTGCGCTGTGGCTAAGTGGCTGCGGTGAAAAGACAGAAACGCCCAACCAATCCAGTCAAGCAAATGATTCACAAGAAAAATCAATCGGTCGCTTGCCTATGCCACTCGCTGCGCCGTCGTCATTTACCGCTGCAAAAAATGCGCTGTATAATCAAGTTTACGCGGGGCATTCCTACACTTTTTACTGTGGTTGTCCTTTTGATCGCCGCGAGGGCGTTGATTTGGAGGCTTGCGGTGTCACTCCGCGTAAAAATCTCCAGCGTGCCAGCCGCGTAGAAGCAGAACATGTTTTTCCTGCACATCAATTCGGTCATTTTCGCGCCTGTTGGCGTGAGCCTTTGTGTACAGATAGCAAAGGTCAGCCATTTAAAGGGCGTGAATGTTGTTTAGAAACTGACGAAGTGTTTCGCACGGCACATAATGATCTGCATAATTTGTTCCCCGCGGTGGGTGAAATTAACGGAGATCGTTCTAATTATAATTGGGGGATGTTAAGCGGAGTTAAAAGCGAATATGGACGATGTGAAATAAAAATTGATTCCAGCATTCGCCGCGCTGAACCGCCTGCAAATGTGCGTGGGGATATTGCGCGGGTTTATTTCTATATGGCGGCGACTTATGGCTTTAATTTATCGCGTCAAGATGTGCAGTTATTCACGGCGTGGCATCGACAAGACCCACCCGATGATTGGGAACGGGAACGTAATCGTCGTATTGCGCGAATTCAGGGCAATGAAAACCCTTTTATTGTGAATGCCGACTCCGTGCCAAAAGAATAGTGATTGTCTGAAAAACATCATACACACCTATTATCTGTGTAATTCGCTTTGTATTGGGTTATTCACTGATAATAGGGGTTCTTTTCACCCCACTACATCCTTTAATCCGATTAATGACACTGTAGCTGACACTATGACAAAATTGGTAATTTTAGACCGCGACGGTGTCGTTAATTACGACTCGGCTAACTATATTAAATCCGCCGAAGAATGGCACGCCATCCCCGGTAGTTTGGAAGCCATTGCTCGTCTTAATCAAGCGGGTTATCGTATTGTGATTGCAACCAATCAATCGGGGTTATCTCGTGGTTTATTTACTCCCGATGATTTAACTGAAATTCATCTAAAAATGCACCGCGAATTAGCAGCCGTTGGTGGACACATAGAAGCGATTTTTTTCTGTCCTCATGCCGACACAGAACAATGTCAATGTCGCAAACCAAAACCCGGTTTATTGCATGATATTGCCAATCGTTTGGGTTTGTCTTTATCGGGCGTATATTTGGTGGGTGATGCCTTACGCGATTTACAAGCAGCCATTGTGGCTGGGGCGCGTCCTGTCTTGGTATTGACGGGTAAAGGACGCAAAACACTCGCCGATTTAGAAGGTTTTAAAGACGTATTAATTTATGACGATTTAGCGGCATTTGTTGATGCCTTATTAACCACAGAGGATAATTAATTCATGTTAATGGTGCGTGCTTTTGTCTTTTATGTTTTTTTAGTGATCACACTGATCTTTTACGCGCTATTGGCTGGATTTTTACTGATCATGCCTTTTGAGATGCGTTATCGTATTATTACTCAATGGCCGAGATTAATGACTTGGGGATTAACGGTTATTTGTCGTTTGGATTATCACGTGCAAGGAACGGAGAATTTACCCGATTATCCGGTGGTCATTGCTAGCAAACATCAATCGGCTTGGGAAACGTTAGCTTTTCAAGAAATTTTTTGTAAACCCACGTGGGTATTAAAACGGGAATTGTTATGGATTCCGTTTTTTGGTTGGGGGTTACGTTCAATTCGCCCGATTGCCATTGATCGCAGCCAACGCCGTCAGGCGATGCAACAAGTGTTGGCACAAGGCACGGAGCGGTTAAGAGCGGGACATTCTGTGATTATTTTTCCCGAAGGCACGCGAGTTGCGCCCGGTGAGCGTAAACGTTATGGTTTAGGGGCGGCGAATTTGGCGATTGCGGCGAATGTGCCGCTTGTTCCAGTCGCACATAATGCGGGCATTTTCTGGAGACGTAATGGATTTATCAAATATCCCGGCACCATTCAGGTGGTTATCGGCCAACCCATTCAAGTACAAGGCAAAACTGTACAAGAGATTATGTCAGAAGTTGAAACGTGGGTGGAAGAAACCGTAAAACACTTACCGAGTAAACCATCAGAAATGCTGTAAATTTTGAGCAGAGAAAAATTTTACTCACCATGAGGATTCTACCATCATGTTAAACATTCTGGTTTTATACTACAGTCGTTATGGTAATGTTGCACAAATGGCGCGTTTTATTGCTCGCGGAATCGAGCGTGTTCCTGATTGTCAAGCGGTATTGCGCACAGTGCCAGCGGTGTCTGCGGTGTGCGAAGCAACTGAACCCAGTATTCCTGCTGAAGGCGCACCTTTTGTGACGTTGGAAGAATTGGCGGCAGCCGATGCCTTAGCGTTGGGCAGTCCTACTCGTTTTGGTAATATGGCTGCACCGATGAAGTATTTTTTAGATCAAACCAGCAGTTTATGGCTTAACGGACAATTGATTGGTAAGCCTGCAACTGTATTTACATCAACATCCAGTTTACACGGGGGGCAAGAATCGACGTTGTTATCCATGATGTTGCCGTTGTGGCATCACGGGATGATTTTAATGGGTTTACCCTACAGCGAAGTTGATTTGATTACGACCACCAGTGGTGGCACGCCCTACGGTGCTACGCACGTGGCAGGCAGCGACAGCCAACTCCCCCTCACCGAAGCAGAACAACGTCTTTGTCGCGCCCAAGGTGAACGCCTCGCTCAATTGGCTAAACAATTGCGCGGATAATTGGGGGAATAAGGGGAAAATAAAATGAGAGAATTCATCCGCGGTCAAAAATTAAAATTATCTGAAATAACCGACGCACAACAATTGCGCATTGGTATCAGTATTAACACGGCTAATGCGATGGTTTTAGATATTTCTTGTTTTGCGGTGGATGTGAATCATCAATTGTCGGATGATCGTTATTTTATTTTTTACAATCAATTGCAATCTCCTTGCGGTTCGTTGGTGAGTTTGGGCGCAGTGGGTGGCGATCAAATGCAATTTGCAATTGATTTGGCGCGATTACCGTCTTTTATTCACAAATTGGTTTTTGTGGTGACTGTTGATGGCGACGGAGTCATGTCGCAAATAAAAAACGGTTATTTAAGGTTATTATCTCAGGAAATTGAACAAGCGCGATTTCGTTTTATCGGTTCTGATTTTGCGCAAGAGAAAGCCATTATTGTGGCTGAAATTTATCTGAAAGAGGTGTGGCGTTTTTCAGCGGTGGGACAGGGATTTAATGGGGGATTAAGTCAATTATTAAGCCATTTCGGTGGTCAAGAAACGCCCGCAGAATCTCTTCAAGAATCTCAACCCATTATTGAGAAAAAAGTCACGCCTTCTCCTGTTAAAATGGCTAAAGTTGCTTCTTTAGAAAAACAGTTAAATCAACAGGCTCCTCATTTGTTAGAAGTTGCTCATACATTAGCTGTTGTATTAGAAAAGAATCAATTAATTCATGTTATTGCAAAAGTGGCTTTAGTGCTTGATGCGTCTGGCTCAATGTTCGCGGCTTATCGAGATGGAACGGTGCAAGCGACTTTAGAAAGAATGGTATTGACTGCTGCATATTTAGACGACGATGGTCAATTGGAAACATGGTTTTATGCTTTAAAACACCAGCGATTTCCAGACATTTCTGTTGATAATGTTTCTGATTATTTATCGAAACACGTCAATAAAATCTCTTGGGGAGAAATTGTCAAAGGTCTGGGCGGGATAAATAATGAACCTCCTGTGATGCAAGAGGTATTGGACACTTATAGAAAATCGGATTTACCTGTTTTAGTGATTTTTATTACGGATGGTGGAATTTGCAAAACTAAACCGATTAAAAAAGTGTTAATAGAAGCTTCTGATTATCCTATTTTCTGGCAATTTATTGGATTAGCGGGATCGAATTATGGTGTGTTGCAAGACCTCGATAATATGACAGGGCGAACGGTGGATAATTCGGGCTTTTTTCAAGTCGACGATTTAAAACAAATCACTGATGAACAACTTTATGAGCGTTTATTAAGCAAGTTTCCTCAGTGGTTAAAAGCAGCTAAAGCAGAGGGGATTGTGTGAGGGAAGAAATCTCCCCAAAAAATCCCCTAAATCCCATTGAATAATGACAATATTATCTTGTACTGCGCCCTGTATATTGAGTCAGCACCACGGCATTGCCTTCGCTGTCGGTGAATAACACTTGATGATAACCTGGGTGTTTACTGATTCCTGACTTGCTGTTAATCGCGGGAATAACAGGGAATTTTGCGCCTGCGGCTTTAAGGTGTGTCATGGCGGTTTCCACATTGCTGACTAACAAACTTAAATAAGTCGAAGCCTCTTGATCACGGGGTATTTTGTCGGTTTCTGGCTCGGTTTCAAACATGCCCAAAACAGCGCGTTCTCCCCAAAATCCTTTCCAATACTCGTCCTTATAATTGTCCGCTCCTCCCGTTAAAGCCCGTAAAGCCTTATCCGTGGCCGCCCAAGTCGATGGGGTTACGGGTATTCCTGCATAATCAAATTCAATAGCCAAACCCCGCGGCCGCCCTGCGTTGACGGTGAGCGATACGGCTAATGTCGCCGAATTCGCAGCAAACACTCGTGTGTCTAAAGCTTCTAAGCGACGTTGCCACGGTGGCGCGCCTGTTGCCGAAATTCGCCGCGTCACCACCACCCACGCGCCTATTTGTCTCATATTTCCCTCGCTTAAATCCCATTCTACAAAAGGATAACGGGTTTGCCAGTTGGTTGTGTTTTGCTCATCTGTGCTGCGGCCAAAAGTACGGGATAAACGTTGACGCACTTTTTTCTCGCCCACAGCCCATCCTTGTGTACGGGTGTGGGTGGTGTCGAGCAGCGCGATGTTGGACGCGGAATATTCTACAATGTCATTTACTTTTCCTTTTGTCCAAGCCGTCCACACTTGCTTGTCCGCCGTGGCAATGGCGGAGGGCAGTTTGTCGCCAGATAATGTGCCAGTTATACGTAAAACAGGTTCTTGAGCCGTCGCCGATCCCGATGAAAATCGCGCCAAAGCCACCAAATTTCCAGAAGGCTCATAACCATATAACACCGTCATTCCTGCAAAATCCCGCTCTTTAGCTAAAAATTCAACGCCTTGTTTTTCTGCATTATTTTTTGCGGAGTTAAAATGTGGCGGAGTCAAAATTGGCCAACCATTCGGCAATCCCTTACGTGGCCGTGCCAATTCCACCGTGTCCGTTGTCACCAAATACAAGCGTGAGCCTTTCATTTCAAAAACAGCCACATTTTTAGTCGAGGCTTCAGGCGCACCCAGCAGTGGTTGATAAAATTTGACCGCACGCGCCAAATTCTGTACTGGCATGGCGTAATCGTAAGCAAAAACAGCTTGGCCGGGTTGTTCACTGTCGGTGTCGTAGTCTAAATTCCACACATCGGCACTAAAAGCCAATTGCCATTTATCTTGTTTTTCATCATGGATAAAAATTTGCGTCAATGCAGCCGTATCATCAAATGACCAGCGATTGCCGCCTGTGACATCAAGGTAATAGCGCACTAAAGCGGTGTTGTCTCGTGTTTCAACGTACACATGACGCAGCGTACCTTGCAAAGCGGATGCGCCCTGATCATCCGTTTCGTAATATTCCCATTCTCGCGGTAAAGCGGCAATGACCTCGTCACGTCCCGATAAAATGCGGGCTTGATTTTGTGACACCATCAACACATTTTCGGTTAATAAGCGTTGACAGGCTTCAATATCACGTCGTACCCATGCCTCCTGCCAAGCCACAATGGCTTTTTGTAAGGCTTTAGTTTTCGCTTTATCTTGATGACCGCTTAAATGCCAGTCATCTTTGGATAGCTGTATTTTTTCCTGTTCACTGGCTTGTGCTATATTTGAAAGTATAACAAAAAATCCAACAACTATAACACAGAATAACATCATGATTTTCATCATGATATTGTTAGAAAAGCAGTTCACGATTTGTTTTACCTTTATTGTTTACGTTGATAATAGAAGAATTCCGCATTTTTTGGCTATTATTCAATATCTCATTACCATTTATCAAGTGGTAAATTTTAATTTATTCATTGGGTTATTTTTTAGTGCCATGAGGTTTAATTGCATATTTCATTAATGAGGTATTATATTACCATTTATTGTCATGAAACCTATAGACGTGGTTTTAGACAAGGATTATGATATAAGCGTCGCCTCAGAAATCGGACAAATTGGATATTTTGAGGTATAGACAAACACGAGATGAATTTTACCTTTTTAAAGCAAAATTGGAGTTTTTCGTCATGACAATGCGTACCCTTGTGGCTTTTATGTTGTCGGCTGGTCTATCTATGGCTGCTTTTGCAGAAGAACCGTCCGCTGAAGCAGAGCAAGCAGCGAAAACAGCCAAACAATCCGCAGGTGAATTTGATCCACAAACTTACACTTGTGGTCATTTCATGGGTGATTTGGAAAAAGAAGGCTCAGAATTGATGGGCGTGGCTTTGATTTGGATGCACGGTTATCAAAGCGCGGCGCACGGTACGGATGCTATCGGGGCATTGAACGAAGCGGCAGTATCTGCGATTGCTCAAGAAGTGGCTGAGTACTGCACAGAGGCTTCTGGCGAAACCTTCTCTCGTGTAGCGCATCAAATTGCTTCTGAAGAGTAATTTTGTAGTAAGTCTGTAGTAAGATAGCTCCCGATGTTTGGGGGCTATTCGTCGAAAAAGAACGTATACGCATGATTAACTCTGCTCTATTTCTTCAATCGTCAAGCCAGTTAGTTCTGCAATATCGTTACTATTCATTCCAGCGCGTTGCATTTTTTTAGCGGTTTGCAATAAAGCTCTTTTCAAGCCACGTTCTTCACCAATTGCAATACCTATTTCTATTCCTTCTTCTCGACCCTCTTCTCGACCTTCTTCTTTGCCTTCCAATTTCCCCAACACATAAGTAGATTCATACATACTCGCTTGATAATGCAAATCTTCTTGGTGGCGTTCATAAGCTAAACGTTCTTGAGGAGTCATTTTTAATATGTCTAAGGTTTCTTTAGCTTCTTTTAAACCTTTGGCGGTAAAATTTTCTTCAATTTTTTCATTTTTTAGAAAATAAATCCACTCATCTAAAGTATCTTTTGATACGTTATTAAAATTGCGCAATTCAATTAGATAATATTCAGGATATAAATCAGCAATTTTTTTTGCTGCATAGAGATTTTTTTGTTCTGCGCTTAATTCCAATTCCGTTTGATTATGTAAACCAATAAATCGCGTTGTACCATGATAAATATAATCATCTCCTTTACCTAAATCAAAATGCAAAATATTTACAGAAATTACTTTGCTCACTTCAGAATAAGATACACCTTTAGGCAAATGCTCAGTAATTACCTTAGAGCAAGAATAAAGAATGCGTTGCAAATAATCTAATTCTCGTGAAAATTGCACCTCAATAATATAAATTTTCTGCTCACTGTCTTTGACCTTAATATCGACACGATTAAATTTATCATCTTGCTTTTCTTGATTACTTTCACTTTCTAAAATTTCCAAAATCTGAATATTGGTAAATAATAATTCAGATAAAAACCCCTCCAAAATCCCAAAATTAGCCTTGCTACGCAGGATTTTTTTAATCGCCCAATCAAAACTAATTAATTTTCTCGATGAGTTTGGCATTATTCGCCCCTTCTAAATACCAAAAAAAACTATGGCACAGGCAACGTAAAGTAAAATAATGATCCTTGACCTTCTTCACTCTCAACCCCGACTTGACCACCTAATTTCTCCACAATAGCGCGCACAATCGATAAACCCAATCCCGTCCCTTCTTGTTTGCGTTCTATGCTGCGATTTAAGCGAGTAAAGGGCGTAAATAAGCGCGATTTAGACGCTTCTGATAAACCTTCGCCATTGTCGCGTACCCAAAAACGCACGTAATGTGTTTCTAATTTTGCGCCTAAATATAATTTAGGTGGCATTCCGCCATATTTAATCGCATTGCTTAAATAATTTGTCCACACCTCCTCTACCCACGGCGCATAACCATAAGCCACTGGCCAAATTTCAGGTAAAAATAATTCGGCTTGTGTTTTTTCAATGTTCAATTTTAAACGTTCTTTTACCTGCTCTACAATTTCTCCCATTGCCAAAGGCGTTAAAGTGACTTTAGTTTTAGAAACCCCTGCTAATAATAACAACGCACTGACAATATCAGACATCTTTTTAGTCGATTGTCTAATATAATCGATATTTTTCAACTGCCTTTCATTAAGATTACTGGGATCATTTTCTAATAAATCATCGGTTAAACCAGTTAAAGCTCCCAATGGGTTTTTTAAATCATGCGCCACTGTGCGGGAAAAAGCGTCTAATTCCTCATTTTGCCGCTCCAGTTTTTTACGCAATCTCCTTAGGGTTAAATGCGTGCGAATGCGCGCCAATACTTCATCTTGAGAAAAGGGTTTAGTGACATAATCCACCGCACCCAATTCAAAACCTTTAATTTTAGAATCCGTGTCCGCTAATGAAGTCATGAAAATAACAGGAATATCCTTGGTTTCAGGATTCATTTTTAAACGGCGACAAGTTTCAAAACCGTTCATATTATTCATGAGAATATCTAATAAAATTAATTCAGGCTTCTGCTCAACCGCTAATTCAGTATCTTCCATAATTCTCAAGGCTTCAACACCATCTTCTGCCACTTTGATGTCAAAACCATACAGCGTTAAAAAATCAAATAACACGCTAATATTCGCTACATTATCATCAACGATTAACAAATTTCCTTGACTTTGTTCAGCCAGCATAATTTATTCTCCTATTGCGTTTTTTAAAAAATGCTGCAATTGTTTTAATTTAAAGGCTTTAATTTGACTCACGGCTTGATAAATAAACGCAGCATATTTGGGATGTTGTTCTGCTAATGCCATTGATTCTTTTAATAATCGCTTGACATCGCCGCGTTCAGCCAATTTTAACAAGCGTTTTAAATCACTACTAGGGGGATTTTGTGCTGATTCAACTTGCGAACGTAATTTATTTAAAGTATCCAATTCATTTTTACCGCCGCTCAAATGATTTTCTTCATAAATCCAGCTTAATTGGCAATGTTGTTTTAATAAATTAGTTAATTCATCAAAACGAATTGGTTTAGTCATAAAATCATTTGCGCCTGCTTTTAAACTTTGCGTTTTATCATCAGGATAAGCACTGGCAGACAGCACAATAGCAATTTTATCTTTTAACTCAGGATGTTGTCGAATATGCGTTAAACAAGTTAAACCATCCATAATTGGCATTTTTAAATCAAGAATAAAAATATCTGGCTTTTCATGTTGAGCAATCGATAAAGCCTGTTGTCCATCATTGGCCGTAAAAACCAGAAAACCTAATGGCGTTAATAAATTACTTAAAATAATGCGACTGTCCCATTTATCATCGGCTACTAAAATTTTTAAAGGGGTGGTGTGATGGGGACGATGATAACCAATAATATATTGCGCATCATTTTTTAAAGAAGTTTTACTTTCATGACTTAATTTAACAGGTTCTAATTCTAATTCAAACCAAAATAAACTACCTACCCCTGGCATACTCTGTACATTTAATTTTCCGCCCATCATTTCTATTAAATGACGAGTAATGGTAAGGCCTAAACCTGTGCCTTCTGTGGTAAATAAATCTTGATTTAATTGCTTAAAAGGTTCAAAAATAGCGTCTAATTGATCTGGCGCAATACCAATACCCGTATCTTCTATGTCAAAACGGACATAGTGACCCGTATAAATCACTTTAAAAACCACTTGTCCGCGTGGTGTGAATTTAATCGCATTGCTGATTAAATTTAATAAAATTTGGCGCAAGCGGCGGCGATCAACCATCGCATATTCTAAAGGATTTTTTCCCGTTAAAGATTTAGTAGAAAAAACCGTTTCATAAATTAACTGAATGCCGTTTTTCTCTGCTTGCATTTTAAAAGAATCAGCCACTTCTTTTAACAAAGAAGGCAAATGAACGGCCGTTTCTTCTAACATTAGTTTATTGGCTTCTATCTTGGAGAAATCCAATAACTCATTGATTAAAGTTAATAAATGTTCAGCACTGTTTTTTAAATTTTTTACATGTTCTTGATGCCTTTCTGAAATTGCATTATCGCGTTCAATAATTTGCGCATAGCCTAAAATAGAATTTAATGGCGTGCGCAATTCATGGCTAATATTAGCTAAAAAAGCGGATTTAGTGCGATTTGCTGCTTCTGCGGCATTACGTTCGCAGGCTAATGCAGCATTAGTATGGCGCAATTCCATTTCCGTGCGCACCCGTTCCGTGACATTTTGAATCAAAGAAGCCACCGCAATTGGCTTGCCATTCGCGTCGCGCAATAGCGCATGATACCATTCACAATATAATGGCTCTCCCGTCGCCGTGTAATTGATCCTAATATCAGGATTCGGTGTTTTTTCTGCTAATAATTGCGTTAATAATTCTTGTAAAGCAGATGTCGATTCAGCAGGAAAAATAAGGTTTGATAACAATTGTTGTTTAGCCGCTTTTTCGGAATAAATAAACAATTCCTCAGCCGCTTTATTCCATTGCTGAATTTTAAAAGAAAAATCCCACTCGATATAAGCCAATGGCGTTTGTTCAGTATATAAATGTAAACGTTGATTAGCTTGTTTTAGATTAACTTGAGTGGTTTTTAAGGTATGAACTTGTTGTTGTAACAATTGATTTTGTTGCGTTAATTGCTTTTGTAATTGACGCAATTGCAAATGAGTTTCTATCCGCGCTAATACCTCTGAAGGTTGATAAGGTTTAGTGATATAATCCACCGCGCCCATTTCAAAGGCTTTAATTTTATCTAAAGTTTCATGTAACGCACTGACAAAAATAATGGGAATATTTTTAGTGATAGGATTAGATTTTAATTGCAAACAAATCTCGTAACCATCATGAACAGGCATTAACACATCTAATAAAATAAGATCAGGATTAAAAGCCAATGCCTCAGCTAATGCCTCTGTGCTGTCATGTAAGAATTTTACATGATAATGATTGGTTGCCAAAATTTGTTCTAATATTTCTAAGTGAAAAGCCGTGTCATCAACCGCTAAAATTTTAGGGCAGGTTGTTTCTATCCATTGCGCGCAGGTGTTCATCATTAACTCCATTTAAATAAACGGTTCACCAGCATAATTCCTAGCCGCGCATACTATAGAGTGATTTGATGACCAAATGATGACTACAATTTCTTACCCCATTGAGAATCATTCTTAAACCCCATACCCAAAAATGAAAAATTAAGCCCTATTTTCTGCAAGATATGTCCTACTTTTACCAAACACAAGAGTATATTACTTATTAATATGGCTGTTTTTTTAAAATTCGGCCCCGTCGAATTCACACCGAATTCACCTGATGTCCCAATTGTTGACGTTTTACTAAGAAAATAACCGGCAATAATCCAATAATAATCAAAGTTAATGCAGGCAAAGCAGCGCGTTGCCATTCGCCTTCCGAAGTCATTTCATAAATGCGCACCGCCAAAGTATCCCAACCGAAAGGACGCAATAATAAAGTCGCTGGCATTTCTTTCATGACATCAACAAAAACCAATAGAAAACCTGCCATTAATCCAGGACGTAATAAAGGTAAATATAATCGCCATAATAATTCTCGTGGTGCTGCGCCTAATCCGCGGGCTGCTTCGTGTAATGAAGGACGAATGCGTTGCAATCCGCTCTCGATGGGATTATAAGCCACCGCCATAAAACGCACCACGTAAGCCAATAATAATCCTAATAAACCCCCACTTAATACAAAACCTATATCTATATTAAAAAATGCCAATCCCAGTTGTAAATAATGTTCAAACCAAACAAAACTTAACATAATGCCCACCGCTAAAACCGATCCCGGTAACGCATAACCTAAGGTCGCAATAGATACTGAGAAACGAGTCACTGCATTGCGCATTAAACGCTGACTAAAACCCAATAATAAACCCGCTATCACCGTTAAAGTCGCTGCAAAAAAACCAAGTAATAAGGTGTTAGAGAGTAAATTAAAATAACGCGCATCTAAATCTCGACTAAAATAATGCCATACCCAATATAAAAGCTGCATAATAGGAATAAAAAAAGCAACGAATAAAATCGTTAATGCAAATAAAGTCGCTGCCCATGCTCTCCAACCTTTTAACACATAACGACGGCCACAACGATTTTCCGCATGATAGCGGGCTTGATGACGTTGGCGACGCTCTAAAAATAAGGCTAACAACACAAAAAGTAATAATAATGAAGCCAATTGAGCTGCTGCGGCTAAATTAAATAAACTATACCAAGATTTATAAATAGCCGTGGTAAAGGTATCGTAATTAAAAACGGCAACAGTGCCAAAATCAGCTAAAGTTTCCATTAATGCCAAAGCCATTCCTGCGGCAATTGCAGGGCGCGCCATTGGCAAAGCCACTTGAAAAAAAGCCGCCGTTGGACTTAATCCTAAGGATTGCGCTGCCTCCATTAACCGCTGTCCCTGCCCTAAAAACGCCACTCTAGCCAACATATACACATAAGGGTATAGGGCAAGCACCATCACCAAAATAACGCCGCCCTCAGAGCGAATGGGGGGTATCCAATAATTGCCGCGCCCAAACCATTCGCGTAATAAACTTTGTATTGGGCCACTAAAATCAAATAATCCAATAATAACAAAGGCTAACACGTAAGCAGGCATCGCCAACGGCAACATTAACGCCCATGAGAGCCATCGCCGTCCGGGAAACTCGCACAGCGTCGTCAACCACGCCAAACTCACGCCCAGCAATAAAACGCCTAAACCCACTCCCAATAACAATACTAAAGTATTGCGCAATAAATCTATTAATAAAGTATCCGCTAAATGCTGCCAAATTTGCCTATCAAATTCCAGCCAAGATAAAAAAATAACCAATAACGGCATCACCACCAAAAAAGCCAGTAAAATACTACTCCATTGCCAGCCATTCACTTTAAATAAGTAAGAAAAATTTTTTCCTAAATTATCGGATAATTTTATTGTCACAGGTGAGATCATAAGCTAGAATAAATCAAAACTGAATCAGGTTAAAAAAATAGTAGTATTCGGCTAAAATGCCATCAGAATTTATTCCTCTTTTATTCATGAGAAAGTTATATCATGGTCAATAATCCAAATAGTCAAAAAAATAAGGAAATCTTAGATATTAGCCTTTATTTAAAATTAATGGTAGAAAAAGAAGCGTCTGATATTTTTTTCACAGTGGGTTCGCCTGTGCGTTTAAAAATTCAAGGGCGTTTAGTCACTGTGGGTAAATTAGAATTAACACCCAATATGATGCAGGCAATCACTCGTCATATTATGAATGATACGCAACGCATTGTTTTTGAGAAAAGTTTGGAATTAGATTTTGCCTATAGTCTAGTAGAAGAAAACATTCGTTTTCGGGTTAATGCGTTTCGGCAAAAAGGTGAAATTTCCATTGTTATGCGCCATATTCGCAGTCATGTTCCAGAAATTGATCAATTATTTCTACCCCCCGTGTTAAAAGATTTAATTATGCGTAAACGGGGGTTATTACTGATGGCAGGCGCAACCAATTCAGGAAAATCAACCACTTTAGCCGCTATGCTCAATCATCGCAATGCCAATCATCCCGGTCATATTATCACAATTGAAGACCCAATTGAATTTATCCACCCGCATAAGAAATCTTTAGTCAATCAACGTGAATTAGGTTTAGACACGCATTCTTATGTTAAAGCCTTGCGCAGTTGTATGCGAGAATCGCCCGATGTGATTTTAATTGGAGAAATTCGAGATCAAGAAACCATGTCGGCTTGCATTGAATTATGCAACACGGGACATTTAGCGATTTCTACTTTACACGCCAATAATGCGTATCAAGCGATGCAGCGAATTGTCAGTATGTATCCTTTTGATCAACATCGACAATTATTTATGGATGTTTCTCTTAATTTAGTGGCGATTATTTCGCAACGTTTAATTCCCAGTGTGGATGAAAAACGAGCCGCCGCCGTCGAAGTGATGATTAATACGCCACATATTGCAGATTTAATTTTACAAGGGCGAATAGATGAATTAAAAGAAGCCATGTTAGACAGTTCTGTGGAGGGAATGCAATCTTTTGATATGGCTTTATTTAGCCTTTATCACAGTGGCAGAATTACTTTAGAAGAAGCATTAAGTCATGCGGATTCACGGACGAATTTGGAAGCTAAAATTAATTTTGGCTAAACAATAAAGGAGTTTCATTCATTGTGAGTGGCGCAAAAGAATTATCCAACGCAGAAAGACGACGTTACCCACGAGTGACATTGCCTGTTTATTATCGTCCCGCACGTTTACGAGCAGAATATTCTGCTAAACCCTTGTTAAACATTGGGTTAGGTGGTCTTCGCGTGTACAGCGATGAACCGTTACACATGGGAGAGCGTTTGGAAATAGAATTGTTTTTTGCCGATAATACCACATTGACGTGTACGGTTAAAGTGGTGTGGATAAAACCTTTAAATGAAACAGAAATGGCACATTATGATGTGGGTTTAGAATTTATTGATATTGAAGCCCATGATTTACGCAAATTAGCCCGTGTATTGAACAGCGAATAAAAAGTGCCAAGTATTGACTTGGCACGGAATCATTAAACCAACGATTCTCCTCTCCCAATCCCAAAATAACGAAATCCTCGCGCTTTCATGCGTTTGGGGTCGTAAAGGTTGCGGCCATCGAAAATAACCGCTTGTTTTAATTGATTTTTTATTGCGCTAAAATCAGGACTACGGAAAACTTTCCATTCTGTCATGATAATCAAAGCGTCCGCCTTGTCTAACGCCGCATGAGGCGAGTCGCACAGCTTAAAATCAGCCCGCTGCCCGTAAATCCGTCGCGCTTCCGACATGGCTTTGGGATCGTAAGCCTGCACTCGCGCCCCCGCCGCCCATAACAGCGATAATAATGTACGACTTGGAGCTTCTCGCATATCGTCAGTATTAGGCTTAAAAGCTAAACCCCAAAGCGCAAAACAACGCCCTGTCAGGTCTTCTCCGTAGAATTTTTTAATTTTATCGAATAAACGGTGATGTTGCTGTTGGTTGACGTTTTCTACCGCTTGAAGAATTTTGGCTTCACCGCCAAAAGCCTGAAAAGTGTGACGTAAGGCTTTGACATCTTTGGGAAAACAAGAGCCACCATAGCCACAGCCCGCATATAAAAAATCAAAACCAATCCGCGGGTCTGATCCAATACCCAGTCGCACTTGTTCAATATCCGCGCCTACACTGTCGGCTAAATTAGCCATTTCGTTCATAAAACTGATTTTTGTCGCCAATATGGCATTTGCAGCATATTTGGTTAATTCCGCCGAGGCCACGCTCATGACGATCAAGCGATCTCGATTACGGTTAAAGGGCGCGTATAGCTCACGCATCACCTCAATGGCTTCTGGCGAATCCGTGCCTAGCACAATACGGTCAGGACGCATAAAATCGGCAATAGCAGCCCCTTCTTTCAAGAACTCAGGATTAGAGACAACATCAACGGGATAATCCAAGCCACGCTCATTGAGGGCGCGCAGAATTGTATTTTTTACTGCTGTGGCTGTTCCCACGGGGACGGTGGATTTATTCACTACGCATTTGGTTTCAGTCATTAACTGTCCGATCACGTGCGCGACTTGCAAAACATACTGTAAATCAGCCGATCCGTCCTCATCGGGCGGCGTTCCCACTGCAATAAATAGCACTTCGCCATGTTGCACCGCTACGGCGGGATCAGTGGTAAACTGTAATCTTCCTGTATTAAGATTGGTGACTAACAGATTTTCCATACCCGGCTCGTGCATAGGGACAATACCTTGATTTAACAGGGTAATTTTCTCGCTATCCACATCAACGCATACCACATGATTGCCCACATCCGCAAAACAAGCCGCTGTGACCAAACCCACATAACCCGCACCAAAAACACTCACCCGCATGGTTATTCCTCGCTTTTTAGGTTGATAAAGAGGGGTAAAATAGTTTTACTGTGACAGAGTAATGTGAATGATAAATGACAAAGGCAAGCCCACTCCCCCCAGAGGATAGGAGTGGGTGGGTAGAAATGCGGTAAACGGCGTTATCCGTTACCTCCTTTTGCAACCATCAGTGACAACAAGAACGATTCCCTGTTGCGAAACGAGACCACACTAAGGCTTCTTGTCCATCTGTTTCGTTGGGAGATTGAGCAACGGGAGTGCCTTTGGTGTAAAGGCTGAGGGTTTGTAAGGCGTGGCGACTGCCGGTGTCTTGCCACAATTCTAGGGCTTGCAAAGGAGATAATAGGGCTTGCGCAGAATTGACTTCACGGGTTGCTTGTAAAATATCCATTAATCCCACAAAATGGCGTGATAATTCAGCAAACAGCCGAGCGCGCACTCCCGCCAGCGACGCTGATACCATCGCATAAGCACTCACGCCCAAATTCACGTAATAACTCACGCGCACCCGCCGCTTTTGGGCGCGTTCGGGAAAAAGCCCAGAAAATAACAAACATTTATCGCCCACATCCCGTAATTGGGTTTCACGTAATTGTCCGTGGGCATCTAGGGAATCAAGGTATTCCAACGCCATGACACTGTGCGCCATCTCTGTAGTATTACTGTGGCGCATCAATAAAAACACCAAGTAACTCTGCAACTCCTCGTCTAAATGAGCCGCACACAACTGCTCTGCCTCGTTGATCAAGGCGTGCCATTGGGCAGTTGCTGAAGGATTAAGCACCAAAGTTTCCATGATAAAACTCCTCTACCGATCATCACCATTATTAGTATTAGGTGTAGCATTTATTGATCCATTTTGAAAATCTAAGCGCATAATCGGTATAATGCACGAGATTAAGGTGCAGTCATCGCTTATTTTTCTTAAAAAAATCCCGCTAAATCAGTTTTTTAATCCATAAATACCCAAATCTATCCCCGTTGCGTGTAAGAGGTGTTTGGGAAAACAACACAAAATAAAAGCGCAATCTTGTGGCATCTACGGTGCAATTTTGTTGCAAATGCCACAAAATCAGACCATTGATACCTCCGCACCCATTCATTGGAGTCCGTTATGTTTGAAGAAAGAACACGTTTAATTATTGAAGAAAAATATATTGAATTGGTGGCTATTGTGGTCGCCAAGTTAAGAGAAATGCCCGTCAATGCGGTGCTGGACAGTATAGAGCCGCGTCATACCACTGTATGGGAAGCATTCGCCGCTCAATTCGGAATCAACCGAGATGACGATGAAGACGAGGATATGTATGAAATATACGGTGAAGTGGTGGCTGGCGTTTGTGAGGATACTGTAGAACAACAATTGACGCTGACAGAATTGCAGTTATTA
Source organism: Thioflexithrix psekupsensis (assembly GCF_002149925.1). Lineage (NCBI taxonomy): Bacteria > Pseudomonadati > Pseudomonadota > Gammaproteobacteria > Thiotrichales > Thioflexithrix > Thioflexithrix psekupsensis. Next base: position 675,502 of record NZ_MSLT01000023.1, on the reverse strand, counting down.
TGGCTGGTGTCTGAAGCGGCTTCGATTTGGGAAGAAGATGAATTTCCCGATGAAGTGCAAATGTTAAGTGAAGTCGCTGAAGAATTGTTGTCATGGGTAGAGCAAGAGGCCGAAGAACCCGAATTAATTGAAGAAATGGACTCTATACAACGGCATTAATCCCTTCTGATTCGCTCTGATTGAAATTGAAAAATAATGAATAAACCCGCGGCTACTATGGGATTGACTTCGCCTTCTTTGATTGAACGTCTCGCTAAAAGCGCAGGCAAACCTTTTTGCCAACGCAATGAGGTGGCGTTGTTTCAAGGAAATTGTTTAAAAACGGGCTTATTTGAAGAACCGTTTATTGATTTAATGGTGACCTCTCCACCGTATAATGTTGGTATTGATTATCAGTCTAATGATGATACATTAGGTTATGCGGATTATTTGGCATTTAGTCGGCAATGGTTGACCAATTGTTATGATTGGAGTTTACCTGAAGCGCGTTTTTTGCTTAACATCCCTTTGGATAAAAATAAAGGCGGCCAGCACAGTGTGGGCGCGGATTTGACCACGTTGGCGCAGCAAGTGGGCTGGCGTTATCACAGTACGATTGTGTGGAATGAAAGTAATATTTCTCGTCGTACTGCTTGGGGATCGTGGCTGTCGGCTTCTGCGCCCTATGTGATTGCGCCTGTGGAGTTGATTGTGGTGCTGTATAAGGAACGCTGGAAAAAAACCCGCGGTTCTAAAATTTCTGACATCAGCCGCGAAGAATTTATGGCGTGGACGAACGGCTTGTGGACGTTTAACGGAGAAAGTAAAAAGCGAATCGGACACCCTGCGCCTTTTCCGCGGGCATTGCCTTATCGAGCGATTAAGTTGTTTAGTTACGTGGGGGATGTGGTGTTTGATCCGTTTGCGGGCAGCGGCACCACGTTATTGGAAGCCTTCGCGCAAGGTCGGCAAGGGATTGGTGTGGAAATCGACGGCGAATATTGTCAATTGGCTTGTCGTCGTTTGGCGGCGGAGACGGTTACGCCAAGCGATTGATTTTATTATAAAAATAAATGAGAAAATATTTTTTTCTTCAACGAGGAGCAATTATGTTGCATTTAAGTGAATTATTAATTCAACATCCCGAATTAAATAACTTTTCCGAATTAGAACAATTGGTTTCCACCCATGCCAAAGCCACTCGTGAACGTTTCTTTCGCATTGATGTAAAACCTTCGTTTCCCGATACGCCCGAAAATTGGGAAGATCGGTTAGAAGCGGCTTTTTACTAGGGGAGAAAATAGCGATGTTTTGGCAAGAAGAAGATGACCATGTGAACGATACGACAGCCGCACAGCAAGTGGATGTGGCTTTTGAAATTGTGAAGGGGCAGGTTTTGCCTTGGGATCATGCTTATTTACTCTCCCAAGCGATTCAGGGGCATTTGCCTTGGTTTGCCCGTACTGCGGGGGCTGCTTTGCATTTGATCCGCGTCGCTGAAGCCAATGGTTGGCAAAAACCGACGGAAAATGAAGGGGTTTTTTATCTTTCGCGGCGAACTCGCTTAATGTTGCGCGTTCCTACGGAACATTTGGCTGCGGCGCATGCTTTGACAGGGCAGCGTTTAGAGATTGGGGAGTACAGTTTAAGCATTGGGCAGGGACAGGTGCGGCCGTTAAAACCTTTCCCCGTTTTGATTGCCCATCATGTGCTGGCCCCTGTTGATCAGGATGAATCTGATTTTATCGCCGAATCGGTGGCACAATTGCGACACTTGCATATTCATTGCCGTAAGGTATTGTGCGGTAAACAGCACCAGTGGCAAAGCCCTGAATATCCTTTGCTCACGCGCAGTTTGATGGTGGCTGATTTGAATCGAGAGGATTCTTTGCGCTTACAGCAACATGGCTTAGGTATCGCTCAACATTTGGGATTTGGGGTGTTTGTTCCCCACAAGGACATTCAAGCAGTCAGTAAAAGTAACGCTGAAGAGATGTAACATGAAATGGTGCCGACAAGTGGAATCGAACCACCGACCTACTGATTACGAATCAGTTGCTCTACCGACTGAGCTATGTCGGCCCTTAGGATTGGGACATTGCACAAAGGTGCATTGTAACTTTTTCAGTCTATCAGATCAACTTCTCTGTAAGTATTTTATTCTAATTCATAATAGGCTCTCGTTGTTATCAGTATAATATATACCAAAATTAAGTCATTCATAAAATTTTTTCTGTCAGAATCAGAATTTACAGAATTTTAGGATTTTCAGAATTAAAGAATAAAAAATCTGTTTAAAATAAATGACTTGCAAGAATAAATTTTGAAAATTCTTGTGTCTGTAAATTCTGATTCTGACAAAATAAAGGTTCTATGAACCACATCTTTTGGGTATAGAACCTTTACTTGCAAGGCGTGCGGATTTGAAATCGATAGAGATTCAAACGCAAGCAAAAACGTGTTAAACGAAGCATTGAGAGTTATCAATGCTATACGAACGCCGAGCGGATGTCAGACTTTAGCGGCGTAAGCCGCCAAAGCAATCTGCGTTGAAGCGTTTAGAGGAGCATAGAAAATTCTTTTCTATGTGAATCGTAACTATTAGTCTATTATAATTTACTAGAGACTTTCCGACGACATCACACTTTTACCTTTGCGAGCTTGCTTCATGTCGAATCCACCCAGACGTGTAACACCACCCAGTGATATGGGCGATGTGTGCCGATCTTTGACTGAGTTGTCAGAGATATTAGACGAACATTACAGCCGTCATCAGGAGATTTTTGAAAAAACCACGCGACGTTTTGGTTATGGTTTAATCATGATTGGTTTGGTGGCCTTGATGATCAGTGCGCTGATGCTGAAGATGATTATGAGTGTAGAGGGTAATATGCGCGAAATTAGCCGAGAAATGGTGCAAATTCGAGAGACGATGCCCGCGATGCTGTACATGGCAAAAAACACTCAAGAGATGACCAACAGTATGTTGTCATTGACGGATAGTGTGCAGTCGATGAATAAGAATTTTTTGGATTTGAATCAGGATATGACCCGCATCAATGTGCAGCTTGAGGCAATGAATGCCAATATGGCTGTGATGCCTGATATGCAGAGCAACGTGGAAGCCATGGGGTTAATTATGCACCGTATGCAGCACGATACCCTGCGAATGCGTCACAGTATTTATGGTATGGAACAAAACGCCAATAATATGATGATGCCGTTTCGGATGGTTAATGGTTTTTTGCCTTAACCATAGCAATTCTGTTTTTTAAGCCGCCACGTTCACTTTAAACAAACATACTTTATCGCCAACCGCTCGACATTGCGGTTCGGTCACGGTGACGTTGGGGATGAAGGGGGCTTGGTTCAGCACACCTTGAATAAAGCCTGTCAGGAAAAAGCATTTAGGCACTTCACTGCCAAAAACTAAGTCCATTGTATTGCTAAAGCGACGGCTGAATAGGGACACGGTAATTTCTAAATCGGTGTCTTTGATTTGGCATTGGGCAACGTTGTTGAGTAGGGGAATCACCATTTTTTGTAGCCCTTCTTTGATGTTTTTCACTTCGCGCAGTTGTGCGTGTCGCAAGGCTAAACGCCGCCCCACCGCTTCTCCTAATAAGGTCACTTTGGCTTCCTGTTCGCTACGGTGAAAGCTGTCTTCGTATTTTTGGGTGACTTCAACCAGTTTGTTAGGCCATGTTTGGGCGATTAATTCTAGTAAACGTCGCCCTTCTTGGTCTAGGTTGAGATCGACAACCAGTGATTCTTCTTTGGGTTGAATCACTACGTCTAACACTTCTTTTACGCCCAGTAAACCCTGTAGTTGTTGAATCAGCGGTGCAGGATCGACGTGTCCGCCTTCTGTTTCTAAAATTAATTGGGAGAAACCTGTGTTAGGGTCTTGATGCACGGTGTGTTTTTGGTATTTTAAGCCATATTGCATCACGACTGCGGCAGCAGGGCCTAAAACGCCAGAAATTTGTTCAACTTTTAAAATAATATCAATGTGATGGGTGTGCATGATGAGTTTAAGCGCGGTAAGATGAGGGGGTTTTTAGGTGTTTTTTTTTGTGGGGATATGAGGCGGATTAATTATATAACGAGATGTTATCTTTACGGCAAGATTTTTTTAATAATCAGTGGTTCTTTGTTAATTCTTATGCAACAATTCAAAAGTCGGGTGTTTTTTTCGTTGGGCTGTAAAAAAATAGTGACAAATGGTTTTTAGTGGTTTATAATGCGCAGCTTCTACATTGTCACGGGGTGTAGCGCAGCCTGGTAGCGCACTTGAATGGGGTTCAAGTGGTCGGAGGTTCAAATCCTCTCACCCCGACCAGTTATTTTTTTTCTAATCAAAAAGTTATCCTTGTCTTTCAATTCCTCCCGACATCTTGAAAAAAAGCACGTTCGATGCGGTTCAGTTCAATTCAGTTCAAAAGTTAGTAGCCGTTGTTTGTGTTTGGAAAAGGCCAATTAAGTGGTGTTTGTTTGGTGTGAATTCGGTTTGTGGGCTGTTATGGTGTTTTGTGAAAATATTTTATGTTTGTTTTGAGTCTTATTGTTAGTTATTTGCCAAAATTTTGCTCGTTGGGTAAAATTCTGTGAGATAGCTGTAATATTTTTTGGTGTGATATTTAATTGTTTTTTGAATTAAATTCGTTTTCTTGACTTTTTAAGAGGCGTATGGAAGAATAGCTTCAACTTCGACCTCCGTTTACGCCAAAACCCTAGGAGGTCGAAGTTGAGAAGAGTTATACGGTCTATGAAAAATCAACAACTTACGTTGTGTTTCAGTGCTACACGACTTAGTCGTAACGCCGCCAAACCGCATAATTCGGAGGGTTTTCAATTTCCCGTTCGGGGTAGAAAGTGAGGCTTTAGGTTTAGATTTACTTTTAGTAAGATGTTTTCAATTTCCCGTTCGGGGTAGAAAGTGAGGCTTTAGGTTTAGATTTACTTTTAGTAAGATGTTTTCAATTTCCCGTTCGGGGTAGAAAGTTCACTCATCTTATCCAAAGCAGCTTTGGTCAACTTGTTTTCAATTTCCCGTTCGGGGTAGAAAGTTCTGTTCAATTGAGTAATGTCGCTAATTTTCTTTGGTTTTCAATTTCCCGTTCGGGGTAGAAAGTTTGACACGGCTGAATAATCTGCGTACATTTCTGTAGTTTTCAATTTCCCGTTCGGGGTAGAAAGCATTTTGAACTAAAAAACGACTGCGTAAACGCAACTCGTTTTCAATTTCCCGTTCGGGGTAGAAAGTTCCTAATTAGAGTACACCTTTATGCGTATAGCCCGGTTTTCAATTTCCCGTTCGGGGTAGAAAGCAATCGGATCGTGTGGTGAATGCACAAACCGCGCTGGTTTTCAATTTCCCGTTCGGGGTAGAAAGAGATGATTATGGCTCTGGGCAATATTATTGCAGGCGGGTTTTCAATTTCCCGTTCGGGGTAGAAAGTCCTCCCCAGTAATTTGACAAGGTGGCTTTCCCGGTGTTTTCAATTTCCCGTTCGGGGTAGAAAGGCATATCCGAACGAAGAGGAGTGAATAGTTCGGAGAGGTTTTCAATTTCCCGTTCGGGGTAGAAAGGAAATCCTCACGAATTTCACCCTTAAATTCATCTAAAGTTTCAATTTCCCGTTCGGGGTAGAAAGCATCAATATGGCGTTGCTTGGGCGCAATAAATTCCGCGTTTCAATTTCCCGTTCGGGGTAGAAAGCCAGTGAGTTCCGTGCGAAAAATTGCGGCGCGGCTGGTTTCAATTTCCCGTTCGGGGTAGAAAGAATTCAAGAGAATTTAATAACGACGGGTGGTGAAAAGTTTCAATTTCCCGTTCGGGGTAGAAAGTGCAAAAGTGTTTGTCCGCGCTTTTACAATACCTAAGTTTCAATTTCCCGTTCGGGGTAGAAAGTTAAAAAACTCACCGCTGGCAATTTTCCCTTCTGTTGTTTCAATTTCCCGTTCGGGGTAGAAAGATATGTGATTATCTCTGCGCTATTGGCATCACGGATGGTTTCAATTTCCCGTTCGGGGTCAGCAATTCTCAATTTAAACCCTTACAACCAACAATGTTTTTATAACTGATTGAAAGTAAAGATGATGAACAAACTCGAAGCATTTTTCCAAAAAAATCAGCAATATTTTTTTGACTACCTGATTGGTCGAATAATAGAAATGTCTGAAAATTTGCCTGATAGTCGTAAGACTAAAACAGCGAACAACCTTAAATATATAGCTACCGCAACGTAAAAAGAATATTCAAACCTGTGAAGTTTCCTACAAATTTGACAGGTTCAGATTATCTTTTTATAGTGCCTCAACTATAGCATGAGTGATGCTTTTTTGAGTGCTTTTTCTGTTTTTTTCACACAAAGCTCTTCTTTTCTCGATTATCAAACTCGAATGGAAAAAGCACACGGGAAAAATAACGCCCAAAGTATTTTTGGCATACATAAAATCCCCAGTATGAATCAAATTCGTAATTTACTGGATACCGTTCCTGAAACTGAGATTTATCCGCTATTTTATGAACTTAATCAATTTCTCTATGATAATGGTTTTTTACAAAACTTCATGAGTAAAAACAATGGATTATTTATTGCTTTGGATGGCACTGATTTTTTCAGTTCTCAAAAGATTTCTTGTCCATGTTGTTTAAAAAAAGATTTGGTTAACGGTAAAGTTTTATATCGACATAGTGCATTAACTCCCGTTATCGTTGCACATGGACAGTCCTGCGTGATACCGCTGCCGCCTGAATTTATTCAGGCACAAGATGGCGCAGAAAAACAAGATTGCGAAATTAATGCGGCAAAACGTTGGTTGGACAACTGGGGTAAATATTACAGCTTGTGGCAAGCCACTTTGTTAGGGGATGATTTGTTTGCGCATCAGCCTTTTTTTGAAAAAGCCATTGCGCAAGGCTTTGATATTATTACTTCTTGCAAGCCAAACTCTCATCAAACAACTCATGAGTGGCTGTCTGAATTTGAGCAAATGAACAAAATACAGTCGCTACAAACCCATCATAAACACGGAAAACAACGAACAACCCGACATTATCGTTACATGAATCAAGTTCCTTTGCGTGATGGTAACGATGCGTTAATGGTTAATTGGTTCGAGTTGGTAGAAATTGATGGACAAGGGAAGCAAAAATACAAAAATAGCTGGATAACCACCCATAAAATAACAGAAAAAAACCTTGCAGAACTGACAGATGCAGCGAGAGCGCGTTGGAAAATAGAAAATGAAAACAACAATATTCTAAAGAATAACGGCTATCATTTTGAGCATAACTTTGGTCATGGTAAGCAACACTTATCTAACTTACTGGCTACGTTGATTTTATTGGCTTATTTAACGCATACGATGCTAGAATACTTGGATGAGACCTATGAAAAAGTACGTCTTTTGTGTCCATCAAGACGCACATTTTTTGAGCAGTTACGCACCCTGATGCAATATTTAGTATTCGATAGTTGGCAGCATTTGACCGATTTTATGCTTGAAGCCCTCTCTAGGCGTAATTCTTGAGTTGCTTGGTAGGACTTAAATTGAGAATTGCTGTGCTGGCACTGAGCCTGTTGAAGTGTGCGCCGTCATCTGCTACGATGGAATTCCCAAATGTCGCATAACGCTATCGCTTATGCGACCTACGCGGGCTGGGTTAGACCCACCAGTGCTATTGACGTTGAAAGCTCTTCAATTATTGTCGCCGAACGCTATTAATAGTAGCACTTTTACCATTTCTTTCGTTGATGATGGTTTTCCAGTTATTGTCATCATCAATGATAATTGTAACCGTATCACCAGCTACAGTCTCAATAGAACTGTTGTATCCAACTCTATATACGTTGCCTGAACCAATACTTTCGACATTAATGTCAGGTCCATACCACAAATAGGTTACTGTAAACGCATAACGACTATCTGCAAATACGTTCATAGAAAGAGCTGACATAGCCATAACAAATGCTATTAGTATCCCAAAATTACGATAAGTTTTAGTCATAAAAACTCTCCTTACTGAAAAATGTTGCCTAGTAAATGAGCCTGTAAAGGAACTCCCGAAAACACCATTTTTTATCTCGTTCCCAGTGCCGAAGCTGTAAAAGAATTTCATTCTTTCAGTATTCGACAACGAAAAATCAATAACTTACTAACAAAAAAACCTCTTGTTCCCAAGTGCCACTTGAGAATGCAGTCTTGACCGCGTTGCGGTCAGTACCAAAACAGGCATTTTTGGGAGTTCTTTTACAGTCTCAAATGTTAGTTAAGCTTCTATGGCAACAGAATAAAAGCCTAACATGAAGACCAATTAAACTCAATTACAGTTTGCATAAATAAGAAAAGTAGTGTAAAGTTTACAAAGTAGTCTGGGATATATCCACCCACTGTTAATACTATTTATTGCCAGTAGGAATGCTTATTTATGGAAGTTTCAAAAAAATTAAGTTTATTCGTCAATTAAAACAATGGTCACAAGAACAGATGGCTGAGAAATTGGACATGTCAGTAAAAGGTTATGCTAACATCGAGCTAGGACACACTGATGTGCAGTTATCAAGACTTGAACAAATAGCCCAAGTTTTTGGAATTGGTTTATTGGATTTGTTAGGAATGAATGAAAATAACATTTTTAATGTAAATGAATTTCAAAATAATAGTAATCCTCAATTTGCAAATTTTGGTAACTTAGTACCACATGCTAATCAGGCAAATTTAGAATATGATTTGCAAAAGATAAATTTGATTGTAGAAAATCAGATCAAAGAAATAGAATATCTAAAACAGCAAATAAATGACCTTAGAGATAAATAAATTATTAACAGAAAAAATAAATAACGTGTGTTAATTCTCATTCTACGCACTGCGTAGAGCGTTTTCTCTGACGCACTAGCGTCAACCAATACAAGGACGCTGGTCTCCATTTTTAACAAGTGCGAAGAAGCGCGTTATTATTGCGTACCCAACCAACTAAGCACTCTGCCAGTAATTAAAAAATGATAACAAACCTACATCATTAATTTTACCTGGTTTATTGACCAATTTGACTTTACCATTTTAGCGCGTAGGATGGGTAGAGGCGCGCCCGTGCGCCGGGTATTTGCCGACACACACTCCATCGCGCCGAAACCCATCACACCAACCTCGCCGTGCCGTGACAGCCTTGTAGGGTGCGTTAGGCGCGTCCTTTTGCGCCGTAGCGCACCATATCGGTACGCCTTATGTGGAAAACGAGAGCAACCGAGAGGATACAAACATGTCCAGTTTAACGCTTCACAACCTTGATGAAAGCATTGTCAACGCGCTGAAAATACGGGCGCATCGGCATGGTGTCAGTATGGAAGCTGAACATCGGAAAATTTTGGAAACTGCCCTGAAAAAAGCAGCTAAACCAAGATTCGCCGCTGTATTGATGCAAATACCCCAAGTTGGCTTAGATTCTGATTTCGAGCGAAAACAAGATGAACGTGACAAATCGGTATTTGATTGATACGAATGTCATTAGCGAACTGAGAAAAGGTGACAAAGCAGATGCAGGGGTTAAACAGTTTTTTATTCAAACAGAACAACAAAATGCAGACTTGTTTGTCAGCGTTATCACCATAGGCGAGCTTAGGCGAGGCGTTGAAATAATTCGGCATCGTGGTGATCATCAACAGGCGGATGTGCTTGAAACTTGGTTGCAAACAGTCATTGATGACTACGCTGAAAACATTCTTGAATTGACTGAAGCCGAGGCGCAAGTCTGGGGACGCTTGCGTGTGCCGCATTATGAAAATGCCCTGGACAAACAAATTGCCGCAACAGCACTGACACATGATTTGACGCTAATTACCCGCAATACAAACGATTTTGCAGCAACCGGTGTCATGCTGCTGAATCCATTTCAAGCCAAGTAGCTAAGCCTTTGTAGGGTGTGCAATATCTTTTCGTTACACACCATGCACACCATTTTGCGCAACATGATGGTAGACAAAACAATAAAAACGTTTTGTTTGTCTTTAATTGATGTTGTTCGCCATCTCACTTTTAGTATTCGATGTGCCAGCATTTAACGGGTTTTATGCTTGAAACACTCTCTAGGTGTAATTCTTGAAATATTTAGTAGGGCTTAGTGAGAATTGCTGGGATTTTAAAAAACTCACGACCGACACGCTTCACATTGCGGATATTGACGGCAGCGAGTACGGAAGCGGCTAGAATTTTTATCCTTAATTTGATACTGAATGACCGCACATTCATGCTCGGCCAACGTGCGGGAAAAATAGTGGCTGCCGTTGCCTTTGGCGACAAAAAATAACGTTTCTCCCGCTTGAGGTCGTACAGCAGCCAACAGCGACGCACGTCCCGGTAAAGCAATCGGTGTGGGCGGTAAACCCGCATAACGATAAGTATTATAAGGATTATCTACCCGCAAATCCGTCTGACGAATATTACCATCAAACGCCTCTCCCAACACATAAATCACCGTCGGATCGGTTTGCAACAACATACCGCGCTGTAAACGTCGCACAAAAACACCCGCAATATGATGTCGTTCACTGGGGTCTGCGGTTTCTTTTTCGATCAAAGAAGCCAAAATTAACGCCTCATCCGCATTACGCAACGGCAAATCTTGTGCGGATCGCTGATCCCACGCCGCGGCCAACTCCTGCCTCATTTTGCGGTGGGCGCGTTGTAAAAACGCCAGATCAGTCGTGTTAGCAGGGAAATAATAAGTGTCTGGATAAAAACGCCCTTCAGGATGTTGATCGGGATAACCTAATTTTTCCATTATCGCCGCGGCATTCAAATCTTTTAAAGTGTGAATTAATTTATCGTGTCGATGAATTAAGGCCAACATTTCCCGAAAATTTAAACCTTCAGGAATAGTCAAACTATATTGCACCGTTTGCCCGCTAATAAAAATCGCTAATAAATCTTGGGGAGTCGTGCCAACAGGAATAGGATATTCACCACTCTTAATGGTTTTTGATTGCTGCTCCCAACGCGCCAGAAATAACCACACATAACTGCCCAATGGAGTGAGTAATTGTTTTTCTTTTAAATCTTGCGCCACTTGAATCAAAGGCGTTCCCGCAGGTAATTGATAAACAAAAGGTTTATCCACAGGTAGGGGTTTTAATAACTCATTTTCATACAACCAATACGCATAAGCAATTCCCGCCGCGGCAATCATTATGCCCAATAAAAATAATCCCGCGATTCCTTTTATTATTCGTTTAAGCATAATGAATACTCCAACCGTCTTGTTGTAATTGCCGTTGAATGGTTCGCGCTGTGTCGGCTAAGGCATATCGCCACGCACCCAATTGTCGCACTGGCCATAACCCAATGATACTATTGGTTAAAAATATCTCCTCTGCCTCCGCCAATGCCGACAAAGGATAATATCCTATCACCACAGAATAACCCCAAACATTGGCTTGATCAATAATGCGCTGGCGAATAATTCCATTCACACCGCACTGATCTAAATTAGGCGTGAATAACGTTTTATCTTTAACCCAAAATAAATTCGTCATTACCCCTTCACATAAATAATCCAACGAATCTAATAAAATTGATTCACTGATCAACGGATTTTGCCATTCTTGACGCGCTAACACTTGTTCTAAACGATTTAAATGTTTTATGCCCGCCAAAGTGGGTTGTCGTGCCACGCGCAAACGCCCGACACGCGCAATCACACCGCGTTGCCAGTGACTTAATGGATAATCAGGAAGAGGATAAGAAAGAAGAAAACAGGTGGGCGTAGGGTCAGAAGGTGGCGCATAACCACGCCCCGCACTGCCTCGCGTCACGATTAATTTGATGACACCACGAGAAAGGGACTGACTGCGGGCTTGAATGTCCCGATCCAGTTGGGCAAACGACGGCAAAGGTAAGGATAAACGCGCCGCTCCCTGCTGCAAACGCTGCCAATGGGCTGTCCACGCCAGCGGACAACCCTCAGCAACCGCAATGGTCTCAAATAAACCATCACCATAATGCAGCCCACGATCCAAAGCAGATAAGGGCGACTGTCCATCAAAAATAACACACTCAGAAACAGGACACACGACACATTAAGTCAAACGTTTAAAAATCAATGTGCCATTCGTCCCACCAAAACCGAAAGAATTAGACAAACTCACCTCGATTTTTTGCGCTCGCGCCTGATTCGGCACATAGTCCAAACCCGCACACTCAGGATCAACGTGATCTAAATTCATGGTCGGCGGTGCGACTTGATCGCGGATGCTGAGAATGGCAAAAATCGCCTCCACCCCACCCGCTGCACCCAATAAATGTCCCGTCATCGATTTGGTTGAACTGACTGCGAGACGTGAAATGTGATCGCCAAAAGTGCGTTTAATCGCCAATGTTTCGATTTTATCACCGGCGGGAGTCGAAGTGCCGTGGGCATTGACGTAATCAATTTGTTCTGGATTCAACTGGGCATCGCGTAAAGCATTACGCATACATTGCGACGCGCCCAGACCATCTTCTGAAGGGGCAGTCATGTGATAGGCATCGCCACTCATACCAAAACCCACCAACTCAGCATAAATTTGAGCATTGCGCCGTTTAGCGTGTTCATATTCTTCTAACACCACCACGCCCGCACCGTCACTTAACAGAAAACCATCCCGATCTTTATCCCACGGCCGACTGGCGGTTGTGGGCGAATCATTGCGGGTAGACAAAGCGCGTGCCGCAGCAAAGCCCCCTATCCCCATCGGAGAACAGGACATTTCCGCACCACCCGCCAACATCACATCGGCATCTCCGTAAATGATTTGTCGAGCGGCAATGCCAATATTATGCGTTCCTGTAGAACACGCGGTGACAATCGCATAGTTAGGGCCTTTAATGCCGTAACGAATGGATAAATTGCCCGCAATCATATTTGTAATATTGCTGGGAACAAAGAAGGGAGAAATTTTGCGGGGGCCACCTTTAAGATAGGCTTCGTGTCCTTTTTCGATACCGGGCAAGCCGCCGATGCCAGACCCCACGGCAACGCCAATGCGATCTGCATTTTCTGGAGTAATGACCAATCCCGAATCGGCTAAGGCTTCAATACTCGCTGCAATCCCATAATGAATGAAAGGGTCCATTTTCCGTGCTTCTTTTGCCGGCATAATGTGGGTGACATCGAACCCCTCAATTGTCCCAGCGATGCGACAGGAAAACTCACTGACATCAAAATGGGTAATGGGTTTAATGCCACTTTTACCGGCCAGCACGGCTTCCCAACTGCTTTTTACGGTCAAACCCACGGGTGAGATCATCCCCAATCCCGTGACGACGATACGTCTTCTAGCCACGTTCACACCCTGTTTTACTTTGCTGATGGACAGTATTTAGTACACGACTCGACAAAACGACTCAGTACTCACCATCGTGAAGCTCGAATTGACCCATTAACACCGCTTACGTGATTCTCTCTGGTGAGAGGCTAAAAGATTAAAGCGGTGTTAGGTTCAATCTATACGGCTTGATGGCAATGCGTCGCAGAAAAAACTACGATTGATGCGCCAAAATGTAGTTAATGGCTTGTTGTACAGTGGTGATTTTTTCCGCTTCTTCGTCGGGAATATCACAACCAAATTCCTCTTCCAACGCCATGACCAATTCTACCGTATCGAGCGAGTCTGCACCCAAATCATCGACAAAAGAAGAGTCGTTTTGTACTTCCCCTTCTTGTACGCCTAATTGTTCAACGACGATTTTCTTGACACGTTCTTCAACGTCTTTACTCATGACAAATTATCCTCCGGGATAGTATAAAGTAACCGCACAATACGGCTGGTTTGCGAATGATTCAAAAAGCAACAATCTAAAAATTGTCGCCAGTTAGGGCATGTACATACCACCATTGACGTGTAAGGTTTCGCCGGTGATATAAGCAGCGGCCGGTGAGGCTAAGAATAACACCGCGGCCGCAACATCGTCGGGCGTTCCTGCACGGTTCAGTGGGATAGCGTGTAGTAACTGATTTCTGTCCGCTTCAGGCAGTTGTCGCGTCATATCCGTGTCAATAAAGCCGGGCGCGACATTGTTCACTGTGATTTGACGCGAGCCGATTTCCCGTGCAAGGGATTTGCTAAAAGCGATAAGGCCTGCTTTTGCTGCTGCATAGTTTGCCTGTCCCGGATTACCTGTCAAGCCCACGACCGAAGTTATATTAATAATTCGTCCGTGTCGGGCTTTGGTCATACCGCGCAGGCAGGCTTTGGAGAAATGAAAAACCGAGGTTAAATTGGTATCAAACACACTTTGCCATTCGTCGTCGCTCATGCGCAACAACAAGTTATCACGAGTCACCGCGGCATTGTTGACCAGAATACTTGGTGTATTTTTACCGAATTGTTCCATAAAAGCGTGAATGTCTTCAGCCCTCGCCACATTGAGCATTTGACCTTGTCCGGGACGGGGAGCGTTTTGTAAGGCTTCGGTGATTTGTTGTGCGCCGGCTTCGGTGGTGGCGGTGCCGTAAACCATCGCGCCGGCCTGCGCCAATGCTACCGCAATCGCTCGACCAATGCCACGAGTTGCGCCAGTGACTAAAGCGGTTTCTGTGCTGAGATCAAAATTCATATCGCAGTTGGGTCTCTTCTTTATTTTAAAATAAGGGATAAAAGATCAGTTCCAGAATGTAAAACATTATCCCACGGCCATCACATCGGCTAAGGTGGTTTCTAAACTACTCGGATCAAAAATGGGCAAGGATTTAATGCGACGATCAATGCGTTTATTTAAACCCGACAACACTTTACCCGGCCCACATTCGATTAACGTTATCGTACCTGAATTGACCATAGACAGCACCGTTTCCGACCAACGCACCGGGTGATCAATCTGGGCGACTAATGCAGCGCGAATTGCAGCCACATCACTTTTTGCAGTGACATCAACGTTGTGAATCACGGGAATTTTAGGCACAGACAACGCCGCACTGTCCAAACAAACCGCCATCCGATTCGCCGCTTCTGTCATTAAGGCACAATGCACCGGCGCACTGACCGCTAATTTAACAATTTTTTTCGCGCCTGCGGTTTTTGCCGCCGACATGGCGCGTTCTACTGCACTGGCATGACCGGCAATCACCACTTGACCGGGTGCATTAAAATTAACGGGAGACACCACCTCGCCTTCGGCCGCTTGGACGCAAACAGCGGTAATCTCGGCATCGTCCAATCCCAACACAGCCGCCACCGCACCCACACCCAATGGCACGGCTTCATACATAAATTGTCCACGGGCAGCGACTAAACGCACCGCTTCGGCATATTCTAAGGCTTCAGCGACGGTTAAAGCGGTGTATTCGCCAAAACTATGACCGGCCACCACAGACGGCATTCCTCCGCCCAAAGATCGCCAAATCCGCCAAATCGCAATTTCCGCAGCTAACAAAGCGGGTTGGGTTTTGTCGGTGCGATTCAATAATTCTTCGGGGCCTTCTTGGGTCAACTGCCACAAATCATAACCTAATTGTGCAGAAGCCTCAGCAAAAGTGTCTTGCACCAACGGATAAACGGCCGCCAATTCAGCCAACATGCCCAGCGATTGCGCGCCTTGTCCGGGAAAAACAAATGCAAATGATGAACTCATAAATTAATTTTTTAATTAAATTAATAGGTTAATAACACAGAACCCCAAGTAAATCCGCCGCCAATCGCTTCTAATAACACCGTTTGTCCGCGTTGAATGCGTCCATCACGGATGCCGATGTCTAACGCCAGAGGTACGGAGGCCGCAGAGGTATTGCCGTGTTCTGGGACGGTAATAATCACTTGTTCTAAGGGTAATTTTAACTTTTTCGCGGTCGCTTTAATAATGCGAATATTGGCTTGATGGGGAACGAGCCAGTCGATAGATTCAGGAGATAATTGATTGGCTTGTAAGGCTTCATCGACCACTTGGCTGAGGGCATTCACGGCGAATTTGAACACATCACCGCCTTGCATTTCGGTAAAACCCGATCCGTTGATCAAACGGCCTTGTGCCACCGTGCCGGGCGTGGTCAGCATATCGTGATAACTGCCGTCAGCATGTAAATGGGTGGATAAAATACCGGGTTGATCGCTGGCTTCTAAGACTACCGCGCCCGCGCCATCACCGAATAATACGCAAGTATTGCGATCATTCCAGTTCAAAATGCGAGAATAAATTTCCGCACCGACGACTAAGGCTTTTTTCGCACTGCCGGCACGAATAAATTGATTGGCAATGCTCAGTGCATAGACGAAACCACTACACACCGCTTGTACATCAAATGCGGGTGCGCCGTGGTTGCCTAGACGGGCTTGTAATAAACAAGCGGTGCTGGGGTAAATGCGGTCGGGCGTGGTGGTGCCGAGAATGATTAAATCCAACTCCTCAGCAGTACAGCCAGCAGCGGCCAGCGCGTGACGCGCAGCGTGTTCAGCCAAGTCACACGTGGTTTCGTCGGGAGCGGCAAGGTGACGTTGCCGGATACCTGTGCGTTCTACAATCCATTCATCGCTGGTATCCACCCATTGCATCAATTCTGTATTGGAAACAATGCGTTTTGGTAAATAACTGCCGGTGCCGGCGATCCTTGCGTAGTTCACCCTACTTGCCTTTTTTCGTTAAGAAATGTGTCGAGTTGATCCGCAATTCGGGCAGGAACATTTTGTTCAACTTCTCGAATGGCTTCTTTAATGGCATTGGCAAAAGCCAATTGATCGGCACCGCCATGACTCTTAATCACGATGCCACGCAATCCTAATAAACTCGCTCCATTATAACGCCGTGGGTCAATTCGACGACGTAAATGGTTTAAAATCGGTAGGGCAATAAATGCCACTATACGGGTTAATATATTTTGGGTAAAACTTTCTTTGACATAGTGGCTGATCATTTTTGCCACACCTTCGGAGGTTTTTAAGGCGACATTGCCCACAAAACCATCGCATACCACCACATCCACTGTTCCCTTATAAATATCGTCGCCTTCGACAAAACCAATGTAATTGATAGAGTCGGCCGCAGTCAGTAAACGAGCCGCATCGCGCACACAATCATTTCCCTTAATTTCTTCTTCCCCAACATTTAACAAGCCCACTCGCGGTGTGGACACATTTTTTACTGCGCTGGCCAGCACGCCGCCCATCACGGCAAATTGAAACAAATGTTCCGGACTGACTTCTACATTCGCACCTAAATCAAGCATATAGGTGTAACTGTTGCGCATGTTGGGTAACGCGGTAATGATCGCCGGACGGTCAATCCCCGGTAATGTTTTTAACACATAACGGGCTGTGGCCATTAACGCACCGGTATTGCCCGCACTGACGCAGGCATCGGCTTCTTTTTCTTTGACCAGATTGATCGCCACGCGCATGGAAGAATCTTTTTTGTTACGCAGCGCGTGCGAAGGCAGTTCGTCCATTGCCACCACTTGTGAGGTGTGGCGAATGGACAAACGTGGCTTAATGGCAGCAGACGCTTGGCTGAGGTGTTCGGTTAATGCGGCTTCGTCTCCGACTAGGATCAAGTGGACCTGATCGTTTTCGCTGAGAACATGAAGAGCCGCCGGTACAGTCACCGTCGGGCCAAAGTCACCACTCATCGCATCTAAAGCAATGCGAGTGATCAATTATTCATCCTTACCGGGCAGAATCTTGCGTCCGCGGTAATAGCCATCAGAACCAATGTGATGCGGACGATGTGCCAAGCCAGTAATGCTATCGTGAGAAATTGCCGGTTTTTTTAGGGCATCGTGTGAGCGGCGCATTCCTCTTTTGGAGGAGGTTTTGCGGGTTTGTTGTACAGCCATGGTGTCGTGAAAATTCCTGTGTCAGGGTTTAATGTTTTTTCAGTGTGGCCAAAACGGCAAACGGATTGGGTTTGATCGCAACGGGTTCATCCGCCGGATCGACGTGGACAGTTTCGTCGGCAATCACGTTGAGATTATTGGGACACTGGTCATGTTTAGGGATAATAGGTAAAGCCAAAACCAGTTCATCTTCCACAAGGGAAAGTAATGATACAGGCATTTGCGTTAAAAGCAACGCTTCAAATTCGTCTGGAACTTGGTCTTCGGATTGACCGGGACGCAAGACCATCAGGGCAGTCGATGCCGTCAACACATAATCCACCGGCTGCAAACAGCGTTCGCAGATCATCGGCAATAACGCCCGTATCCAGCCCTGAATTAAAATCTGTTGCTCTTCATTGAGAGAAAAAGACCAGTTAAACTCTGCATGTCCGCGCAGTTCGCACAAGCGGTCATGAAGGCGCGGCAATTGGTGAATTTCATAACGTCCCGTTAAGGTCTCAGCCTGTTTTGCTAGACGCAGCGGGTCGATGGTCTTGGGTAATTGAGTCAACATAAGCGATCAATCCTATCATTTTCAACAAGTCATGTCAATTTTATGGAGACAACAGGTGATAACACATTCAAGCAACAATTCAGCACATTTACCGCTTATTTTAGCGTCCACTTCGACTTTTCGTCACGAATTATTATCACGTTTGGGCATTCCTTTTACGTGTTTTGCGCCGAATGTGGATGAAACGCCTTTAGCAGGAGAAGCGGTGTATGATTTGGTGACTCGTTTATCTCGTTTAAAAGCGGCTGCGGCGTGTGAGACTTATCCGGCCGCGCTGGTGATAGGTTCGGATCAGGTGGCGTATTGTCGCGGGAAGGTGTTGGGGAAACCGGGACATTTTGCCGCAGCGGTTGAGCAGTTGCAGTGGATGAGTGGGCAGACGGTGCAATTTTTAACAGGATTGTGTGTGTTAAACACGGCCACAAGACAAGCTGAAACAACAATTGTCGAAGTGGAAGTCCAATTTCGGGCTTTAACTGTGGCGCAAATTGAAGCTTATTTGCGTAAGGAATCGGCGTTGGCGTGTGCGGGCAGTTTTCGTTCGGAAGGTTTGGGAATTGCGTTGACTGAGGCCATTCGTTGTGATGATCCGACGGCTTTAATGGGATTGCCTTTAATTACACTGGTGAAACTGTTGAATAATTTGGGTTTTGATGTTTTAACAGTGAGTACATAATGACTAAGATAAAATGGGTTATTTTTTGGGTAAAGGTGGGATTAATCGCGCCAGTTTTTGCAACGGAAACATCGAGCTTATTACAACTGTCTTTAGAGGATTTATTAAATGTAAAAGTTATCAGTGCCAGTAAACGCAATGAAGTGGCTGAACAAGCTCCTGCGACTATTTATGTGGTGACAGAAGAACAGATTAAAAAACTGGGTTTGCGGGATTTAAAAGAAGTGTTGGCCTTGATACCGGGGGTAGATATTTCTAATAACGATTTTTTCTTACAAGGCGGTCAACGGGGTTTTATTGGTTCTTTTGCGCAATCGTTAATTTTGATTAACGGCAGAGAAATGAATAATTTAATCGCAGGAGAAACCTTTATCTCTAATCAATTTAGAACCCATAATGTCAAGCAAGTTGAAGTCATTGCAGGCCCTGCTTCTGCTTTATATGGTGCGAATGCGGTGGGCGGATTGATCAATATTATTACTAAAACAGCCGATGATATGGATGGGCTTGAAATCCAAGCCAATTATGGGGCTTTTGATACGCGAGAAGTGAGCTTATTATTTGGTCAAACGTGGGGGGATTTAAAATTAAGTGGTTCTGTGGCTTATTACCAATCACAGGGAGCGGATTTTAGCGAATTTTTATCTAATACGGCTTTAGTCTCTCCCAAAGCAGAAAATAATGCCTACCGCCATTTGCCAAATAAATATGGTTATTCTAATCCTTCTTCGGCTTTGCCTATTCATTTATCGCTTGAATATCAAGGCTATTATGCGGGATTGGAATATTATCGCAATGATTCGGGGCGGGGAACGGCTTCGATTCAATGGGATTATCATTCATCGCAAGATTATCGAGAATTGGCCATGCCTTATTTGGGTTATCGTTGGTTAAATTTATTGGATGATAAATTAAACATAGAATTAGAATATCGTTATTATTGGGAGCAATTTTGGGGAAATCATACCGAATCAACAAGTACCATTGAAAATCCTATCACAGGCGAATTATTACGTGATAATGTGACACTAGAAGATGTGCATCGTTTTCGCGGTTATTACAGCAATCATAATAGCCGTGGTTCGCGCAAACATTGGGGCTTATTAAGTGGCAATTATCGCTGGAATGACACCCATTATAGTTCTTGGGGATTAGATTATGTGTTAAGCGATATTGTCAGCGCGGCATGGTCAAGAACAGAAGGCAAACATCCCGCATTAAGTGAGGGTAATTATCAGCCTGCTTTTAAAAATCATCAATGGAGTATTTATTTACAAGATCAAAGCGATTGGTTTAACGATAAAATCAGCTTAACTTTGGGGGCGCGTTTGGTGCAACATGAGCGTTATGGGCGTAAATTATTACCGCGTTATGGCGTGGTTTATAAACCTTTAGAAAAAACGACTTTTAAGGCTTTATACGGTAAATCATTTCGTGAGCCAACCGTATTTGAAATTAACGACAATACCGCAATTCGCCCAATGGAAATGGACACCTATGAATTGGCGTGGCATCAATATTGGGGAGAATATGTTAAAAATGAAACGGTTATTTTTTATAATCAAGCGAAAAATAGAATTACTGCGTCTGATGTTTTGGCTTTTGCAAATGAAGGCAGTTTTAATTCGCAAGGCTTAGAAAATCGTTTAAGTTTTAAATATCAAGCCTTAACAGGCTTTTTAAATTATACCTATATGGACGAGGTCACAATAGAGAATCAAGGCATTAAAGAAACTGTTTATGATATTCCACGCCATAAGGCAAATGTGGCATTCATTTATGATATGAATTCACAGCATAGTTTTGGGATTGTGGGAACATATCACAGCGCGATAAATACGGATTATCAAGGCGATAAATATCGCATTGATCCATATTGGGTGTGGGATGCCACGTGGCATATTGCTGACCTGAATGTGTTAGGTCAAACTTTGGAAATGGAATGGATATTAAAAAATGTTTTTGACACCCGTTATTTTCACCCTGAACCGCGTGATGCCAATATTTTGCAACATGTACAGCCAGAACGGCATTTAATGTGGCAGGTGCGGGGACAGTTTTGAGGTTTTTGCCCGTTCGCCTTGCGCGCAGCGTGCTGTACGCGGGTATCGCTCACCTAAATGTAAGGTGGGCGATAGCTGAAAATTCTAATTGAACGCAATAATGACTAGGGTAATTGATTGGGATTAAATAAGCGTTCATATTCTAAAATGGCGTAGCGATCAGTCATGCCTGCTAAATAATCGCACACAGCACGCGCTCGCCCTAATTCGCTGCCTAATTGCGCTTGTAAGCGTTGCACTTCCATTTGCGCTTCTAAGGGTAATAAATAAGGATCGTTAATAAAGGCTTCAAATAATCGATGAATAATTTGCCGTGCTTTATAACCCATACGACGCACACGGTAATGTTGATACATTTGTTGTTGTAAGAAAGACTTTAATTCTAAATGTTTTTCATACATTAATGCGCTCAAATTAATCAACATTTCTTCTGTGGCGCGCACTGTTTCAATATTGCTGGGTTGTAAGGCTTCTAATGTGGCGGTGCTGGTTTCTATTAAATTCACGACTTGTTCGTCAATCATGCGGCGAATGGTCTCGTGAATCACACGCCGTTGTGATAAGTTTGGCCATTGTTTTAATACCGCGCTGTAATGTTCGTCAAATAAACGATATTCGCGCAATTGCCGAATGCTAATTAAACGCGCCCGCAAACCATCATCAATATCATGGCTGTTATAAGCAATGGCATCGCAAATATTCACGATTTGGGCTTCTAAACTGGGGGCTGTGGGATGGCCGCCAGTTAAGAAACGAAGGGCAACACTGCCTAATTGTTTAGCTAATTTGGGATTGCATTGTTTTAAAATACCCTCGCGGGTTTCAAACATTAAATTTAAACCACGAAAAGAAGGGTAACGTTCTTCTAATTCATCCACAATGCGCAAGGCTTGCCAATTATGTTCAAAACCACCAAATTTACCCATCACTGCGGCTAATGCGTCTTGACCCGCGTGTCCAAATGGCGCGTGTCCTAAATCGTGTGTCAACGCAATCGCCTCTGTTAAATCTTCGTTTAATCGCAGATAACGCGCCACCGTGCGACTGATTTGCGCCACTTCTAAAGAATGGGTTAATCGGGTGCGAAATAAATCCCCTTCGTGATTGACAAAAACTTGCGTTTTATATTCTAAACGTCGAAAGGCTGAAGAGTGAATAATGCGATCTTTATCACGCTGATATTCGTTGCGATAAGGTGCGGCGGGTGGTTCACTCACTTGACGGCCCCGCGATAATTCCACACTGGCCGCATAAATCGCTAATTCCGTCATGCTGACATTGCCTCCGCACAACCTTCTTCTAAGGTTAATTGTAAGTAGTGGGGATCATAATCTTTAGTGATGATCGCTTGACCTAATGCAGATAATAAAACCAGTCGCAATTGACCTGCTTTTACTTTTTTATCCACTTGCATTAATTCGTAAATCTGTTGAGCGGTTAATGTTTTGGGTAATGTCACTGGTAAGTGAAAGCGTTTTAATAATCGAATAATTCGCTGTACGTCATCGGCAGATAGCCAGCCATGCCGAGCCGATAATTTCGCCGCTAACACCATGCCAATCGCCACCGCTTCGCCGTGTAAGCAAACGCCATAACCTACGCCCGTTTCTATCGCATGACCAAAAGTGTGGCCAAGATTTAGTAAGGCGCGTAAACCTGATTCCTGTTCATCTGCGGCGACAATGTCGGCTTTGTTTTGGCAACAATGGGCAATGGCTTCGATTAATCGGTCGGGGTCGCGTTTTATCAATGCTTCCGCGTGTTGTTCTAACCATTCAAAAAAAGCTAAATCATTGATTAATCCATATTTTACCACTTCGGCAAAGCCTGCGCTGAGTTCTTGATCGGGTAAAGTGTTAAGCGTGTTAATGTCGATTAATACACATTGTGGTTGGTAAAACGCGCCGATCATGTTTTTGCCTAAGGCGTGGTTTACGCCTGTTTTACCGCCGACGGAAGAATCCACTTGGGATAATAATGTGGTGGGAATTTGGATAAATGGCACGCCTCGTTGATAGCAGGCTGCGGCAAATCCTGTGGTGTCACCAATCACGCCACCCCCCAAAGCCACTAAAGTCACTTGCCGATCACAACGCTGTTGTAACAGGTGATCAAAAATTAAATTCAAAGTTTCCAGCGTCTTATACGCCTCCCCATCAGGCAAAATCACTTCAGAACAGTTGAATTGCGCAAATAAAGCCCGCGTTTGTGCCAAGTAAAGGGGAGCAACGGTGTCATTGGTGACGATACAAACTTGTTGCGCTCGTACATAGGGCGTTACCCATGCGCGTTGCTGTAGAAGGTGTGGGGCAATGGCGATGGGGTAGCTGCGTTGACCGAGTTCGACGGTGAGGGTTTTCATGGTTGGGACATCTCCAGTTAATGATCGTTAAGGCTTTCTTCGGTAAGGTGGTCAAGGATGGTTTTTAGGACTTGGGAAATGTTGCGTTGTCCTGTTTCTACGATGTAGTCGGCCAGAGATTCGTAAAGGTGCGCCCGTTCGCGCATAAGTTGTTCTAAGCGGGCGCGGGGATCGGGGGTTTCTAGCAAGGGGCGATTGCGACTGTTGGCGGTGCGTTTGAGCAGTTCGTCAATGGATGCACGAAGATAGATAATGGTGCCGTGTTGTTTTAATTGTTCGCGGTTTTCTGGGAGTAAAATTGCTCCGCCGCCGGTGGCCAAGACGAGGCGCGGTTGTTGTACCAATTCGGCAATGACATTTTTTTCGCGTTTGCGAAAGCCCTCCTCGCCTTCCAAATCGAAGATAAGCGGAATGGTTGCGCCGGTGCGTTGTTGGATTTCTTGATCGCTGTCTTTGAAAGTCCAGTGAAGGCGTAGCGCGAGTCGTTTGCCAATGGTGGATTTGCCCACGCCCATGGGACCGATAAGAAATAAGTTACGGGAAAGGGGATGTGCTGTGGTCTTCACGGGGTTTGTCACCTTCTTGTTGGGTTGGGCGTTTAGGATATTGTCATGATATTGGCCATTTTACTTTTATTTGGTGATTTTTGTCGCTGTGTCTTTGTAACATAAAAGAAGGGGGTATTTTTCCTGTTTTCTCTATTCAGTGTTGGCTTAATCATATTTTATAATTTGTTTTGTTAATTTTAAAATAGTGTAAATTCTAATTCGCATAGAAATCAATTGTGTCCATTGTTAATGTTTCGATTCTGTCGATAAAAAAAGTGATTTAAAAGCCCTTTAAATTTCTGTTATCCCCACTTTAATTGCGATAAACTGGGCTATACTTTATCGGTAAATGCTTAATTTGTGCTTGACTTTCTGCGGTTTGAAAATACACAATTGGCAGTTCTCCGGGTTAAAAAATTAACCTTTTTTTTAAAACATTCGTCATTTTTATGATTTTCACGTCACTATGGCCGCATCAAACTCAAAAATTGTACTTGTGGGTTTACCCCGCAGACTGGTCGATTATGGCTTACTCGACGAAGAAAAAGCCGCAAAAGCCTTTGAAACGGCAAGAGAAAAAGGACAAACTTTTGTCCATTATGTGGTATCTAATGGACTTGCTCCCGCACGAGAAGTCGCTTATGCCGCATCCGAAGACCTCTCCGTGCCATTGGTTGATATTGACAGCGTCGAATTAAATACGGATTTAATTAAATTAATCGATGAAAAACTGTTAAAAAAACACCAAGCTCTTCCCCTTTATAAACGCGGTAAACGCTTATTCGTCGCCTTATCAGACCCAACTAACTTTCACGCCATCGATGATCTGGGTTTCCGCACCAAACTCAATATCGAAACCGTCGTCGCTGAACACGATAAACTCGAACGGGTGATCGAACGCGCTTTAGAAGTATTCGATACCAGTATGACTGGATTGGACGGCGACGGTTTGGGCGATGTCGAGTTGGAAGACGACGAAGCCGCGGATAAAAAAGAAGACGATAAAAATGATGTTGAAGACGCGCCTGTTGTTAAATTCGTCAATAAAATGCTGTTTGATGCCATTAAAATGGGGGCTTCTGATTTACATTTTGAACCTTACGAAAAATTTTATCGCGTGCGTTTTCGTATCGACGGCATTTTGCGCACGATGGCTAAACCGCCTGTCAGTTTGTCGCGTAAATTGGCAGCGCGGATTAAGGTCATGTCGCGTTTGGACGTGTCTGAGCGGCGCGTGCCACAAGATGGACGGATTAAGTTGAAACTCAGTGCCAACAAGTCTATGGATTTTCGGATCAGCACCTGTCCCACTTTGTTTGGGGAAAAAGTGGTGATGCGGATTTTAGATTCTTCGGCGGCTAAGTTAAATATCGATATGTTGGGTTTTGAACCTGTCCAAAAAGAACGCTATTTAAAAGCCCTCAGCAATCCTTACGGCATGGTGTTGGTGACGGGGCCGACAGGAAGCGGCAAAACCGTGTCTTTATACACCGGCGTGAATATTCTCAACCAAGAAGATGTGAATATTTCCACCGCTGAAGACCCCGTAGAAATCAATTTGCCCGGTGTCAATCAGGTGCAAGTGGATGAACGCACCGGAATGACTTTCGCCAAAGCCTTAAAAGCCTTTTTGCGTCAAGACCCAGATATTATTCTCGTTGGGGAAATTCGAGATTTGGAAACGGGAAGTATTGCGATTAAAGCGGCTTCTACGGGTCATATGGTGATGTCCACTCTGCACACCAACGATGCGCCACAAACCTTGACCCGGATGATTGACATGGGAATTCCTCCGTTTGCCATTGCCACTTCGGTCAATTTGGTAATGGCACAACGTTTATGTCGTCGGCTTTGCAGTTGTAAAGTACAAGTGGAAGTGCCAAAACAAAGTTTATTGGTGGAAGGTTTTACTGAAGAGGAAGTGAATAGTCCTGATTTTAAACTCTATGGCCCACGAGTAGGCGGCTGTGAGAAATGTGGTGGTTTGGGTTACAAAGGGCGGGTGGGCATTTACCAAGTGATGCCCATTTCCGATGCCATGCGACGCATGATCATGGAGGGAAAAAACGCTGTGGATTTGGCCGACCAAGCCCGCAAAGAAGGCATTGCCGATTTACGACAGTCCGGCTTACTCAAGGCAAAAAAAGGAGATACCTCACTTGAGGAAATTAATCGCGTAGTAAAAGGTGACGATTAATCACGTTATTCTAAAAAAACACGTTCAATTGGTGCTGTTATGGGGAAATAAGCCAGATGATGGTGTTTTTTTTAGAACAAGATGGGAACTTTAACGGGCTACTTTGGAATTGATTATGGCTACGATAACCAAACCCGCTCTGAAAAAAGGAGCAGCCGCTGCGGCCCCCGCCAAGGACAACAAACCCAAAACGGATATGTTTGTTTGGGAGGGGAAGGATAAGCAAGGCAAAAAAGTAAAGGGAGAATTGACCGGTACAAGCGAGGCGTTGGTCAAAGCCGCCCTGAGACGACAAGGCGTTATTCCCAGTAAAGTCCGCAAGAAATCCAAGCCCTTACTCGGTGGTGCGGGGGGAAAACCGATTACTGCTACCGATATTTCTACTTTTGCGCGCCAAATGACGACAATGATGGAATCGGGTGTGCCTTTGATTCAGTCATTTGAAATCGTGGGACAAGGGCATGACAATCCCAGTATGCAAAAACTGATTTTGGAAATTAAATCCGATATTGAAGCCGGAGGGACGTTTGCGGATGCGTTGCGTCGTCATCCGCAATATTTTGATACGCTGTTTTGTAACCTAGTAGAAGCCGGGGAACAAGCCGGTATTTTGGAATCCTTGTTAAATAAGGTGGCAACTTACAAGGAAAAAACTGAAAGTATGAAAAAGAAAATCAAAAAAGCCTTGACTTATCCCATCGCGGTTTTAGTGGTGGCGTTTGTGATCACGGCGATTTTGATGATTTTCGTGGTGCCGGTGTTTGCTGACTTATTTACGGGTTTTGGAGCTGATTTACCGGGTCCGACTAAATTTGTGGTGGCGGTGTCGAATTTATTTGTGGGGTATTGGTATATTATCTTTGGCAGTGTGATTGCGTTTGTTTTTGCCTTTAAGGAAGCCAATAAACGATCGATAGCTTTTAACCATGCCATGCAGAGATTTTCTTTAAAAATTCCTGTGGTGGGTGACATTTTATCTAAATCATCGGTGGCGCGATTTGCGCGGACGCTCTCTACCATGTTCGCAGCGGGAACGCCTTTGGTGGAGGCAATGGAATCCGTAGCAGGTGCGACGGGACACATTGTTTATTCTGAAGCGGTACTGAAAGTACGCGATCAAATTGCCACTGGGAGTGCGTTAGCCAGCAGTATGCGCGACACGGGCGTGTGGCCAAATATGGTTATTCAAATGGTACAAATCGGGGAAGAATCGGGTGCGATTGATAAAATGCTCGGTAAAGTCGCCGATTTTTATGAAGAAGAAGTCGATGGCTTAATTGATGCCTTGAGTAGCTTAATGGAGCCGATGATCATGGCGTTTTTGGGTGTGGTCATTGGGGGTTTAGTGGTGGCGATGTACTTGCCTATCTTCAAAATGGGGCAGGTAATTTAGCCATTCATAACATTTTTTGTCTGAATCAGAATTTCCAGAATTAAAAAAATTTGTGCTGGAAATTCTGATTTCGGTGAGGTCAGTTTTGAGAAATATCGTTAATCCTTTTCGCATCCAAAACATGTAAAATCTACTTTTTTATTCTTTAATTCTGAAAATCCTAAAATTCTGTAAATTCTGATTCTGACAGAAAAATTTTATGAATGACTTAATTTTGGTATATCAAAATCTTGTGATGCGTTTTGAACAAGAACTAATTGATTTAAAAAAATTTAAGTACATTCCAGTTTAAACAACATTACCAATTTTAGTGTATTTTCCAAATCAAAATCCCCCCATCACAACCGCTGTTCCCATCGCCACGCATCGGCAATAATGCTTTTTAAATCAGGATATTGTGGTTGCCAGCCGAGTTCCTGCCGCGCCAAACGAGAATCCGCCACTAAACGCGCTGGATCGCCCGCACGACGTGTTCCGATTTGCACGGGGATTGTTTTACCTGTCACTTGGCGCGCCGTATCAATCACTTGGCGTACAGAAAAGCCCTCACCATTGCCTAAATTGTAAACGGCACTGGGTTGATTCGACAGCAAACGCTGCAAAGCCAATTCATGGGCTTGACATAAGTCATTGATATGTATATAATCTCTGATACACGTGCCGTCGGGCGTGTCGTAATCTTCGCCAAAAATTGTAATAAACTCACGCCGTCCCGCGGCGGTTTGTAAAACTAAAGGAATTAAATGCGTTTCTGGCACATGGCGTTCGCCCAATTCCCCTTCGGGGTCTGCGCCCGCCGCATTAAAATAACGCAAACAAACCGACTTTAACCCAAATGCTTCATCATAATCGCGCAAAATCTGCTCTACCATTAATTTACTGCGACCATAAGGATTAATGGGATATTGCGGGTGTTTCTCATCAATGGGAACATACTGCGGTTCGCCAAAAATAGCCGCCGTAGAAGAAAAAATAAATCGCTTAACATTAGCCGCAACCATTGCATCTAATAAATTCAAAGTGCGCACCACATTATTATCATAATATTTATCAGGACGTACTTTAGATTCAGCCACTTCAATATGGGCGGCAAAGTGCATCACGGCATCAATTGGATAATGGCTTAATAATTGCGTTAATGCCTGTTTTTCTGCTAAATCCCCAATAAAAAATTCACCCGCTAATACCGCATCCACATAACCCGAAGAAAGATTGTCTACAATTAATAAACGGTAATTTTTTTTAGATAAATACTTTACCAAGTGCGAACCAATATAACCCGCACCACCAATAATTAAAATGGTATTCATTTCTAAACAATCCTGTAATAATGAGTGCAAAAAATAGGAATAAAAACATACCGGTTGTGGCATTATTAATGATTAGAATTTTGCCGTATGTTTCTAGTTGCAATTTTAATCAAAATCAAGCCATTAATCCACCGAAAACATGATTAAAGGATAATTTGGCCAGCGGCTTTTTAATTCGCGTAACTTTTCGTTGGCAACTTGCACCGTAGGATAGCAACTGCCTTGACCTTTACTGCGCCAACCTTTTGTTTCTTCTGACCATTCGCTGGAAGGGCAGCCATTACCAAAGTCTAAACAAATTTTATAACCGGCCTGACTTTTAGAAACCTCTTTTAAACGAGGTGGCATTTTAGGCAATTGAGGTAAATGATTCGGCAGCACAGCCATTGACCGCGTGGATTTATTATCCAAAGTATGGACATTAAAAAGCGGCAGTTTTTGCAATGATTCAATTTCGCGCAATTGTCGTTCTTGTTCCAATTCTAATTGATACAAACGTTCGTGCAAATCTTCGGAAAAAACCATAAAGAAAACTCCTAAAAAATAGTTAAATAATCACGTTAATTCGCTGGTTGAATTGCATTATTTTTTAATTATATGAAAGCAGAGATTATTGCAAAACGGCAACATTTTATCATTTTTGTGTATTGTTGTAAGCAGATGCAGTCACATTTTCAAATATCGCTAAATTTTGTAAAATAACAAGGCGTTATTTTCTAAACACAGGGCGTTAATCTTTTTGGATTAATGATTTTTTTAATTAACAATCAAAAGATCAAAACAATGACACTTTGGCTCCCACATATTACTGTTGCTGCGGTGATTGAAGAACAGCAGCGTTTTTTACTGGTTGAAGAAAAAATCACGGAGGTGTCGGTCTACAATCAGCCCGCTGGCCATTTGGACGAAGGAGAGGATTTAATTCACGCCGTGACTCGTGAAACCTTGGAAGAAACGGGCTGGCATTTTGTACCAGAGCAGTTGGTGGGGATTTATCAATACACCAGTCCCGGCAGCCATACCACTTACATTCGCGTGTGTTTTTGCGGTCGTCACACGGAATTTGACCCCCATCGCCCCTTAGATCGCGTCATTGTGCGCACGCTGTGGTGGACACGCGAGCAAGTACAGCAATGTGAACATTTGCGCAGTCCGATGGTCTTGCGTTGTATTGACGATTATTTGGCGGGAATTCGTTATCCCTTGTCTTTATTAACCCATTTACAAACACAGTAATTAAGGCGAATTATTTTGTCTCATTCTTCTTTTAATCATCCTGTCAATAAAACGCCTATTGTGCTGGGAATGTCGGGCGGAGTTGATTCTTCCGTTGCCGCTTATTTATTGCAGCAACAAGGTTATGCGGTGTCGGGCTTATTTATGAAGAATTGGGAAGAAGATGATACGACAGAATTTTGCAGTGCCGCAGTGGATTTAAAAGATGCACAAGCCATTTGTGCGCAATTAGCGATTCCTTTACATACGGTCAATTTTTCTAGCGAATATTGGGATCAGGTATTTACTCATTTTTTAGCCGAATATCAGGCCGGAAGAACACCAAATCCCGATGTGTTATGTAACCGTGAAATAAAGTTTAAAGTTTTCTTAGAACATGCCTTGCGTTTGGGCGGAGAATTGATTGCGACGGGACATTATGCGCGGGTGCAAAAAAATGCAGAAGGTCATTATTTATTATTAAAAGGTTGCGACCCGAATAAAGATCAAAGTTATTTTTTACATCTTTTAACCCAAAATCAATTGGCTAAAAGTCATTTTCCTTTGGGAGAATTAAATAAAACCCAAGTACGGCAAATTGCTCACGACCTCGGTTTAGCCACACAGGATAAAAAAGACAGCACAGGATTGTGTTTTATTGGCGAGCGGCCGTTTCGGACATTTTTGGCGCGTTTTCTTCCCGCACAACCCGGTGAAATTGTGACACAAGAAGGCTTGTGTATTGGGGAACATCAGGGCGTAATGTATTATACTATCGGACAGCGACAAGGACTACATATCGGCGGACGCGCTCAGGGCAGTGGCGAAGCATGGTATGTGGCGGCGAAAGATGTCGAACCTAACCGTTTAATTGTCGTGCAAGGCAGCGAGCATCCCGCCTTGTTTCGTCAAACCTTGCAAGCCAAAGAGGTGCATTGGATCAGTGGACATCCCC
The DNA here is from genome assembly GCF_002149925.1 of Thioflexithrix psekupsensis. Classification (NCBI taxonomy): domain Bacteria; kingdom Pseudomonadati; phylum Pseudomonadota; class Gammaproteobacteria; order Thiotrichales; genus Thioflexithrix; species Thioflexithrix psekupsensis. The sequence goes on along the minus strand of NZ_MSLT01000023.1, from coordinate 644,445 downwards.
CCGTTTGGCCGCTGTCCTGTCGCGCAAAAACCCGCTATCGCCAAACCGATCAAACCTGTCTGGTGATGCCCACAGAAGCAGGCGTACAGGTACAATTTGAACAAGCACAACGCGCCATTACACCGGGACAATCCATCGTTTTCTACCAAAACGATCAATGTCTTGGTGGGGGGATTATTGTGGAATAACGACTGAAAAATTGAAATCAGAATTTAATCATTATTACCTTGTCCTATTGCTATTCAATGATTTTTCTTTATTAAAGAGAAATAATGGTCAATTCTGATTTCATTTAAAATAACACGTCTCATAAATTAATGTAAGCTGGGTAAAGTTTCCCGAATATGATCGCGGTCAACCCACCATTCATTTTGGGTAATGATATTTAATACTTGGGCTAAACGATTTAAAAACGCATCGGGATCGTCTAAACCTAAACGCTGCATCCACATTTGAAAACCCACATTGGTTTCAATCCCGCTATGACGACGCGCCACCCGCGCTAATAATTGATTAGTAAAGAAATGTAAATCGTCGCGTTGTCGCCCTTCGGTACGCAAATCAACCAAATAATGCGCCGTTGCCGCCGCCACCGCCGCACCATCAGAATTATCAGGCGTTTCATTGACAATATTCTCTAACATTAAAACCGATAATTCGGTGTCTATGGGAAAAGTAACGGCTAACCATACGCCATTTCCTAAAGCCACCAATGAATCGGCTTGATTGGCTTGAAACATAATATTGCAGGCATGAACCGCATTTTCCCATTCACTATAAGCGACATGAATATCAAAAGCCTCACGCGCCGCTTGCCACGCCTCTTCATCTTGTTCCAAAGACAAACACACGTAGCCATATTCAATCAATAAATTACCACGAGTTTGTCCGCGAGGATGATGCGTCAATTTCGCTTGCAATTCGGCTAATTTTTGTGCTTGCAATTCTTTAGAAACCGTTAAATCACTGACATCTTCAGCCCCAAATAATTCGGGATTGGTGACCAAATTTTTCATTTTGGTAACTCCTTTTTGTTCGTGTAAATAGTGAAGTATAACCCTAATAAATAAAAAATGCCTTATTTCTCCCGATCACATAAAAAGAATAGGCGAATCAACACGTCACGTCTCGTTTTTCAGCAAGCGAACGCATCGTGGCATGGCGTGAGGAAAGAGGAAACAATCAGGGCAGGAATAAGGACACCTCAATGTTACCATAATTGGTATCCATTGATCACAAAAAAAGACCCATTGCAAAATAATCTCTGCCAGAAAAACAACGCATTTTGTAAGAGATTAGGGCAGTGACTTTAGATAAAAATCACCGTTGAGATGAAGCGAGCGTGCCGTTAATAACAACGGGTCAAACAGAAATGAAGCATAAGTACCTAAAGGAAAATAATCTGGCATATCAACATTTCTACCGCCCCCCTGCCCCCTCCTGCTAGGCAAAGGTATCTACACAAGTCTATTCAGGTACTAATTTAGCGAATGCGGAGGAGATTTTTCGGAGTAGGTTGCGGAATTGATGCAACTCGTCAACGCTGTAATTTTCAATGACTTCCAACATGGAGAGCAAGCTCCAAAAACCTGCCAGCAACGCAGACCAGGTGACAGGCTTGCTCCGTTTCATCTGTCGCCCACTGAGCTTGATTAAAAAGGTCTGAATCTCTTTGGCAGCGGGCAATTCCGAGTGTGCCACTTGCCAAACAACAACACAGGCCATACTCGCAATTAACAGACGTTTGGTTAAGGCCAGACCACTTTCTTGTTGCCAACTCTCTAGTTGATGCCCTGCTTGCTTGAGCAACTTGAAAAACGATTCAATACGCCAACGCCAGTAATACCATAACGCCGTCGTTTTCGCGTCAACATCCCAAACATTACTCAACAATACCCATTCTGTCAGTACATGACCTTCATTATCGAGAATTCGACTGACTACCAGGCGTACTCTGAGCGGCTTCCCTTTTATCGGTTTGACCCGCTTACCGTCGGCATCACATCGCTTTGGCTTGGCTGGACGAGTCATCGTAACCTCAGCCTCGCCAACATATTGCATCACTTTTTTGCCTTTAATTTCAACTTCGTGGGTTATTTGAAAAGTCAGACTGTCCGCAACCTCCCCCAGCTTAACTTCTCGACCGTTAAACTCCACTTTAGAACCCACTTTATCACGCAGCACAAAACACCCGCATCCGTCACCACATTCTGCACAATCGGCGCAAACGGCTCCCCGTTACGGTCATTCAGCAACAAGGCCGTTTGCAATTCGTAACCGATGTCGTTTTTATGCGTGCGCTGCTTACGGTCGAGCTTACTTTGGTGCTTGCCAAAATTCACCATCGACCAATCATGCACACATAATGCGTACTTGTCGCAACGTTCTGCTACCCCTTTATGCGCCTCCATCAATAAGGGTTGCGCTAGGGTCGCCACACAGGTTCGCTCGTTTCGGTAAAATCTCCACGCCGCCTGGGTACTGGCAAAACTGCTCTTGGCATCAGGAAGAGAACGTAAACCCGCAGCCAGTTTCTCGCTCACGTGAAGATGCTCCATCACCAAACGCCAATAGCGTCCCTGAAGCCGACTTTCAAGATTAGGTAAGTTAAATTCATACCGATGATTTATACTCTATTTTCACTTGTGTAGATACCTTTGCAGGAGGGGCAGGGGGCGGTAGAAATATTGATATGCCAGATTATTTTCCGTTAGGTACTTATGTGGGAGCGAGATAAAATTCTGATTCTGACAGATTAATCCGCTTTTTGTTTTTCGAGTTTCTTACGAATCCGCTGCCGCTTTAACGGTGACAAATAATCCACAAATAACTTTCCCTTTAAATGATCCATCTCATGTTGCAGGCACACCGCCAATAGTCCATCCGCTTTGATTCTAAACACATCACCGTTCTGATTCAGGGCTTCTACTTCCACCCATTCTGCCCGCTCCACTTCGCCATAAATGCTTGGCACGGATAAACATCCCTCTTCCATCGTCTCCACCCCCCCTTGTGCAACAAGGCGCGGATTAATAAAGACCTGCGGCTCATCTCGATCTTCCGAGACATCGATCACCACCACCTGCTGCGGCACATTCACTTGCGTGGCCGCCAATCCAATCCCCCGTGCCGCGTACATCGTTTCCAACATATCCGTCACCAAGTCTCGAATCGCCCCGTCCACCTTCACCACAGGACGCGCCTCCACGCGCAAACGCGCATCAGGGTAATGCAATATGGTTAATAACGCCATTTCTGACCCACCTTTTATTTTTACCTTACGATGTAAACCCTTTCCAATTTAACAAAGAACGCCACCATCCTGTCATGGTTTCTTCTTCTCTTTTCTCTGCGCCGTTCTCACCCTCACCCTCACCCATCGGGCGCGCCAATAACACCGAAATATTATCACGGCCGCCTTTTTCATTCGCGGCCGCCACCAAGCGTCTTGCCATTTCGGTCAAGGCCACATCACCGTTTTCAGTCAAAATGCCACCAATTTCTGTTTCTCGCAACATATCGGTTAAGCCATCCGAACATAATAAGTACAAATCCCCTTCTTTCCACCCCGCCTCTCCAATCGACACCTTTAACTCGCCATCTACGCCTAAGGCACGGGTGAGCAAATTTTTTTGCCTAAATTCTTCAATTTCCTTATCGGTCAATAATCCCTTATCAATCAAATCTTGCAACACGGTATCATCTCGGGTCATTCGTTCCAATGTCGCGTGGCGAAAACGATATAACCGCGAATCCCCCACATTCGCAATGTACATCACACGGGGAAAAAACCAAGCCGCCACCAGCGTTGTTCCCATGCCTTGACAGGCTTGATCTCGATGGGATTGCTTAAAAATGGCTTCATTCGCCTGCAAAATGGCTTCTTGCAACAACTCTGGAATAGAAAAATGAATGGCTTGGGTGGAAAAATAAAGCACATATTTTCTTAAATAAGCCATCACCGTTTCCACCGCCAAATGACTGGCCACCTCACCTGCTTTGTGTCCGCCCATGCCGTCTGCTAACACCACCACGCCCAATGCCTCGTCAAAACACAAGGCATCTTCATTTTGTTCCCGAACTCGTCCCACATCCGTGAGCGCAGCACATTCTAATGACATCACGATTTCTATTGACATGGCCACTCCTTTTGTAAGCAAATACGCAGAGCTTGCGCCAATGCCTCACCGTTGGACAAGCGATCTTCAGGACGTTTTGCCAATAACCGATCCACCAATTCCAACCACTCATCCGATAAATCCGTACGATAACGAGACAATGGCACGGGCGGCTCATGAATAATACTGTACATCAAGGTGGTCATGTTATCGGCGCGAAACGGTAGATGACCACTCAACAGTTGATACCACATCACGCCACACGAAAATAAATCGCTGCGTCCATCCAATGATGCGCCACTCAACTGTTCGGGTGACATATAAGCAGGCGTGCCTAATATCAGACCTGTGCGGGTGCGTTGCATATCGGTGATGCGTGCAATACCAAAATCTGTGATTTTTATTTGTCCATGAGCGGGATTGTACATAATATTACTGGGTTTTATATCGCGGTGAATGATGCCTTGTTGATGCGCATAATCTAGGGCTTGTGCTATCCTGATCATCAATTCTAACAAGGTCTTTTTGGGTAAGAGATTATCGGCATGGGTGTAAGGCACTAGGGTGCTGCCCTTAAAAAATTCCATACTCAAATAAGCTAAATCTTCCTCTTCCCCCGCATCATATGTCTGAATAATGTGAGGATGGCGCAAACGCCCCACCGCGGCCGCTTCTCGAAAAAAACGAATCAAGGCTTCTTGCCATTGTGGGGTGGAAAATTCGCGGGCTAAGGCCAAGGTTTTAATAGCGACTAAGCGGTCAAATTTGGGATCGCGGGCGACATAAACCGTCCCCATTGCGCCCTGACCTAAACAGCGTTCCAATTGATAACGTCCTAAACGGGGCTTATCGTCGGGAGTCGCTTGGGGGTGTAATAAACGCGCTAACTGACGCTCTACGTCTCGATAATGCGGGTCATGTTGTATCAAATGGCGATAGACTTCAATGGCGCGTTCTTGTTGCCGTTGCTGTTCATAATCCAAAGCCAGATTATACAATTCTCCTTTGACGGTTTCTCCCCACGGACAGCGACGAAAAGCACGCCATGCCAAATCCAATTGTCCTTGTCCCTGAAATGCCAAACCCAATAAGCGATGACTGGTAAACGCATCGGGTAAAGTTTGCATGGCCGCCCGATAAGCCGTCAATGCCCGCTGTAGCATCAGGAGTAAGTGAGAAAAAACCAATATCCCACATAAACCCAGTAAAGACACCAGCATGTTTTGTTTTAATAATAACGCATTTAAGACAATCCCTGCACTGCATAATAATCCCGTTGCGCTTAACGCTCCCCACCACGGCAAACGCGGCAAGAGAAACACCAAGTAACCCCCCAATAAACCCGCCACCATATAATAAACGAGTACAGCCCACGGTGGAGCATAAAAAAAATCATTTTCCAGCACACTCGACACGCCAGAGGCAATCCAATGCAAACTGGATTGTTCTCCGAATGGTGTATTTTGCCAGATAGAATAAGGCAAAGCCGTGATGCCAATCAACACGATTTTATTTTGAAATGCTTCTGCTGCCACCGTGCCATTTAATACATCAATAAATGACACCGTATTAAAAGCCGATTCAGGATAAAAACGGCTGTATAATTGCGCTTGCGAATCGGTGGGAATGATCCAATCAGCCACTTGAATAAAGGGCGGCTGATTTTTGATAGGAATATTGGAATGGGCTTTAATGCGTTGCAATAACACCAACGGTAATGTCGGCAATTCCCGTTGTTGATCATTGACCAATAAGGGAATGCGGTCGGGTGCAACCGCATTAAGCGGCATTACCGCTAATGGCGCACTGTCCGCTAAACGCGGAAAAGGTAAAAAAAGATAACGAATGGCAGGAGATAATGCAGTCACTTTGTTATGTTTCGTTTCAACGGCCATTTGGGTTAAAAGCGGGGTCAATAACTCTTTATCTAAATTAGACTGTGCAACAGGATGAGGCGATAAATAAGCAGGAATAGCCAGCGTTATTTTTGGTGAATAGTGTGTTATCACTTGTAATAAATGATCATCGCCGTCTAATTGATGCCGCAAATCTAATAGTAAATCATGTAACGTTAATAAATTCTGATCTAAATCCGTTTGGGGTTTTAATGCGTCATTGTGTTGATAAAATGTCAGCAAGGCGTGGGCTTCGGCGCGGCCGGGCAATAACTGCGTTTGCGTCAAGGGGGGCAACAGGGCGATATGCTGGGCGTGGGGTGCAAGTTGTTGAATCAGTTCAGCATAATGGTGTCGAGACCACGGTAAATCACCCAATTGTTGCAAACTGGCATCATCAATGGTGACAAGCACCAGTGACTCATGGGGCAAGCGCGGATCAGCGCGCATGACAGCGTGGTACAATGCCTGTTGGGCGGCACGTGACCAATCCAAAGACAGTGTCAATAAACCCACAGTAAATACGATGGCTAAAAACGCACTTTCATAAGCCCGCAAAGGCAATAATAATCGTAACCCATTCATTATTTTTACAATTCAGATCATCAAAAAATAACACACCCGTACGCAGGACGCGATAGACTTTAACGTAAGCATAAATCATGCGTTATGGCATTGATGGGCTGAACATAGATGTTTTACAAATCTTTTGCCTGTTCCAATAAAAAGGTCAACCACTGATCGCTGATGACTTCTTGTAAGCGGTTTTGTTGTAAGCGTTGGGTTAAGTTATCGACATCGACGTGATCCATCGCCTGCATTTGCCAAGAGCAGGCAAAAACGGCTTTGGTGCGTTCTCCCGTATTCGGATCGCGTTGCCACTGTAAGCATTGGGCGCAAATTCCTTTGAGCATACATTGCATGGGGCTGTAAACTGAACCGAAAAACGGCGGTTGTCGCGTCAACAAGTGGCTTAAACGTTCGCGTCTGACTTTTTCCACCTGCGCCAACCATACGCCCGCCCCCAAAACCCATACGCGATCAATCTCTGACAAAGGGACAGGAATTTGTCCTAATTCGCCTGCGTTGTATTTTTCCAAAGCCGTATCCCATTGTCCTTGAAGACTGAAATCTGTTTCACGTTGTGGTGGAATTGTAGGGGATTGCGTGGTCACCCAGAGAATACTATTTGCAGCCGCTTCCAATTCTTCACGGCGAAATAACTCGTCGGCGCGGTCAAATTGTGCGACATAGAGAATGCGATGCCCTGCTTTTCGTAACTCTTTTCCAATGACACGCATTTGTGCCGCGGCCAAGCGGCCGCCGATCACTAAAATCGTTTCTGGCGTATCGGGTAACGGAATTCGTGCGCCCGTCGGCCCCATGAGAGACAATGGCATTCCCACGGGCAATTGCGCCAATAGGCGAGAACTCGCGCCTTTTTCGATAGCAATTAGCGATAATTCACCTTTTTCTGGTTGAATCGCGGCGGGAATCATGGCGATGGCTTCGGTGTGTAAACGATGATGATTCACCATCGGAGCGAATTGTTCAAAATTCTGCACGCGAAAAAACTGCCCTGTGCGAAACGGCCGCACCGCCGCAGGCGCACGCACCGTTAATTCAACCACGTTTGGCGTTTGGCGTTCGACTTTGATAATGCGGGCGGTGAACTCATTTTGTAATTTTTCTCGAAAACTTTGGTATTCTTTTTTATCGCCTTGCTGTTGCACGCGGTCGGCAAATAATCGGGTAATTTGTGGTGCGGTACGTAATCCAGAAGCAATGGCTTTCACCACACTGCCATGAAACACAGGGTGAGTATCTCCTAAGAAAGACACACGCCGATCTTGATGTTGATACGAGGTAAACGCACCAAAATCAGGCGATTTACAATGATCCGCAATAGGCACGGGACGCAATTCACCCTGTTGGTTCGCGTAAGTTTGGTATTGAAAAGTATCGCAACGCTGTAATTGATCGCGGTGTTCAAAAGCATAAGCCACATTCATTTTCGCGCCTGTTGCCACTAAAATGGCACGCGCAGGATATTTAAATGTTTTGGGTAATTGAGAGTCTATTGTGCTTTTAAAAATAACGCCATTAACATGTTTAAATTCGTCTAATAAAACAGATTCAATGTCCACTTGTTCTAAATAAAAAATACCTTCTTCTAAGGCTTTGGCGACTTCTTCATGATTGCGTGCATAAGCGGGCGATTCTTCTAAACGACGACGATAAGCGACAGTGACTCCGCCCCAAGCGTGTAACAATTTTTGGACATTGACAGGACGTTGTTGTAATTTTGCTTGGGTTTGTTCGGTACGGTATTCGTGGGCGTGGTGCAATTGTTCTTGTAAAATAGCGAGACTGGCGGGGTCTAATTCGGATTCGACTTTATCTTTTCCATATCTTGCAACTAATTGTTCATAGCGGGTTAATAACTTTTCAATTTGCACTAAATAATAGGCTTGCACTTCGGTGGCCGTATCAATCGCGGTCAATCCGCCGCCGATAACCATCGCAGGCAGGCGCACTTGTAAATTGGCTAAACTGTCCATTTTTGCCGCACCTGTCAGTTGTAAAGCCATCAGAAAATCATTGGCTTGGCGCATTCCAATGGCCATACTGTTAGGAACAGGAAGCACTTGCGGCAAGCCCGCACCCACCGCAATCGCCACATGATCAAACCCCAATGCCCACGCGCTCTCAAGAGTCACTGTTCCCCCAAAACGCACGCTACCAAAAACTTGATAATAAGGACGACGACTCAAGGCTAAATAAATCAGTCGTAAAAAATTTTTATCCCAACGCACCGTAATGCCATATTCAGCCACGCCACCAAATCCTGCCATCAAGCGTTGATCCAATGGCTCGACCAGCGTTTGATAATCACGGATCGGTTGTTGTAAATAGTGCGACGGCAACGGTTCTATTTTCAAACCATCCACACCGACCACCGCAAAGCCTTCCATCAGTAAACTATGCGCTAAGGTAAAGCCTGCGGGGCCTTGGCCTGCAATTAATACTTTAATGCCGTGATAAGGTTTTGGGTAAGGTTGTGCGCTGCGCAATGGATTCCAACGCATTAATAAATCGTAAATCTCAACACCAAATGGTAAGGCTAATACATCGGTTAAAACACGGGTTTCTATTTGTGGAATATTCACAGGGTCTTGTTTTTGATAAATGCAGGCTTTCATGCAATCGTTACAAATTCGATGTCCCGTAGCCGCACACATCGGATTGTCGATCATCACCACCGCTAACGCCGCAATCGGATAGCCATCGCGCTTTAAACAGTGCATTTCGGAAATTTTTTCTTCTAATGGGCAGCCTGTGAGCAGATTTCCTGACACATCTCGTTTAAAATCAGCGGTATCGTTTTGTTCTTTTTGTTCTTTGGTGGCGGGAAAACCTTTGGCACAATAGTCGCCGTCGTGGCTGTGGCAATACACGCAATAGTGAATTTGTTCCAACACTTGGCGTAAACTGGCACGCGGATCGGTCAGGGCAAAACCTTGACGTTGGCGAATGTGCGACGCAGGCGTGATTCGACAAGGAACTTGATGATGTATAACCGTATCCGTGGCGATGCGGGCGTGCGGATCAACCGCTTGTGGCAGGTGAAAACTCGCCCAATCTTGTACTTGTTGTTGGGCTTCGGGCGTTTTTAAGCCGTGAATACACCATTGGGTCAATTGTTCAATGGAATGCGCGTGAGTTTCGGCCTGCGTCAAATAATGTTGCGATAAACAGGCAACTGCCAGTTCTCGATCATTGACGGCTAATTCTGCCCATGCACTTTGCGCTAATTCTTGATTAAGCCATTGATTTAACGTGTTAAAATCGATTAATTCATTTTTTTGATGTAAGCGACGACGCGCCCGACGTAAAACAAAAGTTTTTTTAAACGCGGCTATCGGTTGTTGTTCGGTAATATGATGTTGTTGTTTTTGTAATTCCGATGCAATCCCAAAAAATTGCGCAATAAACTGTTCTAAATACGGCGCGCAATCCAGCAGCCATTGACTAATTTCTATGGCAGAAAAAGCAGCAGACGATTGGCGCATACAATGCGTTTGTTCAGCCAAATCAGGGCGTTGCTGCGCCAGTTGTTGTAAAAAATCCTGATCAAGCTGGGCTAAAACATCCGCTTGATACCAGTGGGATAGGGGATGGCGTTGGAATACTGGTATTGAGGTGGGATCGGACATGGGGTGTTCTCTGTATTATTTATAACGGTGGAATTTTTAATGATGCAAACAATGAATGATCGCTCGCCTGTCGTCATCGGCGGAATGGGCGGCAGTGGAACGCGGGTGGTTGCTGATATTGTCAGACAGGCAGGTTTTTATATCGGCAATTTTCTTAATCACGCCAATGATAATTTGTGGTTTACTTTTTTATTTAAACGCCCTTTATGGTATTCATTTGCACATGAAAATCGTCAGACTTTACAAGAAACAATGGCCTTATTTGAACAGATCATGACCGGGCAGTTTAAAGAATCGCCACAGGTTTTATTCACGTTGTCAAAAGCTGCTAAAGATTATCTACAATGGCAAAAAAATTATCATGCGGAATTTAATATCACCGTTCCCTTAGATAAACCAGAAATGTTTGTGCAAAGTGTGGTAAAACATTATGCGGTGGATTTAACTCAGCAATTCGGTTGGGGGTGGAAAGAACCGAATAGTCATTTATATGTGCAAGCATTAAGTGATTATTTTCCCCATATTCGTTATGTGCATTTAATTCGACATGGATTAGATATGGCATACAGTAATAATCAACAACAATATTTCAATTGGGGCGCGTCATTATTCGGGGTGGAATGGATTAAAAACCCTGAACAACGCCCTTATGGCGCATTAGAATATTGGTTAAAAGCCAATCAAGCCGCGATTGAAACAGGGCAACGCCATTTAAAAGATCGGTTTTTGCTGATTTATTTTGAGCAATTGTGTCAACAGCCAAAAGTTGAAATTCAGCGTTTATTAGATTTTATTGGCGCAGATCAAATCACAGAAACACAATTATTACAACTGTGTCAATTGCCCAAAATGCCCAGCAGTTATCAACGTTATCAAGCAGAAAATTTGTCTTTATTCACCGCAGAGCAATTAACAATGGTGCAAGAATTGGGTTATTCTATTTAATCAATTAAGAAACAACCAAACTCTCCCCCATTTTAATTTTCCCGTCAGTTTTAAAGGGTAATTGGCTGTTTTCTTCGGTGAGTAGAATCACGGTTGATCCCATATTAAATCGTCCTAATTCTTGCCCTTGTGATAAAGCAATCGGCGGGTCATAATTCCAAAAATCGCGCTGTTGGCGATAAGGGGGAGTAATTTGTCCTTCCCATACCGTTTCCATACTGCCCACAAAAATCGCACCGACAAGAATAATAATCACCGTTCCTATCGCGGTTTCTAACACGCAAATTAAACGTTCATTACGAGCAAATAAATGTGGCACGGTGCGCGTGGTTCTCTGGTTGACGCTGAACAAACGCCCCGGTACGTACATCATACGCCGCACCTGTCCTGTAATCGGGCTGTGAATACGGTGATAATCCCGTGGTGATAAGTAAATCGTGCAAAAATGACCGTGATGAAATTGCGCCGCTAAAGCCTGATCGCCCCCCAAAAGATGCACCGCATCAAAAGTATGACCTTTGACTTGTAATAATTGTCCCGCGTCAATGCGGCCGCTTTGGCTAATTTCGCCGTCAACAGGCGAAATAAAAACGCTATCGGCTAAAGGTCTGGCTTCCGATTTTAAAGCACGAGTAAAAAACGCATTAAAGCTGGCATAATCGCTGGCATTAGGCAATAAGGCTTCGTTCATATCAACGTTGAATTGTCGAATAAATTGCCGTATTAATCCATGCGTTATTCCGCCCCATTCTCGACGAGTCAACCAGTGCATCATTTGAGATAAACGATGTTGCGGAATAATATATTGCGGAAATGTGGCTAATTTATCTCTTAATGGTGCGTTTTTTATGCTCATGCGAAATGCCTATTTTAAATGAATTTGTAACCAGTTTTCTAACAAGGCCAAGTGCCACAATTTACTGCCTTTTAAGGCCGTCATATAAGCGGTGGGATCGGCTAAAAGTTGATCCACATAAGCGCGTTGATATAAACCGCGTTGCCGACAAGTTGTTGATTCTAAAGTATCTCGCATCCATTCTAAAAAAGTTCCCCGCACATATTTTAATGCAGGCACAGGAAAATAGCCTTTAGGACGATCAATCACACTAGAGGGTAAATACTGTCTGGCAATGGCTTTTAAAGGATATTTACCCTTTTCTTGCAATTTTAATTGCGGTGGCATCATCGCGGCTAATTCGACCAAATGTTGATCTAAAAAAGGCACGCGGGCTTCTAATCCCCAAGCCATCGTCATATTGTCCACCCGCTTTACGGGATCATCGACAATTAACATTGTTACATCCATACGCAATACTTGATCTAAAAAAGTATCGGCATGTTTTTCTTGTAACAGTTTCTCAACGGTTTGTGCGGTGTAATTTTCGCCTTGAAAAGCAGGATCAATAAGGGTTAAATATTCTTCATGCGAACGGTCGAAATAATGGGAACTAAAACGATTTAAATAACTCCCTTGTGCCGCTTGCATCAGCGGATACCAAAAATAACCCGCAAACACTTCATCTGCGCCCTGTCCACTTTGTACCACTTTGACCACTTTTGACACTTGTTCTGACAGCAGATAAAACGCAACCGCATCTTGTCCAAACATCGGTTCGGACATGGCGCGAATGGCTTCAGGTAAACGATCCAATAACTGCGCATTGGGAATGTGGTAGCGGTGGTGGCGCGTGGGATAACGCGCAATCACTTGATCGGAATATTCAAATTCGCTGCCTTTTTCTTCGGGCGCGTCTTCAAAACCAACGGAAAAGGTTAATAATTCTTCGACAGGCTGTTGTTGTGCCAGTAATCCAACCAGTAAGCTGGAATCCAACCCCCCCGATAATAATACGCCAACAGGCACATCCGCAGCGGTACGGTGGCTGCTGACTGCGGCTTTAAGGGCGTTATGCGTTAATTCTAACCATTCTTCTACGCGATAAAATCGCTCTGGGCGTGTGGCGTGTAACTGCCAATAAGTGTATTGCTGATGTGTGCCACGAGGGGTTATTAAATGTAAACTGGCAGGTTCTAGCTTTTTAATTCCCGTAAACAGCGTGTATGGCGCGGGAATCACGGCATGTAATGTAAATTGGTGATGTAAACCGACCGGATCAAAGTCAGTATTAATCTCTTTAGTCGCCAAAAGTGCGGGAAGTGTGGACGCAAAGCGAATAAAACGATCTGTTTTGGCATAATAAAGCGGTTTTATGCCCAATCGATCCCGCGCCAATAACAACTGTTGACGCGATTCATCCCATAATACAAAAGCAAACATCCCTTGTAAATGCGCGACACAATCGAGTCCCCATTGTAAATAGGCTTTTAAAATCACTTCCGTGTCACTTTGACTGCGAAAAGAATGTCCCGATTGAATCAACTCTTGTTGCAATGCACGATAATTATAAATCGTGCCGTTAAAAACAAGGCTAATCCCCTGTTCTTGCATGGGTTGTTGTCCTTGTGGAGACAAATCAATAATCGCCAAACGTCGATGTCCCAATCCCACTGTATTGTTAATCCATTGCGCGCCATGATCGGGGCCGCGGGGCGTTAAAACAGCCATCATGGCTTGTAATGTGTCGGGAGACACCGCTTGTCCATCAAAACGCAATTCACCACAAATACCACACATAATCTCGTCTATTCCTTACAACACTGAGTTATTATGATCTGAAATTTTTAACGTATCGTTCTATTGTTTAAACTAATGGCTGCGTTTTATCTGATAGAAACACAGCGAGAATTTTTTCTTAAAAAAGATAAATGTTTTCCTTAAAATAATACCATTGGCGCAATGAGTTTTATTCATATTTCTTAATGCTGCTGCGTCTAGGATAAATGGGACAGCCGATTTTTTTTATAAGATAAGCGGTTGAATAATTCGGTTTCAAGTTCTATAGTTTAGGTGCAGCCGCAAGTGTCTGGCGATGGATTTAGACGTGCTGGCGATGATGGCATCAATACCCATTTATGACAAGTTGATGTCTCCAGACGGACTAATAATGACCGTTTATTAATAACGGAGTTGGAGTCAATTGCACCGTTTATCTAAATAATATTCGCATTTGTCTATAAGAGTATTGCAGAAACGGGTATCGTTATACAAAACTATATATCAGGGTTAAGATGACATTCAATTGTCAGCTAGACGAAGTCTCTCCACAGAACAACAAGATTCGGCTCAGACCCCTCGGCGATTTTCCGTCATTTCTCAGGGCTTTTAGAAATTGGAAAAGTGGCTGCGTTTTTGAGCGATTACACATAATTATATTCTAACACTAATCCTACTGCGTTTACTGAATTCGTTTTTAAAAGGTTTCCGTTCGGTGGTGACGCAGCGTGTTATCACAGGAATCGAACGGTCTAGGTTGAAACGTAAAGTTTTTTAAGTCATTTTGAGGATTTTATCATGAACACAACACAACCTCTGAATCACGTGCTAAGAAAAGCCGTGCGTGGTTTGTTTTATGCGGGTGTTTCCACTGGTTTATTGCTGGGTATGGGTTTAGCCACTGTTCAAGCGGATGAGCCTGACACCGCCAAAGTTTGCCCAGTGTATGGAATACAAGATAATAATTTGGCCGACAGCCAATTGTTTAAAACCATTATCGATCCCGCTACGCTACAAACAACCTCCTACAATGTCGGGCCTGAGTATGTAGACTATGATCTGGAAGGTTTAGCGATTCATCCAATTACTGGCCAATTGTTTGTGTCCTCTGGCGACGATGCCATTGACCCCGATAAAATCGGTATGCTTTACACCATTGACAAAGATGACGGTCGTTTGCAGCCCATCGGTAAAATTATTGAGGGTGAAGTATCGGCCATCGTGTTTAGCAAAGACGGAAGTGTGTTATGGGGTTGGGTGGATGGTCAAGGTTTGATCACCATCGATCAATCCACTGGCGCGCATACCATGATGTGGGCAAGCGATGCGGTGGTAGAAGACATTGCGATGGGAGTCAATGCTGACGGCGACGAAATTATTTACGGCGTGTCTGGGGATAATTTATATGCGTATAATTTGACAAAAAATACGGCTGCTTTAGAATACTGCGATAAGTTGCCTTCCGAAGCAGAAGCCATTGAAGTGTTGCCTGATGGGTCGTTGTTGTATGCTTTGCACAAAATAAGTGATACAAGATTATACCAATTTAACATGGAAGCAGGTTCTTGCCAAATTATGAATACGGCTGCGATTCCGGCCGGTTACTATGACATGGAAGGTTTGGCTGTTCCAGATACGTGTAAATTATGCCCGCCCGGTGCATGGCAGTATACGCTGGATTCGTTTAAAGACGGCGTAGAAACAACCTCTGCGGGTAATAAAGTGGGCGGAACGTCTTTTGAAATTCATGGAGTCGCCTTTAAACAACAAGGCGATATGATCACCGTGGCGATTCATGCTAATTTGCCTTTGAACGGCGGCACGTGGACTAAAGACGGCGTGGCCAATCACATTGGTTGGGGCGATTTGATTTTAGACTTTAGCGGTAGCCGCAAAGGGGCGCGAGTCGGCAGCAAAGCCGCATCTGACAAGATTTATGCGGTGCGTTTTGCCACACCGAATGACTCTGCAACGGCTGAGAAAGGCTTGTATAGAGTCAGCCAGTTGAAGAATGTTACCATTCCAAATGCGGGTTTTGCGAACTTGCTGGCTGGCAGCAACCACGTGTTTAGATCGAACGGAATCCCGTCATTGGGCGGCTATCCGATGACTCCAGAAATGCGTGATAGTGCGGGTAATCTGATACGTGATAGTATGAACAAAGTGGTTTACGATACTTCGCATTATTTCAATTCAAGCTGGAGCGGCACCAATCAAACTCCCACTTCTCTGGGTGCGGGAACGTTGTTGAGTGATTTGGTTAGCCCCTTAGAATTCAATCTGCAAGATTTGAATTTTGAAGGTGCTGCCGATGCTTTCGTTGAGCCAAGCAGCCATTATAATGTGAGTAAAGACGGTCAATCGGCTATTATCTCTTTTAGCTTTAAACGTGACCCCGGCATGACAGGCAATTTCTTTGCTTATTTATTCACAGAGTGCTTGAATGATGGTATTTTAATGCAAGGCTCTTTTGACGATTGTCCGAATGATTAAAACGATTCATTGATTGCGTTTTAATCGGATAAAACAAAACCGAGTCACACCGTTAATAAAGTGTGGCTCGGTTTTTTACGATTGGGAAATTAGGATTAAATAGTAGGTAGTTAAATAAAAATATCCAGCCAGTTAAAATGGTTTAGAACTTTCACTTTTCTACCGCCTCCTGCTAGGGAAGAATAAGAAGTTGTTTTATTGTTAAAACTAATTCGTTTAAGTGCTTAAACTCCTTACTGTTGCGTTTCGGGTGCGGCTGTAGATTTAGAAGCAGGTGCGGTAGCGGTTTCTGCTTTATCTGCGGCTTCCACCCGTTGAACGCGGTGAATAACGACAGTGGTTTCAGGGACATCAGTGCGGAAAGGACCACCAGAACCTGTGGGGGTGGTTTTGATGGCATCCACCACTTCCATGCCTTCAATCACCTGACCAAACACCGTATACCCCCAACCTTGGGCTGTTTTAGCTTGATGGTCTAAAAAGGTGTTGTCTTTGACGTTAATAAAAAATTGTGCGGTGGCGGAATGGGGGTCTGGGGTGCGCGCCATCGCAATCGTGCCGCGTAGATTTTTCAACCCATTATCGGCTTCGTTCATTACTGGATCGTGCGTTTCTTTTTCGGCGAAATCTTCTCCATAACCGCCGCCCTGAATCATAAAGCCATCGATCACGCGATGAAAAATAGTCCCTGCATAAAAACCTTCATCCACATAACGTAAAAAATTCTCCACCGTTTTGGGCGATTTTTCTGCATCTAATGCCAATACAATATCACCCATAGAAGTTTGCATGACCACCTTTGGATTATCAGCATAACTCAAGCTAAATGATAGCGATAAATAAACAACGAATAAAACACGCCAAAATATCACAAAAAACTCCTTATTGATCATTAAGAAACAGTGCAATCTATTTCTATCATAAACAATTTGACAGATCAAGTGATCTGTTAAAGATCAGCAATTCTCAATTTAAACCATTACAAAAAATAATATTTTTATAACTGATTGAAAGTAAAGATGAGGAACAAACTCAACTGCGCCACTTGTATGGCAAAAGGATGAGCCGCTTCAAACTCTCCCAACCATTCCAAACTGTTGACAATGTCTTCATCGGTCAACCGCTTTTGTGACACCACATTAACCGTTAATCGAATAATTAACACCATTTATCTCGTTTACTTCAAAGAAACGCTTTAATCACAAACGCCATGACTTGACAATTGGATATGGAAAGCCGCATTATTTACCCTGATTTTTTTAGGAATCATCACAGGATTAATATAAACTCTAATGTTTTTTCTCTTGTACCAATTAGCGACACAATAATATGAACGCTCCCCACGATGAATATGCCCAATTACGACAATTATTATTACAAATTGAACAAGATCGATTAGATGAATTAGAAAAACGACTTAACGATCCTCAATTGCGTAGTCAAGAAATAGCCGCTATTTTGGCGCAAGCCATAGAACGCGCGCCTGATTTAAATCAACTCGCCAGTGCGTTAAAAAAGCCCGTACAAACCTGCATTATCGAATCTATGTGTGAAACGCCGCAAACTTTTGCGCGTCCATTACTCACCGCATTAAGCACGCCCATTCAAAAACCCATACAAGCCCGCTTAACCGAATTAGAACAACAACAAATTAATCCTGTTATTCAACGTTTAACTCAATTAGAAACCTTATTACCGCGGTTTGAACAATTAGTTGCCCAATTAGATGATACCGAGAAACGGGTCAGTGACATGGCCAATTTTCTCCCCGAAGCCATTAATAAAGCCAGCATTAGCGAAGAATTAGAACATACTTTACAAAGCCGTTTAACCGAATCTTTAAAAGAACCTGTACAGCGTTGTTTGCGACAATCGATCAGTGAAGATACGCAAGTTTTAGCGGACACTTTATTTCCTGTCATGGGGCCTGCTATTCGTAAATCGATTAATGAAACGTTTAAAGACTTATTACAAGAAATTAATACCCGTTTACAACAAAGTCCTTTTTCTCCCAAGGGGTTAGTTTGGCGTTGGGAGGCGTGGCGCACTTCTACGCCATTACAAGAAATTATTTTACGCGATACCCTAGTTTATCGAGTAGAACAGGTGTTTTTAATTCACCGAGATAGCGGGCTATTAATTCACCATTTACACCAAAATGATATTGAAATTAATGACAGTGATGCGGTGTCAGCAATGCTCACGGCGATTCAAGATTTTATTCATGATTCTTTTTCAGGCACAGACGATGCGCAATTAGAGCGTGTAGAAATTGGTGAATTTACCGTCTGGTTAGAACGTGGGCCAGATGCGATTTTAGCCTCAGTGATTCGTGGTAATGTGCCTTATAGTTATAAAGACATTATGCACGATGCTTTAGAAACTATGCACGCTCGTTATGGTTTTTTATTAGAAAAATTTGATGGTGATAATAGCACTTTAACGCCGATTTTAACAATTTTACAAAAAACATTAGGCTCAGAAATTCGGGATAAACAAGGGCATTATTTTCCACCTGCGGTAGTGGCTGCTTTTGCGGGAATAAGTGCGTTAGCGGTGGCTTTATTAGCGTGGTTTGCTTATGAACAATATCGTATTCAACAACACCGTGAACAACTCATGGCTTATGTCGAAACATTACGCCAAACTCCCGGTATTGTTCCGGTGCAAGCGAATTATGAAGATCGCCATTTAATTTTACACGGATTGCGCGATCCATTAGCCGCTGATCCCCTGCAAATTGCGCTGACTGCACAAGTATCCCCTAATGATATTACGGCCAGTTGGACTCCATATCAAGATTTAACGCCTGTTTTTGTAGAGCAAAGAGCCAAGTTACAACTCGCGCCACCCGACAGTGTTGAGCTACAATTAAAAGGTGATGTTTTACATATTTCTGGGCGTGCCGACCGCGCTTGGATTGAACACGTGCAGCAACAAGCCAGTCATATTACGGGAATTCGGCAAGTAGTGGGCGATCAATTGATCGACAACGATGCCTATTGGCAGCAGACGGATGCCTTATTTCAGAATCTGTTACAACGTTTACGCAACACGCCCGGTCTGGTCATCATCTCGCATCAACGCGAAGCGGGACATCGGGTTATTCGTGGTTTACGCGATCCCTTAGCGGCTGATCCGAATCGTTGGGCTGAAGAAATTGGACTACATGATGTACAAATGCACTGGCAAGCGCACCACGATCTGACTCCTGAGTTTGTTTTACAGCGGGCGCGTCTGGCCTTGCAACCTCCCACGTCGATTCAACTGCATTTAGGCGATGATGCTATTTTACATTTTACAGGCGAAGCCGATCAACTGTGGTTGACCCAAGCGCAACAACGTGCGTTGAGTATTGCGGGGATTCGCACGGTTAATCTGGAGCAAGCGCGCCCTAGTGATGCCTATTGGCTGAATACAGAAGCGCAATTCCAAGCCTTTATCGCCACGCTCAATAGTACACAAGGTATCATCGTCACCGACAGCGGACGAGGTCAAGAACAGCGTTATGTGCGTGGATTACGCGATCCGCTTGCGCCCGATCCGCAGGAAATCGCAGACAAAATGGGCTTAGAACGTCTGACAATGCACTGGCAAATGTTACACACATTATCGCCTGCTTTTGTTTTACAACGGGCGCGGCATTGGTTACAACCGCCGCCGTCGGTGGAATTAGCGGTGCAAGACCATGTTCTTTTTGCGACGGGACAAGCCAGCGCGGAATGGATAAAACACGCTTATCATAATATTGGAAAAATTGCGGGCATTAACGCCCTGAATACTGAAAATTTAACCAATACCGATCAAGCCTGGCAAGCGATGGAAGTGTCTGTGCAACGCCTGCTGACTACGCTAAACACCACGCCCGGCCTAGTGGTGACAGACAGCGGCCGCCGTGATGGACACTTTTATATTCACGGATTACGCGATCCGCTCGCCCCTGATCCACAGCATTTAGCCCAACAAGCGGGCTTGTCTGACATTACCATGCGCTGGCAGCATTATCAAGAATTATCGCCTGCTTTTGTGTTAAGACGGGCGCGGGCGTGGCTGCAACCCCCTCATACGATTGAATTATCTCTGAATGACACTGTATTGACCGTGCGTGGAAATACGGATAAGGCGTGGTTAGATAAATTAAACGACAGCGTGGGCAAAATCGCCGGCATTGACAGTGTTAATACGGAAGCGGTGACGCTGAATGATGCGTATTGGGTTGAAAGTGAAGCGATTTTTCAGGCGTTGGTTACTGTATTGCGCGATACGGACGGTTTAACGGTGATTCATGCCGGCCGACAAGGAGAACATTGGCTTATTCGCGGATTACGTGATCCTTTAGCGGTCGATCCGCAAGAATTGGCAGGGCGTTATCCTGATCTGCGTTTAAAAATGCACTGGCAACCGTATCACGATTTGTCGCCTGTTTTTGTATTAAAACGCGCCCATTTGGCCTTGCAACCGCCGCCGGGTGTGGAATTACATTTAACCGATGATCGTATTTTACAAATCCGTGGCGCAGCCGATCACACATGGATCAGTCAAATACAAACCCAAAGCGGTTATTTAACGGGGATTCGAGAAATCGACACGCAACAATTAAGCAATCAAGATGCAGTGTGGCAGGCTGAACAAGTGCGTTTACAGCAATTGGTGGCGGAATTAAATCGTGTACCGGGCATTATTGTGGTCGATAGTGGAAAAAATGCGTCAGGAGAATGGATGATTCATGGTTTACGCGATCCACAAGCTGATTTTCCCGAACAAGCGGTGATCCATGCGAATTTGCCGACACTTCAGCAAGAATGGCAATTTTATCAAGATTTATCGCCCGCTTTTGTGCAGGCGCGTTTACAACAACAGTTGAAACAAGATCAATTAGACGTTTTGCAATTGAGCATTGATAATCAAGGCGTGGTGCAATTAACGGGAGAAGCGACGGGAGAGCAAATTCGCCGCGCCGCTTCGCAGATTCAACAAGAAGCGGGTGTGAAAGCTGTAGACACTCATGCTGCGATTAATATGACTGAATGGCAAGAGCAAGCCACTGAATTATTTGAAGAATTTTTAGCGACCTTAGGCGATACACCGGGCATCGTGGTGACTTACACCCAACCGCGTGTCGAAGGAGGCTGGTTGGTACAAGGTTTACGCGATCCACTCGCCGCAGACCCGCAAGAGATAGCGCGGCAATTTTTGTTAGACGGTGCCTTGGAAATGTACTGGCACAGTTATCAAGATGTATCACCTGAGTTTTTGTTAAAACACGCCCAACAACGTTTACAGCCGCCGCCTAAGGTTAATTTAACGGTGCGCGATCAAGTTTTACACGTGGAAGGTGAGGCTTCGGCGGCGTGGATTAAGACCTTAGCGCAGCCGTTGGGTTTGCCTTTGCGTATTGATAGCGGTCAATTAATTAATATTGATCAACAGAATTGGCAAGCGGCAATGGCGCGGTTAATGGCCATTAATGTTTTATTTAATGAATCCACTGAATTTCAAGCCCAACAAAATAAGATTTTACGCGAATTGACAGAGACATTACGCGAGTTAATTAAACTCAGTGAAATTTTAGATTATCAAATGCGAATTGAGATTATTGGCGAAACGGATGGTTTAGGAACACGCGCCCATAATTTACAACTCGGCACCGCCCGCGCTCAACGCATGAAAGAGTGGTTAATGGCACAAGGAATTGCAGGAAAATGGCTACATCCCATGTCTACGCATAAAGTGTGTTTTGGTGATGAAGTCGCTAATTTCCAAAATCGGCGGGTTCATTTCCGTTTGGTTTATTAGACAATCTGGATAACTTATTGATTAAACTTCTAAAATCACCACGGCTGCGGCAATTCCTGCACTGTGAGTTAGGCTTAAATGAATGTGCTGCACACCCAATTGTTCACACAACATTTTTGCCGTGCCGTGCGTCACGATATAAGGCGCGCCTGAAGCGCGATTTAACACCTCTATTTCCACAAAAGTCACCGGACGCAATGCACTGCGTCCAATGGCTTTCATAAAGGCTTCTTTTGCTGCAAAACGCCCCGCAAAACGCTCCACAGGATGGCGACAATCGTTGCAGCGACTGGCTTCTTGTGCGGTAAAAATGCGCGTTAAAAAACGTTCTTTAAAACGCGCAATACTCTGTTCAATTCGCTGTTGATCAACAATGTCAATACCCACGCCAATAATCATAATGGTAATAAACGCTGCAATTCTGCAAAATGACTAATGACCGCATCTGCACCAGACAAACGAATATCTTCCCCATGATTATAACCATAATCAACACAAATAATCGGACAACCCGCGTTTCTCGCCGCTTGCACATCATTGGTTGAATCGCCGATCATTAATGTTTGCTCAGGTTTTTTAGAAAAGAAATCCATACAATGGGTTAAAGGCAAGGGATCGGGTTTCTTTGCAGGTAAACTATCTCCCGCGACAATAATGCCGAAATAATCAGCAATGCCTAATTGTTCTAATAACGGGCGTGTAAAGCGTTTAGATTTATTGGTAATGCAGCCCAAATTGCGATAATGTTCATGTAACCACACCAAGCCCTCGCGCACACCGGGATAAAGCTGACTGCGTTGCCCATTCGTATCCCCGTAGCAATCCATAAACAAAGGAAAAGCCTTTGCTAACAAGTCACTGGGCGGCTCGCCGTACATTTCCCCTGTCAAGGTTCGCTTCACCAAGCGTTCTACACCATTACCCACCCATAAACGCACCGAATCCACCCCACGCGCTGGCAAATCAAGCTGTTGCATCATTTGATCCGCCGCATACGCCAAATCAGGAACGCTATCCACCAACGTGCCATCCAAATCGCTCAAAATTAATTCAGGTTTAAACACACCGACCTCGTTATTAAGAAATTCTAAAAATAAGCCATTATAGCGCGTTTATTTTTTTGCAGCAACTTAGCGCGTCACTTTGGCTAATTCAGCACGCATTTTGGCAATGGTTTCTTGATAATTGGGCGTGTTAAAAATAGCCGATCCTGCGACAAAAGTATCTGCGCCTGCTTCGGCAATTTGGCGGATATTATCCACTTTAACGCCGCCGTCAACTTCCAAGCGAATAGGACGGCCACTTTGCTTAATGCGTTCCCGTGCCAATTTTAATTTATCTAACGTCGCAGGAATAAAACTTTGCCCACCAAATCCAGGATTAACCGACATTAATAAAATCATATCGATTTTATCCATCACATAATCAAGATAATGTAAAGGCGTAGCAGGATTAAAAACTAAACCACTTTTACAACCGCAATCTCGAATCAATTGCAAAGTGCGATCAACATGCTCAGAGGCTTCTGGATGAAAAGTGATATAAGTCGCGCCTGCTTTGGCAAAATCGGGAATAATGCGATCCACAGGTTTTACCATTAAATGCACATCAATTTCTGCGCTAATTCCATGCTTACGCAGGGCTTCGCATACTAAGGGGCCAATGGTTAAATTCGGCACGTAATGATTGTCCATGACATCAAAATGAACAATATCCGCGCCTGCAGCCAATACCGTGCTAACTTCCTCTCCTAATCGCGCAAAATCAGCCGATAAAATAGACGGTGCAATGTAATAATCAAACATCTTTCATTATTCCTAAATATCAATTTTTATGGGTCTCGGTTCTTCTAAAAGAACAGGATTATTATAAACAAATTTTATCTAATTAAACTATCTTTTTAATTAATGGTGATGATAAGCGATAATATATAGCAAAATAAAAATCATTTTGTCTGAATCAGAATTTACAGAATTTTAGGATTTTCAGAATTAAAGAATAAAAAATTTACCGAAAATAAACAACGTGCAAGAATTAATTCTGTAAATTCTGATTCTGACAAAAAATCAGTGATAAGAAATTTCCGCATGAGCAAAAAAAGGTTGAAAAAAGCGTTCGGTTAAAGTGATAAAACGCTGGCCAATTAATTGATCCGTATCATGTTGAAAAGCCAATTCATAATAAGGACTTTGATAAAACTCCCCATATTCTTGATAACTGTCATTACGCCATGTTTTTCGAGCTTCTATTAAAGATTTTTCCCGATCCATTTCCGTATGAAAATAATAATTGATGGCATAACTCCATGCGGTTTTAGGAAAGAAAGGCATTAATTCACAACAACCTTGCCAGTAAAAATCAAGTAAATTTTGTAAAATAACACAGGCTTCTTGAGACGGAATAGGACGCAATAAAATTTGACTGTCTTTAGCGAGAAAAATAGACGTATTGGGCAAAAGAGAATCTTCTTTATTCTGGCTATTTAATAGCAAATGATATAACCACAATTTAATCACATCATCGCCTTTCATATCGGCATAACGGTAAAAAAATTGTTGTTTATTCCACAAATGATCTAAATAAGCCGACAGTTGGAATGCTCCTAAAGTCAAATGAATGGCTTGGGGCGTTAAACGGGTGTGAATTATCTCTGTTTTAACTTGATGAATAAACGGTTTAATATCGCTTTCAATGCGATCATAAATGACTTTCCCCACCACACCATGCGGCAATAAACCTTTGGCTTTGGCCACATTAAAATGCGGCGTTAATGCTTCACCTGCTAATGCGGCTTCTATTAATTCTTGGGTAAATTGATAGGCGTTTAAACCTACTAAATTAAACGGCTCATTTTCTTCTAATAATTGTTCTTCATAACTTAAATTAATATCTAAACGCTCTTTTAATAAATATTGTGTTGGATTTTTAAAAAATCGCAATAAATCCAATACATCAACTGTTGTCCAATGACTATCAGGATATGGTAATGCTTGGGTGAGAAAATCGGCTTTTATTGCTTCGCGTTTTTTTAATAGCACAGAGCTGGCTTGGCAATATTCTTTAGAATAACTGAATAATTGCGTTTTTAAAGGCGGGGTCATAAAATAATGAGGACTAAATGGCTGTAACGGATGATGGCATTGAATTAATTCTAAAATTTTCTCGCCATGAATGCCTTTAAAACCTGCCATGAGATAATCTTTTAATTCGCTCACTAATACCGAAGGCGGCAATTCGCTATTATCTTGTACGCTGTGTCCGACGTAACTTAAATAAAAATGATTCCGCGCCGACAATAAGGCTTCTAAAAATAAATAACGATCATTATGGCGTAAAGAACGATCCCCTTTTTTCGGATATTGTGCCATTAAATCAAAACTTAATGGACGTTGCACCCGCGGATAACTGTGATCATTCATGCCCAATAAACAAACCACTTTAAAAGGAATGCTACGCATCGGCAATAACGTGCAGAAAGTAATTTGTCCCGTCAAAAAATGCACGGGTTGATTAATTTCATTTAAATAATTACGTAAATAGGCAATAATAGCGGCAATTCCCAACGGTTGCTCAAATTCAAAACCTTTAATTTGCGTCGTGGTGGCTAATTGTTGAATCACTTTACGAATATGTTGCGCTTCAATTTCTTGCGTTTCGCTGGGTTGGAAAAACTGCCCTAATAAACGCAGTAATAAATTTGCCCATTCGATGGGAGAATGGGATTGAGACAATAAATTGACCGTAGTAAAAAGCTGTTCAATAAATCCTGCTAATTTGCCTAAAATTAAAGTTTCTTGTCCTTCTATTTCATCAAAAGGCAAAATATCTTCAAATAAAACCTGTTGATCAATTAAAGCAAATCCTAATAACAACCGTTCTAAACCCGCACGCCAAGTATTTTCTGGCAAAGCAGGCAGTTTTAATTGCGCCCGATTCGCCGCATCCATTCCCCAACAAATCGCGGTTTTTTGAATCCAATGTTTAATTAATATTAAATCGTCATCAGATAAAGCAAAACGCCGCTGCACCGCGTCCATTTCTAATAAATTTAATACCTCTAAAACAGGAAAACGCCCCCGTTCTAATTCTAAAATGGCAATAAAAGTATTAACCAAACTGCTTTCATGGCGTAAATCCCGATCCGCAATGCTAAAAGGCAATTGCATTTTTCCTTGACGTTCCACGCCAAAAACCGCTTCAATAAATGGCGCATAATCTTCAATTTTCGGCACCATTATCACAATATCACGCGGCAATAATTGCGAATTCATTTCAAATAAATTCAGCAATTGATCATATAACACTTCCACTTCGCGCATCGGACTGTGGCAAATGTGAATTTGTAAAGATTGATCACGGGGGTTAATCAATCCTATTTCTTGATCAATAGGACGATTTTGTAAATTTAAAATATCATTCTGCACTAAATGCAATAATGAATCTTGCTCCGCTTCTATAAATAAATCATAAGATTGATGCGAATAATCTTGAATTAAATCAAAAAAATCTCGCGCCATTTTTCCCATCGAAGCCAATAACGGATTGCCTTTTTCATAATATTGTTCTTCGGGAGAAATAATATTGTCTTTTTGCTTGCGGGCTAATCGCGCCATTTCTACATCAGAGACAATATATCCCCAATGCGCTTGACAGGGATTAAATAAAAATAAATGCACTTCTAAAAACTGACCTAAATAAGCAAATGTTTCTAAATAAACAGGTGGTAAATTAGAAATGCCAAAAATAGAAATTCGCGGCGGTAATTGCGTTAAACAAGGCGTTAAATCAGCCTGCATGAATTTTTGCCAAATTTTAGCGCGATGATCATCGGTTTGATATAAATGAATTAATTCATTCCACAATATCGATTGCCAACCATCGCGCTGCTTTTTATTTTCCCATGAAAATAATAAATCAGGACGATATAAACCATATTGATCAAAAGTATCTGCAATGCGTAAAGACAATTGGAATAATTTAACGCCGTTCGGATCATCATGCAGATAATTTTTTAATTCGGCAAACTCAGGATGATCAAAATAATGCGGCAATAATTCCATAAATTGCCACAACATTACTTCTCGATCAAAAACAGAGAATTCGCTTAATTGACGGAATAAAGAACGAAATAATCGCCAAATAATCGTATTGGGAAAAGGAAATTCAATATTTGCCGCAATGCCCAATCGTTCAGCCAATTGCATAGACAACCAACGTTCCATCCCTTTACTTTGCACCACAATACATTCTGCGAGAAAAGGATGCGCTAAAGGTGTTTTTATTAAAGAACTTAATTGTTCGGCTAATTGTTCTAAACGATTGCTGTGGTAAATGTGAAACATAATGGAGGTGATCAATAAGGCGACAAAATAAAGTCAGAACTATTAAAACAGTTGACTATATTTCATACAAACGGCCACGATTAAAAATATTTTTAGGATCGAAAGCGATTTTTAATTGCTGATGTAAGCCCAAAAGCGGCTCTGAAAGCGGTTGAAAACACGAATGGCGTGCGCCAAAACGGAATAACGTCGCATAACCCCCCGCCGCAGAAACCTGATTACGCAAGGTCATTGCATCTGTATCACTGCGCAACCACCGCTGCGCGCCACCCCATTCTATAATACTTTCTCCCAACAAAGGCAATACAGGAACGGTGGAAGGCAGCGAAAGCCGCCACAAATTTTGTGTTTCATTTTGAAAAAAAGGTAAGCGGTGTTCGCGCAAATCACGCCAAAACGTATCCGCTTGCGGTAAAACATCACCCCCCAATTGTTTAACTGCTGCGTCCACTCCGCGCACGCTGCCTGATAAACGGTAATAAAATTGACCTTGTAAAAATGCCGTTGCCGACAACGGTAAAGGCTGCCCTGCCCATTGATTCATTAAACGTAAACTGGTGGCTGCATCACATTCTCGCGTTAAAGTCACGTGATGAACGGGTTTTGGTAGCACTTTAAGGGACACGTCCAAAAGAATTCCCAACGTTCCCAACGCGCCCACCATCAATCGTGAGACATCGTAACCCGCGACATTTTTCATCACCTCACCACCAAAACGTAACACCTCAGCTTTGCCCGTCAATAACCGCGTACCCAATACAAAATCCGCCGCCGATCCCCAATAAGGGCGCGTCATCCCCGAAAAACCACACGCGATAGTGCCGCCGAGTGTGGCATTTTCCCCAAAATGCGGCGGTTCAAAACCCAAACATTGTCCGGATTCGGCTAAAGTCGTTTCAATTTCTTGTAGTCGCGTACCTGCGCGTGCTGTAATCACCAATTCGCTGGGTTCGTAATTCATAATTCCCGCGTGTTCAGATAAATACAACGGCTCGCCAACAGGTTCTCGTCCATAAAAACGCTTGCTACCACCGCCGATCAGTTCTAAGGGCGTTTCGTCTTGAATTGCAGTACGAACTTTATTTTGTAAAACACCAGTTAAATCGCGCATGGTTCAAAATCTCGGCAAATCAGAATGAGGCAATTGGTTATGATGAACGTGCATCGCGCCCAATTCGGCACAGCGATGTAAGGTTGGCACGGCTTTACCGGGATTGAGCAGGCGCAATGGATCAAAGGCTTCTTTGATGGCGTGAAATTGTTGTAATTCGGCAGAGGCAAATTGGTCACACATTTGGTTAATTTTTTCCACACCCACACCGTGTTCTCCGGTGATGGTGCCGCCCATTTCTACGCATAAGGTGAGAATTTTGCCGCCTAATTCTTCGGTGCGCGCCAATTCGCCGGGAATATTGGCATCGTACATAATTAAAGGGTGCAAATTGCCATCGCCCGCATGAAAAACATTGGCAATGGGTAAATTGTATTCTTGTGATAATTCGTTTAAACGCGTTAATACCGCCGCTAAATGACGACGCGGAATAGTCCCGTCCATACAGTAATAATCAGGAGATAAACGCCCCACCGCCGGAAAAGCCGATTTACGCCCTTTCCAAAATAAAATCCGTTCAGCTTCTGTTTTCGCCACGCGCACCGCTAATGCACCACAATTCTGCATGAGTTGTTCGACTTTTTTCACGTGTTCGTCTACTTCTTCTGTCGTTCCGTCCAATTCGCACAATAAAATCGCTGCAACATCCGTAGGATAGCCCGCATGACAAAAATCTTCCGCCGCACGAATCGCCAATTGATCCATCATTTCCAAGCCCGAGGGGAGAATACCTGATTCAATAATCGTATTGACTGCACGCCCTGCTTGTGCGACATCATCGAAGGTGATCAACAACACTTGTATATCATTAGGTTTGGGAACGAGTTTAACCAACACTTCTACCACAATCCCTAACATGCCCTCCGAGCCGTGCATTAAAGCCAGCAAATGATAACCGGGACTGTCCAATGCACCACTACCAATATGGAGTAATTCGCCTGTCACCATCACCACTTTTAACGCCAACACATTGTGAACGGTTAAACCATATTTTAAACAATGCACGCCCCCCGAATTTTCCGCCACATTGCCCCCAATAGAACAAGCAATTTGGGAAGACGGATCGGGCGCGTAATAAAGTCCATATTGACTCGCCGCTTCCGTAATCGCTAAATTACGCACGCCCGGTTCAATACGAGCAGTACGACTGAGCGGGTCTAATTCTAAAATACGATTTAATTTACTAAGACTGAGTAACACACTATGATCGTCCGGCAACGCACTGCCCGACAATCCCGTTCCCGCACCGCGAGCGATCACCGGCACCCGTCGTTCGTAACATACGCGCATAATCTGTTGCACCTGCGCCACCGATTCAGGCAATACGACCATCATGGGTAAATGGCGAAAAGCCGAAAGTCCATCACATTCATAAGGATGCAAATCTTCGGGTTCAGATAAAACGGCGTTTTTGGGGAGAAAAGTGAGGAATTGGGAAAGGAGTTCCCGTTTATCACAGGGCGTATGATGCAAGCCGGGATCGTGGTAATCCGTGCCGCGAGGCGTTGTATTTTCTGGGGAATAGGTCATGATGCGTTGTCTTGCAGTGATGGCCGAATTGTAGAATCAGAATATAATAAAAATATTCTGATTCAAAGTTCTCGTACTAACGCTTACGCGCATTGGCCAGTGCTTCGGCCAGCGCAGAACCAAAAGCGGTCATGGGTTGTGCTTGTGCGGGTTGGGATTTTGGGGACTTGTGGGTTTTCGATGCGGCCACGGCGGGTTTTTTCCCTTTACCGGCTGGAGATGAATGGGCATCTGTATGTCGTTTAGGGGCAGAAGAGGACTCTGTTCTTCCAGCGCGGGACTCGTGAGATTCGCTGGCCTCTTGTAAACGCATGGTTAAAGCCACCCGTTTGCGTTTCAAATCCACTTCTAACACTTTGACTTTAACCACATCTCCCGCTTTGACCACATCTCGCGGGTCTTTGACAAAGCTGTTGGCTAAGGCAGAAATATGTACTAAACCGTCTTGATGCACGCCAATGTCCACAAATGCGCCAAAATTCGTCACATTGGTGACTACGCCTTCCAAAATCATACCCGGTTGCAAATCGTCTAATTGCGCCACATCATCACGAAATGCAGCGGTTTTAAATTCGGGACGGGGGTCGCGGCCGGGTTTTTCCAATTCTTTTAAAATATCGGTGACCGTTGGCAAACCAAAACGCTCATCGACGAAATCGGCCGGCGATAAACTGCGTAAAAATGACGTATCACCTAACACGACTTTAATGGGTTTTTGACACTGTGCCAAAATACGTTCCACGATAGGATAGGCTTCGGGATGCACAGCCGATGCGTCTAAGGGATTATCGCCGTCGGCAATGCGCAAAAATCCTGCGGCTAATTCAAATGTTTTCTCACCCAAACGGGGAACTTTGAGTAATAATTGGCGATTTTTGAAGGGGCCATTTTCATCGCGGAAACTGACAATATTGCGGGCTAAACTGGGACTTAATCCAGAAATACGACTGAGTAAAGATACCGAAGCAGTATTCACATCCACGCCAACGGCATTAACGCAGTCCTCTACCACCGCATCTAGCGAATGGGCTAATTGTGTTTGATTGACATCGTGTTGATATTGGCCGACTCCGATAGATTTAGGGTCAATTTTGACCAATTCGGCCAGCGGGTCTTGTAAACGTCGAGCAATCGAAACCGCACCACGCAGTGATACATCCAAATCAGGAAATTCCTGCGCTGCCAATTCTGAAGCCGAATAAACCGACGCGCCCGCTTCAGACACCATGACTTTACTTAATTTTAATTCAGGATGTTGACGCATTAAATCAGCGACTAAGCGATCCGTTTCTCGTGAAGCGGTGCCGTTGCCGACGCTGACCAATTCTACTTGGTGCGCCGCACACACCGCGGCTAACACTTGGATAGACTCATTCCATTGATTTTTAGGGGCGTGGGGGTAAATGGTGCCGTGGGCGACCAATTTTCCCGTGCCATCCACCGCGGCATATTTCACGCCCGTGCGAATGCCGGGGTCTAAGCCTAAAGTGGTGCGTCGGCCGGCAGGTGCGGCCAACAGTAAATCGTGTAAATTGCTGGCGAAAACCTTGATCGCTTCCGATTCAGCGGCCTCGCGTAAACGCAATAATAATTCAGATTCTAAATGTAAACGAATTTTAAACCGCCACGCATGACGTACCGTTTCTGACAACCACGCATCGGCTTTACGCCCTTGATTTTCAATATGAAAAAACTGCGCGATCTGCACTTCGCACGAATGCGTGTCACTGCTGTCTTCGTCCAGTTTTAACTGAATATTCAAACGCAACACTTCTTCATTGCGACCGCGAAACAAAGCCAAGGCACGGTGAGACGGAATATTTTTTAACGCTTCGTTATACTCGAAATAATCAGAAAATTTCGCCCCACTCTCTGCCTTTCCTTCGACCAAAGAAGACACCAATAACGCATTATCCCAGAGGAACTCGCGCAAACGCCCTAATAACTCGGCATTTTCAGCGAACTGTTCCATTAAAATTTGCCGTGCGCCATCCAAAACGGGTTTAATTTCCGTTAAAGCGTGATCAGGATTAAAATATTGCGTGGCCAGCACGTCGGGGTCTACAGTAGGGTCTTGCAACAGCGCGAGAGCGAGGGGTTCTAAGCCGGCTTCGCGGGCGATTTGGGCTTTAGTGCGCCGTTTGGGTTTATAAGGCAGATACAAATCTTCTAAGCGATTTTTCGTGTCTGCGGCGTGGATGTCTTGGGCTAATTCGGGCGTTAATTTACCTTGCTCCTCAATACTGCGTAAAATGGTCTCGCGGCGTTCTTCCAATTCGCGCAGATAACGCAGGCGTTCTTCTAAGGTGCGCAATTGCGTATCATCTAAGCCGCCAGTCGCTTCTTTACGATAGCGTGACACAAAAGGCACGGTTGCGCCCTCATCCAGCAGACGAATCGCAGCGGTAATCTGCCAATCCTGCACCGAAAGTTGTTCGGCAATCCGTTGAGCAATGGTATTCATGGGTTAATCGACAATCCGATATTTTTTAAAGACAAGGCCACCGTCGCAAAACGGGGCAAAACTAAGGGTAAACTCTGATCAGGCAGAGGTGCAGACACTGGAATTGACTGGTTTTAGCTCTGAAAAAGAGCCTGCATTCAAGTCCAACAAATCGTCAAGCTATGATAACAGATCATAAAGACAAGTCACGTTTTTTTTTGAAATGGGAATCGATAAATAAGAAATAAATGCGTGATCATGCGATAATGAGCCATTATTTTTTCTCAAAATCTTGTTAAAATTTTACACAGGTAAATTTCAATGTATAATCCTGTTTTTACATTAAAAAATCGTCTAATTACACTGGCTTTTGTTTTATTAATTCTTCTCAGTGCGGGCATTGGGATGAGTCTTTGGTATTTACAACAATTAAATCAGTTGTCACGAGATTTATCCGAATTAGAATTACCGTTATTAAACCAATTGATTGATTTTCAACAAAATCAAAGTGAATTGCATTTATGGCTGATGCAATTTATGAATCATCATGATTCTTTGCCCACCCGTTTTTATGTAGAACAACAGCAATTGCGCCAATCGATGGATTTAACGCAGTTAGAAACCATTTTAAAGATCGCCCTACGCACCAGTGCAAACATTGAACGACAAGAATATATTGAGCATTTACGTAAGGAAGTCGCCTTATTAAAAGAACAACAACGCCGTTATGAACACACTATTTTAGAATGGTTAGAATTATTCAGCCGAACAGAAACCAACCCGCAAACCATACAACAACATTACACCCAATTACAACCGCAATTTCAGGCTTTAAAAACATTAAGTGATGGGGTGCGTCTTAGTTTAGAAAAATCCAGCGCGCAAAAATTAATACGGCAAAAAAACTTGAGTGAATTATTTTATCAAAGTTCACTGAGTTTATTTGTGTTGGCTTCATTTTTTATTATTGGATTTATTGCCTTGCTTTATCGTTATTTGCGTCGTCAACTGGGGGGGGAGTTAGAAGTATTGCAGCAGATCATGCAGAAAATTTTGCAATATGACGAAACGGAATCTCGTTTGCCGATTCAACGCACTTTACATGAGCAACTTTCTCATTTACATCGTCGTTTGGGTTTATTGTGTCAGAATTTAAAACGTTTAAATCAAGGCGATTTAGCTTTAATTAATATGGACAATATGGAGCCAAACGGTTTGCATTATAAACTGGCTCAAATTTCTCAACGTTTACTGGCAATTAAAGAATTATCACAAGCGGTGGCACGTGGTGATTATAGCCAACATTTAACGGTGCAAAGTGAACAAGATCAATTAGCCCAAAGCATTAATCAAATGCTGTTACAAATGCAGCAAGTTACAGAAGAAAGTCAACGTTCTGATTGGTTAAAAACGGGACAAACCGAATTAAATGAACGAATGCGCGGCGAACAAGACCCTATGCAATTAATGCAAAATGTGCTGGATTTTCTCGCCACTTATTTAAAAGCGCAAGTAGGTGCGTTTTATTTGGGTAAATCAAACCGTGCATTTTCTTTAATATGCAGTTATGCTTATCATCATAGAAATAATGATGAACATCAATTTAAATTAGGCGAAGGATTAATTGGTCAAGCGGCTTTAGAAAAGAAATTAATTGTATTTAATCAACTGGATGAAAAATCCACTGATTTAACCATTCAAACGGGATTAGGTGCGGCAATACCGAATGCCATTTGTGTGTTGCCTTTGGTTTATGAACAAGAAGTTTTAGGTGTTTTAACTTGGGGCAGTCGCTATGCGTTTATGCCCAGTGATATAGAATTATTAAATCGCGTGGTGGATAATATTGCTATTGGTTTAAAATCTTCTTTATCGCAATTAGAAATGCGGGCGTTATTAGAAGAATCGCAAAAATTAACCGAAGAATTGCAAAATCAACAAAGCGAAATCATCAGCCAAGAAACCCGCATTCGTGCTATTCTCAATACGGTGGTTGATGCCATTATTACCATTGATGAAAAAGGGCGAATTGAGTCATTTAATAAAGCCGCTGAAAAATTATTTGGCTATCACAGTGAAGAAGTGATTAATCAGCCGATTGAATGGCTAATGCCAGAGCCTTATCGCAGCGAACATGGAGGCTATTTACAACGTTATTTAGCGACGGGCCAAGCCCATATTATTGGCAATCCGCGTGAGTTAATGGCACAACGTAAAGATGGAGAAAAATTCCCCATTGATTTAGCAGTGAGTGAGATGTATTTGGGAGAACGGCGTTTATTCACGGGCATTATTCGCAACATCACGGAACGCAAACATGCGGAAGAAGAATTGCGTGTGCGTCAAGCCCAATTGCAAACGCAAAATGAAGAAATGCAAGCGCAAAATGAAGAGTTACAAGCCCAGCAAGAAGAATTGCAATCTCAACAGGATGAATTGCGTAAAACCAATGATGTATTAGAAAGCAAAACCCGTGAATTAGAACAGCAAAAAGCAGAAATTAATCGCCAAAATAAAATCCTGCAACAACATCGCAAAGAAATAGAAATTAAAGCCGAAGAATTGACTAAAGTCAGTCAATATAAATCCGAGTTTTTAGCCAATGTTTCCCATGAATTGCGTACGCCGTTAAATAGTCTGCTAATTTTAGCAGGATTATTGTCAGAAAATCGCAGTCAAAATTTATCTGAAAAACAAGTGGAACAAGCCAAAACAATTTATAGTTCTGGCAAAGATTTATTAACCTTAATCGATGAGATTTTAGACTTATCTAAGATTGAATCAGGACGCATGGAATTAACGCCAGATGATATTCCAATTGATGCTTTATTTGCCAGTTTAAAGCGCAAATTTCAACCGATAGCCGAAAGCCGATCTTTAGCTTTTCGTCAATTGTATGGAGAAAACATTCCCACCTCTATTTACACTGATGAACAACGCTTGCAACAAGTGTTAAAGAATTTATTATCGAATGCTTTTAAATTTACGGCATCTGGTGAGGTGTGTTTAGAAGTGGAATTATTAAATAATCCACCGCAATTAGCGGCAGGACAATGGTTGGCTTTTCACGTTAAAGACACTGGTATTGGCATTCCTGAAGATAAGCAAGCGGTCATTTTTGAAGCCTTTAAACAATTAGATGGCACCATTAGCCGTCGTTATGGAGGGACGGGATTGGGTTTATCCATTTCTCGCCAATTGGCGCAATTATTAGGCGGGGAATTGTGGCTTAAAAGTGTACTGCATCAAGGCAGTGTGTTTTCTTTGGTTTTGCCTTTGCGCATTCCTAATATTTATTTACTTTCAGGGGAAAAAAATATCTCCGCACAAGTCGAGAAAATAGAAGCCGTAAAAACCAAATCAGATTCAGTAATAGAAAACACCATACTTAATACCGTAGAATTATTAGAATCTGTAGAAATAGAAATCAGTGAATCCGTGAAAGAAAAACCGCGTTTTGCGCCTGCACCTGTGCCTTTTTTAATGTTTCAATCTCCGCCCGCTACAATTCCCGATGACAGAAATATTTTACAAAAAAATGATCGAGTATTGTTACTGATTGATGATGATCATGTTTTTCTTAAATTACTAAAAGAATTAGCCAATGAACGTGGCTTTAAATGTTTATTAGCCGAAGATGGCATGACAGGCTTATTGTTGGCAGAAGAATATCGTCCTTCGGCGATTATTCTCGACGTGAATATTCCGCGAGTGAATGGCTGGGGTGTCATGGAAAGTTTAAAAGATGCGGCCAATACGCGACATATTCCCGTTTATTTCGTTTCAGGCACAGATAAACCGCAATTAGCCCATCAATTAGGCGCAATTGGCTTTTTATTAAAACCTGCTACCCATCAAAAATTAGAATTGGCTTTACAAACCATAGAAGAATTTATTGCGCGCTCAACTAAAAGTATTTTATTATTCAGCCATTATCCAGAGCGACAAAATACTTTATTAAATATGCTGTCTATTAAAGCAGTGCAATGGTTTACCAGCACTCGCTTAGAAGATTGTTATGCGACACTGAATGAACACACGATTGATTGCCTCATTATCGATGTGGAACAACAAGCCCAATCAGACTTATTATCGCTGTTACAAGAAACAGAACAATTTGTGCATCTTCCTATTATTATTTACACGGATAAATCATTGGTATCGGTTAAAAAATTATTGGTCAAATCAGTTTCTTCTATGGAGCAATTGTTGGATCAAGTGATGTTGTTTTTACATCAAGCAGAAGTGTCTTTACCTATTGAAACACAACGTATTTTACGTTCAGCCCACGACCGTGAAGCCTTATTAGCACGTAAGAAAGTGTTAATTGTTGATGATGATGTACGCAATACTTTTGCGCTAACCACTTTTTTAGAAGAGCGAGAAATGGAAGTATTGGTTGCTGAAAATGGACGCAAAGGTTTATCCTTATTAGAAGAAAATCCTGACATTGCTATTGTGTTAATGGATATTATGATGCCAGAAATGGACGGCTATCAAGCCACTCGTGAAATTCGCAGTCAATTGCGCTTTAGAGATTTGCCTATTATTGCCTTAACCGCGAAGGCAATGAAAGGTGATCGCAGCAAATGTATTGAGGCGGGTGCTAGCGATTATTTAACTAAGCCTGTAGATACGGATCGTTTAATTTCATTAATGCGCGTTTGGTTATATCGTTAAGCGGTTTGTTTTCTCGCCTGAAAATTTTTTGGGTGTTAAAATAAATGTGAAATTGTGGCATAATAAACGAAGAAGTGACCCACTCAATAAATCCGTTAAAAGAATACAGTTTTTTATTTTTGAAAAGTAGGAACACACCAATGGCTGAACTTAATTTTGAACAAGCCCGCTTTAATATGGTCGAACAACAAGTGCGCACGTGGGAAGTATTAAATCAAGATGTTTTAGATTTAATGATGACAATTCCCCGCGAGGCTTTTGTGCCAGAAAGCTATCGACATTTGGCTTTTGCAGATATTCAAATTCCTTTGGGCTGTGGGCAAGTGATGATGTCGCCAAAACAAGAAGGACGCTTGTTACAAGCACTCGCTTTACAAGACACAGATCGAGTATTAGAAATCGGTACAGGCAGTGGTTATTTAACTGCGCTATTAGCCCATTCGGTTAATCATGTGGATACTGTTGAATATCATGCTGAATTAGCCGAAAAAGCCACCGCTTGTTTAAAAGCGCAAAATATTCGCAATGTAAATCAAGATGTTGGCAATGGTTTGCACGGCTATCATTCTGATCAACGTTACGATGCGATTGTATTGACGGGGTCTGTGCCGTCTATTCCTGCTCATTTCCAAAATCAATTAGAAATTGGTGGGCGTTTATTAGCGATTGTAGGCCATGCGCCCATTATGGAAGCCTGTTTAATTCAACGCATTTCTGAAATAGAATGGATTGAAGACAGCTTATGTGAATTATTTGTGCCTGCATTAATTGGCGCACCGAAAGCCAATGGTTTCGTTTTTTAAGAGATCATAATGCGTCATTTTCAACCCTCAGAATTAAAGCGTTATCTTGAAAGTGGCGCAACGCCTTTATTGCTAGATGTCAGAGAATTATGGGAATATGAAATTTGTCATTTGCCTAATTCTATTTTATTGCCGATGGGACAAATTTCTCAACGATTTTCTGAGCTTGATCCGAATGCAGAAATAGTGGTTATTTGTCATCACGGCATTCGCAGTCGCCAAGTGGCATTATGGTTAGAACATTACGGATTCCATTCGCTGATTAATTTACAAGGTGGAATTGATGCGTGGGCTAAAACGGTTGATCCACAAATGTCTACTTATTAATCGGTTTAAATTAAAACCTTTTTTGTTAAAACAAGGGATTAAATCAATGCGTTATTCTATCGCTTTATGGGTCTTATTAGGGACAATCGTAGTGTCTCCATTACAAGCGGAATCATTGCTGCAAATTTTTCAACAAGCAGAAAGCAATGATCCACAGCTTAAAATTGCAGAATCTGACCGTTTAATTGCAGAGCAAAATCGCCCATTGGCTCAAGCGGGATTATTACCTGTGGTGAGATTGCAGGGGGCATTAAATGAGAATTATAACACGGCGGATTTTTTCGGTAATGACAGCAATGAAAATACCAGTTTAGGTTACACCGTATCTTTATCCATGCCGCTTTATGATCCTGATAAACAATTGGCGATTGATCAAGTTGATGTGAGCATTCAACAAGCTCTCGCTAATTTTGAAAGTGCGCGGCAAAATTTAATGTTAAGGGTTTCTGATGCTTATTTTAACGTGTTAGCGCGGCAAGATGATGTGCGCTTTACTGAATCCACTCGCCTTGCTTTAGCGCGGCAATTAGAGCAGACGAAACAACGTTTTGAAGTCGGTTTAATTGCGATTACTGATGTGCAAGAATCGCAAGCGGGTTATGATGCGGCGATTGCTGAGGTGATTCGGACTAAGAATTTTCTAGATAATGCGTATCAAGTTTTACGCGAAATTACAGGGCGTTATTATCAAAATTTATCGACTTTAAAAACAGATGTTACTTTATTAAATCCAGACCCTAATGATATTAAAAAATGGGTGGATACTGCTTTAGAACAAAATCCTGCGATTATTGCCAGTCAATTAGCCGTAGAAATAGCGCGACAAGCTATTGAGCGGGCGCGCACTGCGGAATTGCCTTTAGTGGGTTTGGGGGCGAGTCATGGTTATGAACATGTTTTGCGCGGCGATACTAATCCCAATATGAGCGATGGCAATACTCGCAATCAAATTGGTGTTAATGTCAGTTATAATCTTTACACCGGCGGCGCAACGCGAGCGCAAATTAGCATTGCTCAACAACAACATGCTAAAGCCATTGATAATTTAGAACAAGTACGGCGTAATATAGAAAGACAAGTGCATAATAGTTACCTTAATGTGTTGTCTAATATCAGCCAAGTTCAGGCATTAGAACAAGCCGTTCGTTCTCAAGAAACCGCGTTAGAAGCCACACAAACGGGCTTTGATGTGGGAACGCGCACTTCGGTTGATGTTTTGGAATCGCAACGTCGTTTATTAGGCGCGTTACGGGATTATTCCCAAGCGCGTTATAATTATGTTCTCGCCACCTTGCAATTAAAACAAGCCGCAGGCATTTTAAATGTGAAAGATTTGCAAACCATTAATACTTGGCTAACTGACGCATCTGAAGCACATACCAGTCCCGTCATGGATAATCCTGAAATTAATGCGGAATAATGGGCTTTAAAATCTTTTATTAAGAAACGGCATTTTTTAACAAATAACAGGGGAATGTTTTTTAATATCTCTTGTTGAATGTTTTTGTTTATGGGGTTTTATTGTGTCGTTAAACAGCACCATGACTACGCTGGAACAATTGTGTGAACTGGGCGTTTTTTCACCATTAGATGTACAATTTGCTCATTTTTTATATCGATTGGATGGCGGTGGTCATGAGGTTGTTTTATTAAGTGCGGTTTTGGTGAGTTATTTTAATGCGCAAGGACATATTTGTTTGTCTTTATCTGATTTAGCCAATACATCTTTTCCCACTTCTCCCTCTTCCCAAAATTTGCCACAATTACAATGCCCCTCTTTAACGCAATGGCGAAATGAATTAAGTGCCACTAAAGTAGTGGGAATGGTGGGTGATTATAAGCCACTTATTTTAGAACAAGATCGGCTTTATTTATACCGTTATTGGCATTATGAACGGCTGTTTGCGCAACAGATTTATTTGCGTTTACAGCCTTTGCCTCTTCTTTTTTCCAGAACCTTATTAAAAGATCATTTATCCCGTCTTTTCCCTGCCAAACCGCGTGATGTGAAACAGCGTAAAGCGGTATTGTGCGCATTGACGCGGCGATTTTGTATTATTTCTGGTGGGCCGGGGACGGGCAAAACCTCTACCGTTGTACGCATTTTAGCCCTATTATTGGCGCAACAAGCGGATTTGCGCGTGGCGTTGGCTGCGCCTACGGGTAAAGCGGCGGCGCGCTTAGAAGAGGCGATTCAAGCCGCTATTCCACAGCTTAATATTGATCCTGAATTAAAAAATAATATTCCCAGCAAAGCCAGTACATTACATCGTCTATTAGGCAGTAAAAAAGGCTCTCCTTATTTTTATCATAACGCCCAAAATCCATTATTATACGATGTGATTGTGGTGGATGAAGCATCAATGATTGATTTGGCATTAATGACTAAATTAGTCTCTGCTTTATTGCCGAATGCGCGTTTAATTTTATTGGGAGATCGGGATCAATTAGCTTCTGTAGAAGCAGGAACAATTTTAGGTGATTTGTGTGAATTAGCAGAAAAGAAACAGTCTTTTTTAAGAAATCATTTGGTTTTATTAGAAAAAAGCTATCGCTTTAGAGCGGATCATGGTATTGGACAACTGGCGCATGCCATTCGTTACGGCGAAACGGAAACATTAACACGTCTATTGCAATCTAGCCAAGAATCTATCGAATGGCAACCTATTGAAAATCAAGAACAATTACAAAAAAAATTAACTCCCATTATTCTTAAAAACTTTACCTCTTATTTACAGGCTCGTGATCCATTTTTAGCCTTAAAATTATTTAATCAATTTCGGGTTTTGTGTGCCATGCGTCATGGGATATTTGGCGTGTTGGCGATTAATCGTTTAATTGAAACGATTTTAAGCATTCATTTTGACATTAAACCCAATACGCGCTGGTATCATGGTCGCCCCATTATGGTGACACGCAATGACTACCATTTACGGTTATTTAACGGTGATACGGGATTGATTTTACAATTACCCGATATGCCAGAAGCACAAGCCTTTTTCTTTGATCCAGAATCACCCAATGGGTTGCGTCAAGTGTGGCCTAATCGTTTGCCTGAACATGAAACGGTTTATGCCATGACGATTCATAAAAGTCAGGGGTCGGAATTTGACGAAGTGTTATTGCTGATTCCTGATCAAATTTCAAATTTATTAACCCGTGAATTATTATATACAGGAATGACCCGCGCTAAACAGCATTTATATTTAATGGGAAATCGTGAAGTCATTATTGAAGCCATGTCTCGTCGCATTAAACGCAATTCGGGTTTAATCATGCAATTTGAAACGTTAAAAAAAACCGCTTATTGATTTGGAAATAACAGTGTTTTTAAACTGTCATTTCACTTTAAAAAAACAGTGCTAATTTTTAATACATGCACATCATAATATCTATTATAAGTAGTTGGGTAATAAGAATGATAAATCATTTTATCAACAAAAAACATCGCGGTACATTAAGTTTTTTACGAGAATTTGTTTGCAATCCGCTCACCGTGGGGGCTATTGCGCCTAGCTCGCCCAATTTAGCCAAGGCCATGCTGCACAATTTGACCTTGCGCGATGAGGATACGGTGCTGGAATTAGGCCCTGGTACCGGGGCTTTTACGTCGTTTATTCGCTCGGCATTGCCCAATCCGCAGCATTATTTAGGGATTGAATTAGAGCCGCGTTTTGTTCTTTTATTAAAAAGAGAATTTCCTGATTTGCATTTTATTGAAGGTAATGCCGAACAAGCTGTGCAATTATATCAACACACTGAATTAAAATTACCCAGTGTCATTATTTCAGGCTTACCTTTCGCCAGTTTTCGCCGTCAAACGCAAGATAATATTATTAATAATGTGGCTCAATTAATGGCTTCGGGTAGCGTGTTTAGAACATTCCAATATGTTCATGCTTATGCTTTGCCTTCGGCGGTGCGTTTTCGTCATGCTATGGACGAATTATTTTTTACGCATCATCGCAGTCAGGTGATGTTTAATAATATTCCGCCTGCTTATGTGCTGACTTGGAAAGCGCAATAATTTTGCTTTATCACTTTGAGGAATTGGGCATGAAAATTCTATTCATGATTGCTATTTTTTTGCTTAATGTTGGCTTTGCTTTTTCGGTTAATGCAGAAAATGCCGTGCATCATTATACCCTTGAAAATGGTTTGCAAGTATTGGTTAAAGTAGATCGCCGCAGCCCTATGGTGGTCAGCCAAATATGGTATCGAGTGGGAGCCAGTGATGAACTCACAGGACAAACGGGATTATCCCACATGTTAGAACATTTAATGTTCAAAGGCACAACCCGTTATGGACCTGGCGAATATTCCCGCTTATTATCAGAAAATGGCGCAACAGAAAATGCGTTTACCAGTTATGATTATACGGCTTATTATGCCGAATTAGAAAACTCGCGTTTGGCTTTGCATTTTGAATTAGAAGCAGATCGAATGCAGAATTTATTATTGCTTGAAGAAGAATTAATGAAAGAGCGTCAAGTGATATTAGAAGAACGCAGTCAGCGCGTGGATGATAACCCAACGGCCGCATTTAGTGAACGATTAAAAGCCACCGCATTAATGACCAGTCCTTATCGTGATCCAATTATTGGTTGGCGCAGCGATATTGAGCAGTATCAACGGGCAGATTTATTATTATGGTATCAACATTGGTACGCGCCTAATCACGCCACATTAGTCGTGGTGGGCGATGTGCAGCCAGAGGAAGTGCATGAATTAGCGGTGCGTTATTTCGGCGATATTCCCGCCACCAATGACACGCCCTTAACACTGAAAAAACGTGACGAATTGTCACAGCGTGGCAAAAAACAAATGACGGTTAAATTACCTGCTAAAATGCCTGTGTTAAGTTTGCTTTATCAAGTGCCTTCATTGGTCGTTATAGAAGAAAGCAAAGATTGGGAAATTTATGCTTTAATTTTACTGGCGAATATTTTAGATGGAAATGACAGTTCTCGCTTGCCTAAATCATTAGTGCGCGGACAAGAAATAGCGACTTATGTCAGTGTTAATTATGATCCTTTAAATCGCTATCATACTTTGTTTAATATTTCCGCCGCCCCCACTGAAAAATATTCGGTATTTGATTTAGAAAAAGCC
The DNA here is from genome assembly GCF_002149925.1 of Thioflexithrix psekupsensis. Classification (NCBI taxonomy): domain Bacteria; kingdom Pseudomonadati; phylum Pseudomonadota; class Gammaproteobacteria; order Thiotrichales; genus Thioflexithrix; species Thioflexithrix psekupsensis. Next base: position 601,019 of record NZ_MSLT01000023.1, on the reverse strand, counting down.
ATTGCTCAAGAAATTAATCGCCTACATAATGAATTGGTCAGTACAGAAGAATTAAATCGTGTGAAAACACAATTACGCGCCCAAGAAATTTATAGTCAAGATTCGTTATTTTACCAAGCCATGCGCTTGGGAATGATTCATAATGCGGGTTTAAATTGGCAGTTATTGGATACTTATTTGGCACGCATTGCGGAAATTACGCCAGAGCAAATTCAGTCGGTAGCTTTGCGTTATTTGCAAGACGATCTTTTAACCGTGGGCTATTTAGAACCCCAAGCGATGGCTTCAACCACCTCGACGGTAGGAGAGTAAAATATGCGTATTTATTTGATTATCAATGCGTTTTTAATGACATTGCTTTATTCTAGCAGCGGGTTGGCTTTACCCACGATTGAGCATTGGCGTACAGATAATGGCGTAGCGGTGTATTTTGCGGTGGCACCTGAAATTCCAATGGTGGATATTCAAGTGGCGTTTGACGCAGGCAGCGCACGCGATGACATTTCTGGCACGGCTTACTTAACTTCCAATTGGCTGGGTGAAGGTACGACGAAACATGATGCAGATGCCATCGCAGAACAATTTGCCGATTGGGGATCGAACTACAGTAACAGTATCGATCAAGACATGGCTGTGTTTCATTTGCGCAGCTTGACAGAAGACAAACTGTTGTCAGCCTCAACAAATTTGTTTGCTGAGATATTGACTCAGCCTCGTTTTGCAGACAGTGATGGGCAACGTTTACGGCAACAATTGATCAGCGAATTGACTTATGAGCAGCAAAATCCCAGTTATTTGGGCGAACGTGCTTTGTATTATTCAGTGTTTGGTGATCACCCTTACGCCAATCCGACTACAGGCACGTTGGACACTGTCAATCAACTGACACCTGAAATAATTAAGACATTTTACAAGCGATATTACGTCGTTGAGAATGCCCAAGTGGCCATTGTCGGTGCGATGTCGAAAAGCCAAGCGATTGATTTAGCAAATAAAATCACGCAATCTTTCCCCAAAGG
>NZ_MSLT01000022.1 GCF_002149925.1 Thioflexithrix psekupsensis | reverse complement strand
GAGAGATCAATTTGATTCTGGGCAAACCAGCTTTTCAAATCATTGAAGGTTATAGCCGTATGCAGTAAGTCTTCTCTAAGATCGGCTTCTCTTTTTTTTGGAAATGCAGGGACCGGCAAAAACAATAATACAATCCTCGCCATAGAGCTCCTTCAACATCTGACAGTGAGTGAGCAAAGGCGAAAGATGATCAATGATCGATGATGAATATTGGGGTTTATGCTTATGAATATACTCCACCATGGTGGGACAAGCGGACGAAATGAAAACGCCATGGTCTGCCTTCTGCAACACCGCATTGGTATGCCGGCTCACTTCCTGAGCCCCTATAGCCGTTTCAGAAACCGCCCAAAACCCCAGGTCCTTTATCGCCCGGATAAGAGTCTTTTCAGAAATACCGGGAAACTCCCCAGCAAAAGAGGGAGCCAAAGAAAGGATGACTTTTTCATGATCTTCCAAGGCCCGTTGGGCCCTGGGCAGATCATTACGTATCCGCTTTGCCCCGACAGGACACATGAGGTAACAATTCCCGCAGAGAATACAATCATCCACGAGAATTTTAGCATGGCCGTCTTCCACTTTTATGCTTTTCACCGGGCAATGACGGATGCATTTATAGCAATCCTGGCACTCTGTAATTTCTGTATAGATAGGGTTGAGTTTCATGATAGCAATTTTCCTGTTTATGAGTTGATATATGTTTCCACCAGATCGGCGATTTCAGAACTGTCTACACAGCTGAACATTGTGTCTCCCAGATAAAGGACGGGCCCTTTACTGCACTGTTCTTGACAGAGAGCTCCAGAAAGCTGTACGTCAATCCCCTCATACCCGCTGATGATCTCCTGAATAATTTTCAGGTTTTGATTATTTCCCCGGGAGAAACAGGAACTTCCCATGCAAATGGTGATTGTCTTTGGACTTTTCATGACGACCTCCCGGATTGACTCATCCTATCATGGCACCAATAGGAAACAGTGTCAATATTTTATTATCGATATAGTTTTAACGAAACTAGTTAATTGCAGATGCAGGTCATATCCTTACTCTAGGATAACAACACGATTTTTACCAGATCCTTTAGACTGGTAGAGTGCCGCATCGGCTCGTTGAACGACCGATTTCAGTTCATCATCATCCCGAACAGAAGAGACCCCCATACTCACTGTCATGCTAGCCTGGATTCCCAGATCATTGAAAACGGTCCGTTCAGAAAGGGCAATCCGTATCCTTTCTGCCGAAGCAAAAGCAACCTTTGAGTCTGCTCCCATAAGGATCACAAACTCATCCCCGCCCCAGCGAGCAAGAACATCAGTAGGACGGATGACTTCATGGATGATATCGGTCATGCGGATCAGGACCTTATCTCCTAT
>NZ_MSLT01000021.1 GCF_002149925.1 Thioflexithrix psekupsensis | reverse complement strand
GCCAGTGTATCGGCAGTGTGCTGTTTCGTATACTGATTTTTGGCAGTCCTATCAATCTGTTTTTCCTAGTAAACGCCATCATGCTGTTGGCAAACAAACAGGTTTAACCAACCTTGTTGAGCGTCTTAATTGCACTCTGAGGCAGCGTATTTCTCGTCTGGTCAGAGAAACGCTATCTTTCTCTAAAAAATTAGAAAATTACATCGGAACAATTTGGCACTTTATTCACCATTACAACGAATCGTTAGATTTGGGATAATTTTATTCATATCACTACTTGGCTAGGACTACCCAGCATTTATACCCTACTTGGCTGGGTCGGCTTTGATCGACAAGTTATAGTTTTTGCAGATGGTTTGCATACTCAATAATTTCTTTGTCTTTTTTTAGTAAATCATTAACCATCTGGCTAGTATCCATATTTTTTAGTGATGCGATGAATTCGGCTATTTCAGGCTCAAGATAAATTGGCAGATTGAAACGGGCATCAGGGCTATAAAATTTGCCTCTAATCCCTTTTGAAAAATCATATTCTTTTTTCATAGATTTCACTCGTTATATTGCATAATTTCTGATTTTTCAGCCTTTCTTGCTGAAATTACTCTGATTTTACACAGGGCAATACTTTCCATTTTAAATGTATGGCAAACTAAAAGTACGCTGCCAGAACTATCCAAGCCGAGAGTAACCCATCTTTCCTCAGTTTCGCTATGTTCCTCATCAGGTATTGAAATTGCGCTGGGATCACGAAAAACTGTTATTGCACGTTCAAAGCTTACACAATGCTTGGTAAAGTTGCTTTTGGCTTTTTGAGAATCCCATTCAAAATCATATTGCATACTGCACTCTTTATTCAAATGATGGTTTTACAGTATAACAAGGAGTTTACCCATGTAGTGCAGTAGAGTCGGATTGGATTTCTATTGTTGGGAGGTGCAGCCGCGTCCGCCCAACGCCCGAACTAAGCCGACCGTTACCGCCGCAAGGCATAAAACAAACTAAAAAAAACCAACAGCAACGGGTCAGCTTTGAGCGACAAGTTATGATAAAACCTAAATGTTATTTTATACTCTTCTTAAAAGAGTAGTCCATTTCAACCCAATCTTTTGGGATTGAATGTTCTAATGTTCTACTAATTACTTCTTCCAAATTATGGGAGTTGTCTGAGTTATAAAAATAGATTCTAAGTATCTTGAAAATGGCATTTTTCGCCCCTGTTTATTCTGTGAAATTGGATAGTTTATATCTTCTTGTAGCACTATCCATTTTATAGATTTTAGTAATTCTTCCAGTGTTAAGTCGAAAGAATTTCCGTCAGAATTGTAAGTTTTTTCTCCATGAGCTTTTTTAACTCTTGTTATCAATTGTTCTGATGGTACTATTGGGTTGTATTGCAGAAAAACCTCAATATTTTGTAGGTTTATGTTGCCATCTATCGCTAAGTTAATCAAAACATCCCTCAAGTTAGTTGCTGACATCCCTCCATATGTAATTTTATTAAAAATATCAGTAATAATATTTGTATGTGATAACGCTACTGTTGTGTTATTTTTATTTATATCTACACGGTAGTCATAAGTAGTTCCATTGCCTTGTACAGCTTTATATCCAGGGAATGAAATTGAAATAGTTGTTCCGTCACGACAAGTATCAATCTCAACCCGTGATACATGAAGGTTTCTATTTCTAGCATTTTGAGTGAAATTATTTTGTCGAAAAATTTCTTGGAGTTGATTTTGTAAGTCTTGAAAACTCATTTTTCCATTCCTCATAACAATCGAAATCAGCCGCGTAGTGAAACGGAATCGGATTAAATTTCCATTATTGAGCGGCGCAGCTGCGTCCGCCCAATTAGTAACTAAGCTGTTTTTATATAGTATTCCATGTTATCCTAACAAACGCCCCTAAGCAACAGCAAAAAGCCAAAAAACAAGGTTACATTATCAGCATAACACACTATATATCATATTATACGGAAACAAATAAATCTATGCTATACCAAAATTATGTGAGATATAAAAACAAATTAAGTTCTAATATCTAGCTAGATATTAGGTATAAGATACTGTTTAATTTTATTAAACTTAAACACTTTACCTGACAAAAAGGTCTCAAACATACTAGTGACTTCTTTAAAGCTTGATAGACGATGAAAATTCTTTCTGACCCAATTCTTACCTTGAAGCCAAATATCCTCGACTGGATTTTGCTCTGGGGCATTGGGCGCAAATCTTAATAAACGAACTTTCCATTCTGATTCTGGAAGTCCCCCATTTAATTTCTCTAAATAAGTTCTTAAACCTTCAGAACGATGATAACTTGCACCATCCCAAATAATCACATGACGGGCTTCTTTATATCTGTAAATGAGCCAGTTAATAAAGTCTATCGTATATTTTGTATCAGCTTTCTTTGCCCTATCTAAAATAAATTCTCCCGTATAAATATTCACCGCTCCATACCACGTTTGAGAAGTGCGATAATTACTCATCTTTATTGACGTTCTTTCTCCTTTTTTCGACCAAACATAACCACAAATATCTCCCCACAACTGATGGCTTTCGTCTTGCATCCAGTACATTACCTCTCCACTTTCTATCTGTTCACGCTCCTTATCTATTAAATCCTTAATCTCTTTTTTTTTAGCTTCCACTTTTACCTCATCTTTTGCCGAATTCTCTTTGTGTGTCTTCTTATAACTTAAATTCGCTTCTTCTAATAATTTAGTATAAGAAGTATTTGAAGAATAGAAAACATCATACTCCTCTTTTAAGTATCTCTTTAGTTCCTCTATTGTTATTGTCTTCTTTTCTTGTATCCAATTAATCACATCTTCTCGTTCACGCGGCTTTAAATACCCTGGTGAGCCTTTATACGCTAACTTTAATCCTTCAACCCCTGACGCTAAATAAATGGCTTTCCATTTATCCACAAATTGCACACTGACACAACACGCTAAAGCCGCTTCCGCACGCACAAAACCAAGCAAAGACATTCTTACTGCCATCGCTCGCTTCACTTCTCTCGCTTCACCTGTTGACATTAATTCTTCTAAATCTTCATATCTTTTGTTCATTATTCTCTCCTATTTGAAAAGTATTATTATACGACTCTGAAAAAATTGGTATATTACAGCTATAAGCCCTCAAGAAACGCTAACTTATTTGGAAATTATACCTCCAACTGATGGAATTATTAGTGGGTATATTGGTTCTACCACTGTTTATTGTGGAAATGGTGATGACAACGTTGTTGGTGAGCAATGTAGTGTTTCTGGTTTTACAGCAAATACTATGCGTATCCTAACTGCTATACCAAAACAAGGTTACACCTTCTCTCAATGGTCAGATGCTTCAGTTTGTGGTTCTATGATGGATACACCTTGTCTGCCCATTACAACTGGCAATGGTAACACATTAACCGCTTACTTTAGTCCTAAAATTGCTATTCAAGGTAATAATCTTGTTTGCATTACTGGTCTTAGCCAAGAAAAGCCATTTTCATGGCTTTTAAAAAATAAGGATGGAAGTATTTACAAACAGGGAAGCTCTTCCACCCCGTCTAAAGGTGAATCTGCTGAGGTAATTGCTTTTGAATTTTCCTTAGCAATGGGCTTCAAGAATGCTTCGGACAATTGTATTAAAATCGGCAATCGTATGTTATT
>NZ_MSLT01000020.1 GCF_002149925.1 Thioflexithrix psekupsensis | reverse complement strand
GGACGGTTGGGTAAATTGGCTTGAATGCGGTAAGTGCCTAATACGTCGGGCGCGGTAAATTGCGTGCTGACCTGACCTTGGGCATTGCTAATGGCAGTGGTGCGGGTTAAGCCCGTAGTAGTCGTGATTCCAGAGGGAGTCACCACCGAAAAGTGAACCGTTTGCCCTTCTTGCGTGATAGGCACATTGCCAAAAACATCTTGTAAAACAAAAATAAACGGTTCAGATAAACGCCCCGCATTTAACGATTGCTGTTCTCCAGCCACAGGAGCTAACACACTGGCTTCCATTGGCAAGACAGTAATCCCCAGAGAAGCAGTAAAATCTAACGCGGTGCGAGCGTGCGCTGAAACCGTCCATTTTCCAGCACGAGTGGTAGAGACTAAGGTTTGCACTTGTCCTTGTTCATTGGTCGTGCCGCTTACAATTAACAAACCATCTCCCACCGTGCCATTGCTATCGTGCAGTTCAAAACGCACATCAATCAGTGTTCGCGGCAAGCCACCGTTATCTAAAAAACGAAAAATAATAGGCTGCGCGGTTTGTCCTACATTGACGGTTTGACACTGCCCTTGAGTGACAAAAAGACTGTTGTGCTGTTCTACGATAAGGGGAATCGTTAAACGCACCGCCGGTTCATCTGCAATCCACGCGTCTACGGTATGAATACCCGCAGTCACCAACGGCGAAGCGGCATTGAGCCGAACATGTACTATGCCTTGGGCATCACTCACGCCGCCGTCTAACACATCCAACACGGCAACATTGACCGCTTCACAGGCCGTATTGGTCAAAGAAAATCCCAACTTAACCCCAGCACGAATTCCCCCTTGCGCATCATTGACCCGAATCATTAAAAATTCGGACATCGCGCCTTTTAACACCGTGCCTGATGTGCTGTCTACGCGGGTTAAAGTGGCGAAACTGAACCCACTATAACTCACCATCGCCAGTAATAGACTGAATTGAATATAAAATTTTATTTGTAGCTGAAAATGACGCATCGCCGTTCTGCCCCTTAAAAGAAATCAAAATTTAATTCCTGCTAACATAGCAATAAATACAACACTTGTCACAACTTGATTTAACTTTTGAAGATCGTTACATTGTGTGGAGCTAACCACCCGATCAGTGTTTTACACACGCTGGACTGACTTAAAAATGATAACAATAGATGGGCTACCCTAAATAAAATGACAAAATGTGTGTTTGAATGCACTTAAATAGCGGAGGTTATTATGCCCTATGAATTGAATGGTAAAACCATCGAAACAGATGCGAATGGTTTTTTATTAAACTTAGACGATTGGAGTGAAGAATTAGCCCCAATCATTGCGCAAGCAGAAGATGTTCCCGAATTAACGGAAAAACATTGGGATGTGATCAATTACTTGCGTGATCAGTATATTAACAATGGTGGAAATCAGCCCAATATGCGTAATTTGGTGAAAGCCATGAAAGAAGTTTGGGATGACAGCAGTCTTGAAGCCAAAGCCCTTTATGCTTTATTTCCACACAATCCCGATAAAGAAGCCAGTAAAATTGGTGGCTTACCCGACACCAAACGCAAAGGTGGTTATTAAACCGAATCAATACGTGATTAATACGTAAAGGTAATGGATTCATTCGATGATAACACGCCATTTTGGGTGTTATCATTTTTTTTATGTTGACCGACAGAGAAATCTATCATGCAAATATCTGAAGATCGTCCAGAGAACAATCAAGTTTCCGTGTGGCAGCGACATGTGGGACAATTAAGCACGTGGCAACGTGGGTTATTTTTGCTGTTATTTGTGGTGATTTATTTTTTCCTGCGTTTTATTATTGCGGGAATTGCTTTTTTTCAATTTGTTACTTTGTTGATAACGGGCGAGATTAATCAGCGTTTACAGTTATTTTCTCAAGGACTTTGCACGTATAGTTATCAAGTGGCACGCTATTTAACTTTTACCACCGAAGATAAGCCTTTTCCTTTCAGCCATTGGCCTCAAGATTAGAAGATAAGACTTAGCGCGTTTTACGGTTTCATTCTTAGAATAATACATTATTAAAAATAATTATTTTCTCACTCGCATTTTTGCTTTTTTTTTGCTATAGATAGAAAATACCGCGCCAGATATTAAAATTCAATATCTCGCAAATTCACCAAAGGAGTCCCCATGCGTTACATCCCCTTAACTCAGGGAGCGGGCTTTATTCTGCTCTGTTTCCACCTTTTATTTTCTCCCGTACAGGCTAAAGAGACACTTAACCTCTATATTTTTCCTTATTTAACGGCACAACAATTGTTAGAAAAATTCACGCCTTTAACTGATTATTTAACCGAAAAAACAGGGATTGAAATTCATCCGATTATCAGTCAAAGTTATGAACAACATGTTCAAGAATTGGGTGAAGATAAAATTGATATTGCTTATATTGGTTCTATTCCCTATGTTAAATTAATAGAAAAATATGGGGAAAAACCCTTATTGGTGCGTTTAGAAACCGCAGGAACACCGACTTTTCGCGGCGCGATTGTGGTGCATAAAGATTCGCCTATTCAGCAAATTAAAGAGGTGATTAATAAACGTTTTGCTTTTGGCGCGCAAGGTTCAACCATGAGCCATTTAATGCAAGATTATTTGTTGCGCGAATCAGGAGTTACGCTTGAACAATTGGCGTGGCATGAATTTCTAGGCAGCCATGATAATGTGGCTTTGGGCGTATTAATGGGAGAATTCGATGCAGGTGCGGTCATTGAAGATATTGTTTATAAATATCAAGAGCGTGGATTACGGGTATTGGCGTGGACTCCTGAAATTTCTGAACATCTGCTATTAACGCGCCGCGATTTGCCTACCGCGCAAATTGAAGCCCTACGCAACGCTTTATTGACCATCACTGAACACCCCCAAGCCCCAACTATTTTAAGCGCAATTAGAGCCAATTTAACCAATTTCGTTCCTGTGCTTGATTCGGATTATGATGGTTTGCGGGAAATTGTGCGTAAATTAGAGCAGTAATTTTTTAGGTGAATGAACATGAAAAAAATAAATTTTCTGAGTCTATTTCTTTTAATATGGCTTCCTTCACAGGTTATTGCAGAAAAGTTGCGTTTAACCATTCACCCTTATTTAACCGCACAAGAACTGATGACTAAATTTATGCCTTTGGTGGATTATTTAACGGTTGAAACAGGTTTAGATATTGAACTGATGATCAGTGCAGATTATGAACAACATGTTGAGCAATTAGGAAAAAATCAAATTGATGTGGCTTATGTAGGCCCGTTCCTTTATGTTAAATTGATTCGTGATTATGGAGAAAAACCGCTATTGGCGCGTTTAGAAATCAATGGACGGCCAACCTTTCGCGGTGCCATTGTCACAGGTCAAAGCCGCGAAAAAATTGGACAATTAAGTCACTTAATCGGCAAACGTTTTGCGTTTGGATCAAAAGAATCAACAATGGGCTATTTAGTGCCATATTATTTACTAAAACAAGAGGGAATAGATTTAGAACAATTGGCTTATTATGAATTTTTAGGCAGCCATGATAATGTGGCAATGAGCGTACTAATGGGCGAATTTGATGCGGGTGCGGTCATGGAAGATATTTTTTATAAATATCAGGAAAAAGGCTTAAATTTACTTGCGTTAACTCCAGAAATTTCTGAACATTTATTTGCAACGCGCAGTGATTTACCCCAAGAACAGATTGAAAAACTGCGTCAGGCTTTGCTTTCCATTCTACAGCACCCCGATTCAAAAACTGTTTTAGCGGCAATAAAAAGTAATCTTACCAATTTTGTTCCCGTCACCGATTCAGATTATGACAGTTTACGAATCATCATGAATCACATGGAACAATAATGAATTTTTTACCCCCCATAAAGTCAATAATGATGAAAAGATTTAAGAAACATATTATGGCATTAAGCAACAAACAAATAAAATACCGTTTATTGATTAGTTTTCTTGTCATTTTCGGTGTTTTTGCTTTTTTACTCAGTTACTTTATCAGCAAACAACAACGTGATTTATTGCTAGAAGATCAACGCTATCGTGCGATTTTAGAATTGGATTTGATCAGCGAATTTATTGCAGAATCTTTTTTAAAACGCAATTATGCTCAACTCAGTCAATTTTTAAATCGCTGGGGAGAACAGCGAGATTACATTGTGTTATTAAAAGCAAATTTACCCAATGGCTTTAATTTAGTGAATTACCAACGTTCTCAAGAAGCTAAGAATTTTCTGGAAATGGAAAAACAAGTGGAATTTGCCAGCGATAAAATATTGCATTTGCAAATTACCATGGATCTGTTTCATACTGAGGAAGTGATTGAAGAGTTAAATGAACAATTGGCTTTATTGTTTACAGGAATTATTGCTGCGTTAGGATTTATTTTGTGGTTTACATTAAACCGTTTTGCGATTAATCCGATGCGGCAAGAAATTGAACACCAAGCCGCGACATTAACCAATGTTCAAACCGAAAATTTACGCATGAGTACCGAGCTAGACATTACACGCCGCTTGCAAACGATGCTATTGCCAAGCCATCGAGAATTGGCGGAAATTAAAGATTTAGATATTGCTTGTTTTATGCAGCCCGCCAGCGAAGTGGGGGGTGATTATTACGATGTACTATTAGACCCCAATCAAAAATGGATTAAAATTGGTATTGGCGATGTCACAGGGCATGGATTAGAAAGTGGCGTGTTAGTGTTAATGGTACAAATGGCCGTGCGTACTTTATTGGTTGATGGCGTGCGTGATCCAGCCCGCTTTTTAAGCATTTTAAATCGGGCTGTTTTTGATAATATTCAACGCATGGATTCGGATAAAAATTTAACTTTATCACTGATTGATTATGCTGATGGTAAAATTCAAATTAGCGGCCAACATGAGGATGTTTTATTGATTCGTAAAGGCGGCCAATTAGAGCGAATTGATACTTTTGATTTAGGTTTTATGGTTGGTTTACAACCTGATATTAGCCATTTTATTTCTAAAATTGAATTTGATTTAAACCCCGGTGATGGATTAGTGCTTTATACCGATGGCATTACCGAAGCGCGTAATGTAAAAAAACAAATGTATGGTTTAAATCGTTTATGCGATGTCGTGAGTCGTCATTGGCATTGTTCGGCGCAAGCCATTCAAGAAGCCATTTTATTAGATTTAGGGCAACATATCGGGAAACAACCCGTATTTGATGACGTCACTTTAATGGTAATCAAATCCAGAGAAGAAATCAACTCAGACGCAGTGACCTGTTAGTTTTTATCAGTCAAGTTAATAATGGATAGGGCATGTTTTTTTTAAAAAAAGGATTATTAAAATTATTACCGTTTTTATATGCAGTGACGGTGATTGTTATTGTCTGGCAATTGGTGATTATTTTTAATAAACCACATCCTTCTATTTTGCCCACACCTTGGGCGACCGCTAATAATTTTTGGCAATTGGTCGAAAATGGTTTGTTATGGATGCACACTATGGCCAGTTTAAGCCGTGTGGTGTCAGCTTGGTTATTATCGGCCTGTATCGCCATTCCGTTGGGATTAGTGATGGGGCGTTCGGTTTTATTAGAAAAACTGATCGATCCTTTTATTGAATTATTTCGTCCTATTTCACCTTTGGCGTGGATTCCACTGGCTATTTTGTGGTTTGGGATTGGTGAGGGAGGGAAAATATTTGTGGTCTTTATTGGTACATTTTTCCCTATTTTACTCAGCACGATTGCTGGCGTAAAAAGCATTGATCCCGTATTAATTCATGCGGGGCGTGTTTTAGGCTGTCAATCTCGCTTTTCTTTATTTTATAGAGTTATTTTACCCGCTTCTATGCCGGGCATTATGGTGGGATTGCGCATTTCTTTTGGCACGGGATGGGCAGCAATTATTGCCGCAGAATTGGTGGCGGCACGTTCTGGATTGGGTTATTTAATTGCGAATGGAATGGAAATTTTACGTGCTGATCATGTGTTAGTGGGGATGATTATGATTGGATTATTAGGCGTTTGTTTTGATGTTTTTTTTCGCTTGATTGATCGCCGTGTCACATGGAAAATATAGTGATGACAGAAACATTTCCTTTATCCACTCGTCGCTTGAATAAAACTTATTATTCTGATTCGGGTGAAACGGTTGTTGCCTTAGAAGAAATTAATTTAAATATTGAAACGGGCGAATTTGTGGTTATTGTTGGCCCTTCGGGTTGTGGTAAAAGTACCTTATTAAATATATTAGCTGGATTAGAACCCGCTACCAACGGCGAAGTATTGGCTTATCATCAACCCATTACCCAACCTAATATTGAACGCAGTATGGTGTTTCAAAACTATGCGTTATTTCCGTGGTTATCGGTGCGCGGTAATGTGGAATTCGGTTTAGAAC
>NZ_MSLT01000019.1 GCF_002149925.1 Thioflexithrix psekupsensis | reverse complement strand
AAATCGCCTTTACGGTATTCGGGCAGTACCGTTTCAATCACATGTTTTTAACACAAATGCGTGGCTTCTAAGGCTTTGGGATTGTCAGAAATTACGCCTTGAGATAAAGGCCAAATTAAGTCCAACGCCAAGCGATTTTCTAAAGCTTCATCGCCAGTAAATAAGGTTTATTAAAGCGTTTTTGCGCGATTACATCTTTGGGATAACCACACAAGTCCGACTGGTAAAGGTTTACCGGTCGAAGTGGTAATTGATGTGCGACTCGTTCCAAATCAATACCCACATGAAAAGTATTAGCATCATTTTATCCTGTTAATTAAAATGTTTCTCAAATTAAGATTGTCTTCCACTAAACGTTTCAACATCGCCAATTTAGAAGGACTGGTTGTAGTTTTTGTGTCGGATGAGAAATGGACAGAAGGCTCTGAGTGGGGGGTTGTGGCTGGGGGACGCTCACAACCGTCACCGCAGGAGGCGTTAATAACGTTTGCACTTGTTCTTTTAATGCTTCAACTTGTTGTGCAAGAGCGTGTTGTTGGGTGGTGAGGCGGTGTTTTCTTCTTTAGCAAGATGATGTGATTTATAAAACCTTTATTTTGTCAGAATCAGAATTTACAGAATTAAATAATTTTCAAAATTTATTCTTGCAAGTCATTTATTTTAAACAGATTTTTTATTCTTTAATTCTGAAAATCCTAAAATTCTGTAAATTCTGATTCTGACAGAAAAATTTTATGAATGACTTAATTTTGGTATTGTTCTTGCTGTGCCAATTGGCGAATGGCTTTTTTCGATTGCCACAATTGCCACACCAATACACCACCAATCACCACCAACGACGCAGGCATTAACGCGCCACCTAACCACTTTGCCCCAGCGATATGGGTTAAATTGGGTTCAAGCATTTTTTATTCCTCTCTGCTGTGGAAAATAACCGCCGTTTATTCTAAGTAGGCATTCTAAGCAATGAGTGCTTGGGAAACAACCCAACAAGAAGAGAAAAAAAGTAAGTAATAGATTAAAACCGCATCCCAAAACCCGCATAGGCCGCTCGGCCTGATTTGGCTGGTACGGATGAAAATCAAACTGAAAAAGCCCGACTGGGTGGTCGGGCTTTGAGTGATAAGTTAGGGCGAGTGTTTCTTTTCAATTTCGGAACGAAAATAATACCCTAAAATTAAGCCTAGTGGTCCAGAAAATACCCCTGAAATTGTTAGAATTAACTCTTTTGCTTCAGCAGCTTTTCCTTCTAATGTCATAAACAAACTAATGGTTGCTAGAACTACGGAGCCAAACACAAAAACTGAAAACATGAGCATAAAAATTAAAGCAATTAACCCTCTAACATTAGACTCATCCCTAATGACGGTTAATAATCCTACTTGTGATTTTCTAGGCATATGCAATACTAAAAGTTTAGTTCTTATTTTAATGGTATAACAACTCTTTTTGTTCCAACTTGAAGAAAAACATTTTTTGCATTCTCGTCTTCTTTATAAACTGTATAAAGTAGGCTAACTGCTTTTATAACAACATCTTCCCTGGAGTCACCGAAAATTGTAACCATCTCATCAATTACAGCGACTTCATCTGGAGTAAATGTCATTGTCAGTGATCTATTTCCTCCTCCGGTAAGAGGCTGAATTCTACTTTGGTTTTCGTCCTTAGACATGAGTAATTTTTATTTGGTATTTAACGAAATTTTGCCCTAACGACCAAGCTCTCACCAGCGACAGTGGAGCGCAGCGGAATTGCGGTCTGGTGCAGTGCCTTGTTATGTGTTTTTCAACGCATTTGCCACGCTTACTGCAACATGATAGGCAACAGGAGGGGAAACTGAGTTGCCAATTTGACCAAGAACTTGATACACCGCCCCTGCAAATTTCCATGACTCTGGAAATCCTTGAATTAACCCGACATCTTGAACTGACAGTCTAAAGTGCTTATTTTTAGCGGGAAAGGCTGATGCCTTTTCTCTACTCGACTGAATTCCATTAGGCCATATTTGCATATCTCCCCAAGATTTTTGACCCGCTGTGCTATTTAAAATAGATGTTGTATTTCTTTTTCCTGTGAAGGCACTTCTGATAGTCGGGGCTAAATTATCAAACCCGATGCTGTGTAGCCCCAGACAATCCCTAACCCCTTTTGTTTTTTCAAGTCCCGTATCAAATAACAAACAATTAGGGTAAGAATCATTTTTTCCTAAATGATCCCAAGTATGCGTGGGGGAGGGAGGGGTAAATTTATTCAATCGTGGTTTATTTCTAAAGCCAACAAAGAAAACTCTTTCTCTAATCTGTGGAACCCCATAATCAGCGGTGTGCATCTTAAATGTAGTTATTGAATAATCTGTCAACTCGTTCAATATATACTTTTTTACAAAGTCATTAAACTTTGGATTAAGTATTCCCAGTACATTTTCTGCTATGAAAACGCGAGGTTTCATCGCATTAACCGCTCTACTGAACTCTCCCCACATGTTTCTTTCATCATCTGCACCTTTTCGTGATCCTGCTACTGAAAACGGTTGGCACGGTGGCCCACCATGAACAATATCTACTTTGTCTTTGTAAATATTCCAATTCACTTTTCTCACATCACCTTCGTCTGGGCCACAATATATATTTGTAGATTCAAGATTGGTAGTTAATGTATCTTTACATATCAGTATAAGTTCATAAGAGGCTATGTGTTGGTAGCCTGCTCTAAGAAAGCCTAAATCTAAACCACCGCCACCACTAAACAGACTGATTGCCGTTAAACCATTGGATTCTAATTGAGGCATTAATAAATCAGGGTCAAATCGTGGTTTATTTATTTCATGTATACTATCAATAAGTCCTTCTTCGGCAGAAAGTTTAGATAGGCGTGATTCATGAGATATTTTCCTATACCATGCTCTTTTTTCATCAGTAATATCATACACTTTTTGATCACCCTTTTTATAAATGGATGTATTGTTTTGATATTGTGTTATTGGCATTTTATAAATCCCTCAAATATTCTCGAACCATAACTCGCAGTTGCTCAGCATGATTAGTGGTGATTTCTGTCCATCCTTCAAAATAACTAGGAGGAATATACCAATTTTTTCAGAGTCGTATAATAATACTTTTCAAATAGGAGAGAATAATGAACAAAAGATATGAAGATTTAGAAGAGTTAATGTCAACAGGTGAGGCGAGAGAAGTGAAGCGAGCGATGGCAGTAAGAATGTCTTTGCTTGGTTTTGTGCGTGCGGAAGCGGCTTTAGCGTGTTGTGTCAGTGTGCAATTTGTGGATAAATGGAAAGCCATTTATTTAGCGTCAGGGGTGGAAGGATTAAAGTTAGCGTATAAAGGCTCACCAGGGTATTTAAAGCCGCGTGAACGAGAAAATGTGATTAATTGGATACAAGAAAAGAAGACAATAACAATAGAGGAACTAAAGAGATACTTAAAAGAGGAGTATGATGTTTTCTATTCTTCAAATACTTCTTATACTAAATTATTAGAAGAAGCGAATTTAAGTTATAAGAAGACACACAAAGAGAATTCGGCAAAAGATGAGGTAAAAGTAGAAGCTAAAAAAAAAGAGATTAAGGATTTAATAGATAAGGAGCGTGAACAGATAGAAAGTGGAGAGGTAATGTACTGGATGCAAGACGAAAGCCATCAGTTGTGGGGAGATATTTGTGGTTATGTTTGGTCGAAAAAAGGAGAAAGAACGTCAATAAAGATGAGTAATTATCGCACTTCTCAAACGTGGTATGGAGCGGTGAATATTTATACGGGAGAATTTATTTTAGATAGGGCAAAGAAAGCTGATACAAAATATACGATAGACTTTATTAACTGGCTCATTTACAGATATAAAGAAGCCCGTCATGTGATTATTTGGGATGGTGCAAGTTATCATCGTTCTGAAGGTTTAAGAACTTATTTAGAGAAATTAAATGGGGGACTTCCAGAATCAGAATGGAAAGTTCGTTTATTAAGATTTGCGCCCAATGCCCCAGAGCAAAATCCAGTCGAGGATATTTGGCTTCAAGGTAAGAATTGGGTCAGAAAGAATTTTCATCGTCTATCAAGCTTTAAAGAAGTCACTAGACAGTGTCGTCACAAGATTTGTAACCAAAGAAAGAGGCATCGAATTTGTACAGCGGCGAGAAAGGAGGCGGTATTTTTGGCATACCGAGTGGCGATACCCCGCCATTGTTTAAGGTGAAGAAATGCGTTCTCAACCAGATGACGCAATTGGTAAAGTTCTTTGTCAAACGGACGCGGCTCTTTACGATTTTTCTTGGGAGGAATAACCACTTCCATTGCTTTAGAAGCAGCTAATTCTATGATTTTATTGGTATCATAAGCACGGTCAGCCAGTAACGCATCACCCTCTAAATCCTCTAATAAAGCCTCTGCCTGAGTACAATCTCCTGTCGTTCCCTTAGTAATGATGACTTTAAGTGGCATCCCATGTGCGTCTACAACGAGGTGTACCTTTGTATTGATCCCCCTTTTGTGCGACTCATGTCTTGATTCCCGCCCTTTGCCCCTGCCGCGTGAGGATGTACTTTGATGTGGCTCGAATCTATCATCAGCCACTCAACGTCTGGATCATCTTGCACCTTGAGCTGCAACTCCTCCCAAATCCCTTTGTCTCGCCAACGACAAAAACGACGATGGGTATTTTTCCAACCCCCATAACACGATGGTAAGTCTCTCCACGGCGCACCCGTTCGCATTATCCAAAATACTCCATTGATAAATCCACGATTATCTTTCGCTACTCCACCGTGACCTCCTGCTTTGCCAGGTAAGAGTGGCTCCAATATCTCCCACATTCTGTCTGTCATGTCATGTCTCTGATAGCTTTCCATTTCTATGTTCCTCTCTGTTAGCTCATTTACTCAAATTATACCTTTTATCCCCTCGTGACGACACTGCCTAGTATGTTTGAGACCTTTTTGTCAGGTAAAGTGTTTAAGTTTAATAAAATTAAACAGTATCTTATACCTAATATCTAGCTAGATATTAAAACTTAATTTGTTTTTATATCTCACATAATTTTTGTATTGTTTTTTTCGGTAAATTTTTTATTCTTTAATTCTGAAAATCCTAAAATTCTGTCAATTCTGATTCAGACAGAAAAGTTTTATCTAATGGCTTAATTTTGGTATAGATTAAAACCGCATCCCAAAACCCGCATAGGCCGCTCGGCCTGATTTGGCTGGTACAGATGAAAATCAAACTGAAAAAGCCCGACTGGGTGGTCGGGCTTTGAGCGAACCGTTACGCTAATGCCATACCGTGTTCTCTTGCATATTGACGTAATGCTTTATTAACAGCCTCTGAATCAGGAAAAAGCTTGTGCAATTCCGGAGAAATAACAACAATATTTGTTTCTTCCCGATAGCGTTTGACATATTTTCCTCGTACCCCAGACTTGATAAGGTCTGCTGAATATTCAGGCCGTAATGTATCCTCTTCATTGTTCATAGGCTTCACGCTCCTGTTTGGTCATATGCCTTGCCGAAATAATGCGAATGGCATCGCCTCTTTCTGTAAAAGAAACCACAAGCGGCGTGCCTTTTGATGAAAGACCGAAAATCAAATATCTCTCTTCTCCGTAGTCACCATCAGGGTCAGGGACGCAAGACGAAAAGTCATCATTAAATACTTCGCTGGCTTCTTCAAAGGAAATACCGTGTTTTCTCTGATTGGTAGACGCTTTGGTCTTATCCCATTCAAAATCCATTGGTATTTTTCATTTGCAGTAGATTGTAAATTTTGCCTAACAACGGAAATCAGCTATCCTATAATATACCAAAAAGATAGGGTTCGTAGAATCCTTATTTTGTCAGAATCAGAATTTACAGAATTAAAAAATTTTCAAAATTGATACTTGCAAGTCGCTCGTTTTCAATTGGTTTTTTATTCTTTAATTCTGAAAATCCTAAAATTCTGTCAATTCTGATTCAGACAGAAAAGTTTTATCTAATGGCTTAATTTTGGTATAGATTAAAACCGCATCCCAAAACCCGCATAAGCCGCTCGGCCTGATTTAGCTGGTACAGATGACATGTCCTCTCTGTTAATCTCTGGGGTATAAATCTCTGCATCTAGCAAGTTGTAAATATAAGCATTCAGAACAAAATCCTGATCGTCAGATAAACCAAATCTTTTACCTAATGGTAAATCAATATTAAGACTAAGCAAATGATAGGCACTGGGTTCTGGATTATATTGAATGGCTTTGGGATTGCGCTGCTCAATTCCTGGCATTTGGCTCACGTATTGATGAAATAAACCCAGACTTAAATTAGAAGGAAACACGTAACTAACGCCGTACTTAAATAGCCAATTGGGTGCTAATGTATAATTCTTGACTCCATGACCATCTTTATTGGTTTGATAAGTTAATGAACTGGTAATAAACCATCTTTCTTCCGGTGAAAACTTGCCTTCTAGCTCAATACCATGCAACGTTAAACTGCCTAAGTTAAAATGTCTTCGCCGCGATTCTCCCGGCAATAAACCGCGAGTGATTAAATCTTCCTGTTGACTACGAAAATAAGTCAAACTAATTTGCCCTTGATCTTGATGGTAAAATAGCTGCGCATCGAAAGTGCCAACTTTTTCGGGTGCTAAATCAGGTGTACCTTGTAAAGCGGGCAATTGGGCATTTCTTTCTACCTGTGTGGCCGCACGATAAGCCTCACTGTACAATAACTTAGCACTAAAATTCGGCGTAATTTCATGACTCAAGCCTAAACGCGGTACAAAATACCAATTTTGTTTAGGATTTTTGACCATCTGTCCCCCGATAGTCAAACGAGTTCGGTCAAATGTATAGTCAAATTGGGTATAAAAAAGGGCAATGGTGTCGTGATAGGATGGCTGTCGCCCAAGTACATCACCGGCTTGTGTCCATGAACGTATCTTGCCACTCCATGCGTATTCTAAACTAGCTCCCAGCAACCAAGTAAATTTTTCAGTCTGCCAATGCTGATTACCTTCCAATAGCACAGAGTGAGTTTTGCTGCTTAATGACAAACTTGATGGAATGGGCGATTCAGAGAACATGTTATTCAGATTGTAAGTCAGATTGAAATTAAGTTTGCGCTCAGGCGACAAATCTAAGTGATAACCTAAATCACCCAGTAAACGGGTAACTGATGTTTCTGTAGGCGGTGTCCATAGCATACTTGTACCAATGTAATTTTGGGTAGATTTAAGCAAGGCGAGGTTAAACTCAAAATCAGAATAACCCGCGTTCAAACTCAAACCAAGATCACGTCTCCCCATTTTGCGGCTGTCCATTTGCCCTTGTAAGTCTATCGCATTAAAATCCCATCCGTCTTCATCCACGTAGCCTAAACCTAGTGCTAAATAATAGTCTTCATTCAGACGTGTGAAATGACCATTAACGGCATGATGGCCAAAACTTCCTCCACTCACGCCTATTTCCAATTCTTGATCCGCACATTCATTGGATAGCGTGTTGCGAGTTATGATATTAATGACCCCGCTGTAAGCATTCGTACCATACAAAACTGACCCCGGCCCGCGAATGATTTCTAAGCGTTCAATAGCAGCCACGGGAAAAGCATTATACAGAGTGTAATTAATGCCTCCATTAAGTGCATCTCGAAATGGCCGACCATTAAGCAATACCAGTACACGTCTATCTAAGCCATTGACTTGATCGCCACGTATGACTGCATTATTACGCGGGTAGAGAATGCTTCCCCCCATGTACACTCCCGCGACTCTTTCAAGAATTTCGTATAAGGAATGACCACCAAAACGATTCATTTCTTCTCTGGAGATGACGCTTGCTACGCCGGGTGCAGTATGTAAATCTTCGTTGACTTTGGAGACAGCGGCAATTTCTATCTGCATTAATTGTTCTATTGTCAAAGCCATCAAACCAGATATGTCTTCATTGGGAGAACAATCGCGGGCAAAAACCGTATGAACAGAAAGAAACAGACATAAACATAATGAGACATTGGGAAATGGTGGGCGTAGGATATTCATGTGATGTTTTATTCTTAATTAGGCGTAAGTCGTTAAACAAAAATATGGCATTGCTAAATCAGAATTGCTCCACAAATCATATCATATAAACCTTGTTGCTTATTGTTTACTATAGCAAAATAATGTGATTCATAACGCCCTTATTTTGTCCGAAGCAGAATTAAAAAATGGACAAAATTGATTCATTCTGAAAAACAAAATAATCAAGTAATTCATTATTTGTATAATCTGAAAATTCAAAAATGCGGAATATTCTGATTTAGGCAAAAAGATGTTTTTGTGAATGCCGAAGAATGGACTTAAAATAGATGGGTTAAATCTGTGCGACATATTCCGTCCCCTTCCGATGACAGCGCAGGAAGGAGACGGAAAAACAGCGGTTAAAAATTAGGGAATAATGGTTAGGCGGTCATCTCTAAACAGCAATTAATCATCCCATCTCCCGTAATTCGGAATTTTCACCGTATCTTCATCATAAATACCTTGCTCTGCTTTGGTATGACAAGTGTTGCAGCGGCTAAAAGATTGTACATCCACATTGTCTTGTACTAAACGCGTTGGCAATTCGTCATGCTCATGGCGAAAAAATGGTGTTTCTGTAATTCGTAATGGCGTATCTCCATCCGCGATGCGTTTGAGAAAAGAATGGCCACCTGCGTATTTATCCGCAGCGTGAGCCGTTAAATAGTCGGTAATCGTTTGTTGAGTGTCGGCTGATAATTCGGCATTTTCGCCAAAATGATCGGCCAAATTATCCATCATGGCCTGCCATGAGCGAGCGGGTAAAAACGCGGGTTGATAAGCAAAATGACAGGTGCCGCATTCTTCACGATAAAGGCTGTGGGTTACAGCAGGCACTCGATCTTCTTCATATTGCTTGCGTCCATATTCACTGGCTAATAATAACGTTGTACCCGTAATGATGCTAATGCCTAATGCTAAAGCAAAGGTGCTTTTTAATAGGTTGAATGTATCGATATTCATTGCAGATAATCCTTAAAAAATTATTGAGCATTAATAAAGGTTAATAAATCCCCTTTTTCTTGGGCAGTGCATTCACGACCCAATGTCCATTTGCAATTGCGTAATAGCCATTTTTCTATTTGACGCACATCAGTTAAACTTTTCGGATTCGCAGAAGGAGCCAATGGGGGAATGTCTTTGCTCGTTTTAACATGCTTGCCTTTAGCGGTTAAATCAGCAGTGTGACAATCGGCACATTGACGCAGTGTGTTGCTTTCTGAATCAAGCGTTGTTGTTTTCCACAAGGCTTGTCCTGCTTCAACGGTAAAAGGAGAGTTGGCTTCCTTCTGATATTCCGCTAATAATTGTTTTAATACTTCGTTGGCTTGCGCATTTACGCCACTCAATAAGGTCAACAATAGAATGATGAATGCTTTTCGCATAACATGAACTCCTTTATAAAAAATCACATGAGGCAGTCTATTTTTGTGAGATAAAAAATAGGGATTTGTCGCTTGACTGGTTTATAGCATGATAAAAAAACCTTAGCTTCGCAAGGGACAAAACACTTAGAACAAGGCGATAAATCGCATTTGAGACATTTGTCTCATTCCGTTAATCCGGGTTATGGCAAAATGAGTGACAAAAGAGCATTGAGTTTTTACAAAGAAAAGAGGCGAGAGGCTGAAATTATTTAATAATGCCATTTGGGATAGATGAGTTAAATCTGTGCGACATATTCCGTCCCCTTCCGATGACAGCGCAGGAAGGAGACGGAAAAACAGCGGTTAAAAATTAGGGAATAATGGTTAGGCGGTCATCAACGACTGCGCCTGTGCTTTCATCAACTGCGCCTATGTTGCGAATGTGTTGGATGATTTCATTGCGATAAATTAAGCCTGTTTCGTCTTTTGGTAAAACAGTTAAATCAAACCCTAAAGCAGGCTGTCCCGCTTCGGTGGTTTGTCCGCGCCAATTTTCACTGCCACCGCCGCGCAAGGCAATAAAATCACCAAACGCCACCCGGAACGTTTGATCTAATACCTCATCAATGGGACGGCCTTGAATCGTAATGGCTTCAGCCACCGCATTTTTAGGCTGATCATTCAGGCGGATAGTGTATTTAAGGTCTTTAGAAAACTGCAAAAAACCATAGGAATAAACAAATCCCGCCAAATCCTCAGGAGTTGCTGTGCCACCATTTTGTGCCAATTGTTCGGGTCTTAAAATACGTTGGGCATTGCTCATTAACATCTGTTTGATTTCGGCCCCCGTCATGTTAATCACCACGATCAAATCCGCAAACGGCATAACTTGAAACCAATCTTCAAAAGTAATCATTTGATTTGGCACTACACCACGACTGACACCCGACGCATTGAATACGGCAATATCCACTTGTTGTGTATTATCCGCCCGCAATGGAAAGTGAACACTACGCGCCACAATGGCATCGTTCATAAAATTGTGAATCGCCGTTTGTCCCAAATAACGCTTGGCAATCACGGATTCTGTGGTTAATTCATCACTGTTTCCGGCTTGCCCAATGAGTTCGCTTAATTTAACTTTAAGCAAATCATACAAAGGTTGAATCACACTTTGTTCAAATTCCAAATCCACATCGCTGTCTTGTTCATACAAAGCAGGATTGTAATTTTCTGCATTGATCGTGGCTGGACGTTGATCGCGTCGTTTTAAACCATGTAAACGGGCAGTGGCATGGGTGCGTAAATAAGTTGTGCTTGGAAAAAGGGTGTAACTAAATTCTCCCAAATGACTGCCACTTGAACCGGCTTGTACAGTTGGAATACCACTGAGAAAAGTATCTAAACCTTGTGCATTCAATACGGTATGTGTATGACCACCGATTAGTACCATTGGTAAATCACTGACAAAAGCCGCTGCCTCAGCAATTTGTACATCGCCTAATTCCAGCGCATGACGCACCGCACCGTCAATGGGCGCATTGTATCCAACATGCGATAAAATAACGATAACATCAACCAACGGTTCTAAATAAGGAATGGCGCGTGTAGCCACTTTAGCCATGTCTTCCGCATTAGAATTAGGATCGTCGCTTGAACCCAATCGCGTCGATATTTTAGTGGTTAAACCAAGAATACCTACACGTACTCCACTTTTGGTTACACCAATAATCGCAGGGGAATAGTGTTTGTCGTTCAGGTAACGAGAACCAAAAATATTAGCTGACAATAAGGGAAAATTCGCATCTGATTCAATGGCTTTAGCCAGTATTTCTGTTCCACGATCAAACTCATGATTACCCAACACGGCCGCGTCAACGCCCGCCGCAGAATAAGCCCGATAAGAAGCACTGGCCTTAAATTCCCCAACAGCGGCTCCAAGTAATTCATCTAATGGGTTGCCAATATGATCATCACCTGCCGAAAGAAATAACACCGAAGTGTTATTTTTAGCCTGTTGACGGGTGTTTTTAACTATTTTAACCATTTGTGACAAGTAGTGGGTGTCGCCACGTGCGCTATTTGTCACCCGCAAATTGTTATGTAAGTCGTTAAAATGAAATATTTTTAACGCATAAGTTTCCCCATTTTGCAAGGTGGCTGTAGGTGGATTTACGTTTGGCGCAATCTTAAATTCCTTTTTATGCGGAAAATGGGAAAAATCCCCTTTTAACGCATAAAGTTGCGTAAATTCTCCCTGTGGATTAGACGTGATTTTTTCCAAAACAATGGGGTTTTGAGTATCTAAGGGTTCAACTTGATGCAATATCCAAAATGCGTCGCCATTTTTCTCCAGATGACGCAAAGTGACATGATGTTTCTCTTCGGGTTGATTGGAAAGAAACAAGGGCATGGTCAGTTCTAACTGAGCGTCCAAACGCGCACATTGGCCGGGTAATGGCGTACATTGCGCATTGCCCAGTTTAGTTAAGGCCAGATGGACATTCTGATCATCGACAGATGGATCATATTTCAAGTGCATAGACAGCGTTTGTCTGCCAAATTGCACACAGGCCAGTTGAAGTTCAGCCTGTTCCACATGGTAAACAGGAGCAGGACAGGTTGTTGCGTAGGCAGGGGTTAGCCAACCAATCAGTAAAATAAAAAAAGCGGTCACAAAACCAGTGAGCCGAATGGTTAATTTTCTCATCATCGTTTGACTCTAAGGTGGGTGGGAATGGTTTTGGGGTTGTTTTGTAACGCAACCCACTTAACAGTACCACTCTCCTATTTCAAACGAATTAAGGTTATATGACATAACAGAGTCATTCCTCTGTTTGTCAAGATTTTTTAATTTCGGCTCAAATTGCGCGGTGCGGGCGTGACGTATAAAAAAACCGCATATTGCGATTTCTTTACAAAAAAGACCGCAAATTTAACACAGTTATAACACAAAATAATTGTGAATGAACGATACTATACCAAAATTATGTGAGATATAAAAACAAATTAAGTTTTAATATCTACCTAGATATTAGGTATAAGATACTGTTTAATTTTATTAAACTTAAACACTTTACCTGACAAAAAGGTCTCAAACATACTAGTGACTTCTTTAAAGCTTGATAGGCGATGAAAATTCTTTCTGACCCAATTCTTACCTTGAAGCCAAATATCCTCGACTGGATTTTGCTCTGGGGCATTAGGTGCAAATCTTAATAAACGAACTTTCCATTCTGATTCTGGAAGTCCCCCATTTAATTTCTCTAAATAAGTTCTTAAACCTTCAGAACGATGATAACTTGCACCATCCCAAATAATCACATGACGGGCTTCTTTATATCTGTAAATGAGCCAGTTAATAAAGTCTATCGTATATTTTGTATCAGCTTTCTTTGCCCTATCTAAAATAAATTCTCCCGTATAAATATTCACCGCTCCATACCACGTTTGAGAAGTGCGATAATTACTCATCTTTATTGACGTTCTTTCTCCTTTTTTCGACCAAACATAACCACAAATATCTCCCCACAACTGATGGCTTTCGTCTTGCATCCAGTACATTACCTCTCCACTTTCTATCTGTTCACGCTCCTTATCTATTAAATCCTTAATCTCTTTTTTTTTAGCTTCTACTTTTACCTCATCTTTTGCCGAATTCTCTTTGTGTGTCTTCTTATAACTTAAATTCGCTTCTTCTAATAATTTAGTATAAGAAGTATTTGAAGAATAGAAAACATCATACTCCTCTTTTAAGTATCTCTTTAGTTCCTCTATTGTTATTGTCTTCTTTTCTTGTATCCAATTAATCACATCTTCTCGTTCACGCGGCTTTAAATACCCTGGTGAGCCTTTATACGCTAACTTTAATCCTTCAACCCCTGACGCTAAATAAATGGCTTTCCATTTATCCACAAATTGCACACTGACACAACACGCTAAAGCCGCTTCCGCACGCACAAAACCAAGCAAAGACATTCTTACTGCCATCGCTCGCTTCACTTCTCTCGCTTCACCTGTTGACATTAATTCTTCTAAATCTTCATATCTTTTGTTCATTATTCTCTCCTATTTGAAAAGTATTATTATACGACTCTGAAAAAATTGGTATATTCATGCAGAGATGTTGTTTCCAGATGTGCTTAGTGATGTCTTGTCTGGAAGTTCACCCCCGTCATACTTGTCGGGGGTGCTTTTTTTTGTGCAAATAATCTGAATTGGCTTTATTCTATGCCCATTCTTCTGCGTTATTGTCCCCCTCACCTCTTATGACCGATCATTGCTTACTGCGTTGGCAGCCAACGGCTTCTCTGGCCGCGATTCGTGCCAGAGCGCAACTTTATGCGGCGATTCGCCATTTTTTTGCGACCCGACATGTGTTAGAAGTGGAAACGCCTATTTTGTCTTGTGCGGCTGTTCCAGAGCCAGCGATTGCGCCTTTTTTCACGCATTATCATGCGCCCGATGCCTCAGTAAAAACTTTCTTTTTACACACTTCTCCCGAATTGCCTATGAAACGTTTATTGGCGGCGGGAATGGGCGCAATTTATCAAATAACTAAGGTGTTTCGAGATGGTGAGCAGGGTTATCGACATAACCCAGAATTTAGCTTATTAGAATGGTATCATCCGCATTGGAATCAGTATGAATTATTGCAAGAAATAGATGAACTATTGCAATTAACATTGCATTGTCCGCCAGCAGAAATATTAAGTTATAAAAATGCGTTTTCTCACTATTTAAACTGTTGTCCTGTTTCTACGCCTTTACACGAATTGCAAAAAATGGCGGAAAACAGTGGTTATTATCAAGCGCAGAATTTATCTCGTTCGGCTTGTTTGCAATTTTTAATGAATCAACATATAGAACCCTTTTTAGGACAGGAATGTCCTTTGTTTCTCATTGATTTTCCCGCAGAACAAGCGGCATTGGCACGCAAAAAAGAAGATAATCCTGATTATGCGGCTCGCTTTGAAGTTTATTATCGTGGAATTGAATTGGCGAATGGATTTGAAGAATTAACCGATCCCAAAGAACAACGAGAACGTTTTTTAGCCGATTTAGCCACCCGTCAACAACAGCAACAACCTTTATTTCCTCTGGATGAGCGGTTTTTAATGGCGTTACAGGTGGGTTTGCCGTCATGTTCGGGTGTGGCATTGGGTTTAGATCGTTTATTAATGTTGCAATTGGGTACGGATCATATTCACGATGTTTTAACATTTCCTATTAACGAGGCTTAAATGAATATCCTCATTATTGACAGCGCGACAGAGTATTGTTCTTGTGCATTAGCGACTGAAAAAGATGTGTTAAGTTTGGGACAATTGGCACCGCGTCAACATACCGAATTGATACTGCCTATGATTGATCAATTACTGGCACAAGCAGAATTAATGCCGCAACAATTAACCACTGTGGCTTTTGGTTGTGGGCCGGGGAGTTTTACGGGATTGCGTATTGCGTGTGGTGTGGCACAAGGAATTGCCTATGCGGTGGATTTGCCGCTATTGGCAATTTCTGATTTGGCGGCGTTGGCGCAAGCGGCGCATGAACAACATCACGCCTCGCATGTTGTGGCGGCGTTAGATGCCCGTATGTCACAAATCTACTGGGGCGCGTATCAGTTTGATGAGAAAGACAAAATAGCACGTCTATGCGGTGAAGAAAAAGTCAGCCAAGCCCAACACGTCGTGATACCTTCTTTGGCAGCGGCTGATGAAACAAGCTGGTTAGGCACGGGCAGCGGTTGGGCGGCTTATGCAACGGAATTGCAGCAAACTATCGCCCGACAAGGTAAAATTATTTCTGCTTATTTTGGCGAAACTTTTCCTCATGCGTCTCACATGGTGCCACTGGCGCGCTTTGCCGCCGCACAAGGGCAGTTTTTGTCACCAGAACTCGCCAGTCCCACTTATTTGCGTGATTGGACATTGCGTTAATGGCTTATTGGGTATCATGATTATGCACGTTGAACCGATAGAGACAGCGTATAAATATAATGCGGTTTTTTTCTTAATTCTGATTAATTTAACCGTCTTTTTTTTAGATCATTTTCTGCATTTTGATTTAACTTTTTTATACTTAAATCATGGCAATCCGCAATGGTATCAATTGGTGACGGCTTTATTTTGCCATTCGGGTTGGGAGCATTTATCGGGTAATTTATTTTTCCTTTATATTTTTGGTAAATTAATCGAAGAGGAAGAAGGTGAACTTGCATTATATTCAAGTTATTTAATATGTGGTTTAGGTGCGAGTATTGCCAGTGTTATTTTTTTGGAAACTGATTTGCATTCATTGGGGGCATCGGGTGCAGTATTTGGTTTATTTACGGTAGCGGTATTGATTAAGTTAAGTTGGGAATGGCGAAATTTATTAGAAATTCTTATTTTAGGGCAATTTGTTTTATTAAAAATGCTGAATGAAGCGCAATTATTAGAACAAGCCGATAATGTGAATCGGATCGCGCATTTAGGGGGAGCGATTGTGGGGGTGGTGATGATGTTGCTGTTATTTTGGTTTGGCAGAAGATGAAAGGCAAATACGGTCAAATAAGTTATCCCCCGTAATAATAAACGTCGCGCCCATTTTTTAATCCCTTTTTAATCCCTACAGTTGGCAATCCTGTTGTAAAATGCACGCATTAATATCATTTATCCCAAACTGGCCACCTTACCATGAGCAAAACTGATTCACACGCAACCCATCAACGCGGCGCAGAAAAAACCGCCAAAATTCCTATTAAAATCCAACCTTTAGTAGAAGCTCCGCTACGTAAACCTGAGTGGATTCGCATTAAAATCCCCACCAGTCATGCGGTGCAAGAATTAAAAACTGTTTTACGCCAGCATAAACTTCATACCGTTTGCGAAGAGGCGGCTTGTCCTAATTTAAACGAATGTTTTTCTGGGGGAACGGCGACTTTTATGATTATGGGCGATATTTGTACGCGGCGTTGTCCCTTTTGCGATGTCGCACACGGTCGCCCAGAGCCGTTAAATCCCGAAGAACCACAGCAATTGGCGGAAACTGTCGCGGCCATGCGCTTGAATTACGTTGTGGTGACTTCAGTGGATCGGGACGACTTACGCGACGGCGGAGCGCAACACTTTGTGGATTGTATTCTGGCGATTCGACAAGAAACACCACAGACTAAAATTGAGATTCTTGTGCCTGATTTTCGCGGACGCTTAGAAAAAG
This sequence comes from Thioflexithrix psekupsensis, assembly GCF_002149925.1. NCBI lineage: Bacteria > Pseudomonadati > Pseudomonadota > Gammaproteobacteria > Thiotrichales > Thioflexithrix > Thioflexithrix psekupsensis. The sequence continues at coordinate 75,979 of NZ_MSLT01000019.1, read as the reverse complement.
CCTTGCATTGCTTTGATCAAACGCAACCTGATGTCTTTAATCATAATTTAGAAACAGTTCCCCGTTTATATAAACAAGCCCGCCCCGGTGCGGATTATCACTGGTCATTGAATTTATTACAATTATTTAAACAGCGTCATCCTGACATTTTGACTAAATCAGGCTTAATGCTGGGTTTAGGCGAGGAACGGGAAGAAATTGAAGCGGTCATGTTAGATTTACGGCAACATCAATGTGATATGTTGACCTTGGGACAGTATTTACAACCCAGTCGCCATCATTTACCCGTACATCGTTATGTGACTCCTGACGAATTCAATGAGTTAGCAGCGACTGCCGAAAAAATGGGCTTTCGCAATGTCGCCAGCGGGCCGATGGTACGTTCGTCTTACCATGCCGATAAACAAACCGCAGGCGATAAAATTCGTTAATGCGTCATTCTCCGAAATTCAGCCAATTTTGCTATAATTTGGCGATATTTTGCTTTTCACTCGCCAAAGATATGTAACATTATGGGACGTAAACTGTATATAAAAACATTCGGTTGTCAGATGAATGAGTATGACTCTTCTCGCATGGCCGAAGCCTTAAAAGTATCACATCAGTTAGAAATCACGGATGATCCTGAAATCGCTGATGTTTTACTGCTAAACACCTGTTCTATTCGGGAAAAAGCCCAAGAAAAAGTATTTTCTCAATTGGGCATGTGGCGCGAATTGAAACAACGTAATCCAAATCTTGTCATTGGCGTAGGCGGCTGCGTAGCCAGTCAAGAAGGCGAAGCCATTCGCCACCGTGCGCCTTATGTCGATGTTATCTTTGGCCCGCAAACTTTACACCGCTTGCCCGAATTAATCGGCCAAGCCCAACGCACGCATCAATTGGCGATAGATGTTTCTTTTCCTGAAATCGAAAAATTCGACCGTTTACCCGAACATCAAGCCGATGGCGTGAGCGCGTTTGTGTCGATCATGGAGGGGTGCAGCAAATATTGTACATTTTGCGTCGTTCCCTACACGCGAGGCGAGGAAGTCAGCCGTCCTTTTGACGATGTGATTGCAGAAATTGTCTCTTTAGCCGCGCAAGGCGTGCGTGAAGTCAATCTGTTAGGACAAAATGTCAATGCCTATCGCGGCCGTATGGCCGATGGCGACGAAGCCGATTTAGCCTTGTTAATCACCTATGTGGCGGCGATTGAAGGCATTGATCGCATTCGCTATACCACATCGCATCCTGTTGAATTTTCAGATAATTTAATTAATGTGTATCAACAAGTGCCGCAGTTAGTTAATCACCTGCATTTACCAGTACAAAGTGGTTCTGATGTCATTCTCAGTCGCATGAAACGCGGTCATACTGCTTTGGAATATAAACAAAAAATTCGTCGTTTACGCCAATTGCGGCCGAATATTAGCTTATCTTCTGATTTTATCGTGGGTTTTCCCGGAGAGACGGAAGCTGATTTTCAAGCGACAATGGCGTTAATTGAAGAAATTGGTTTTGATCATTCTTTTAGTTTTATTTACAGTGCGCGGCCGGGAACGCCTGCGGCCGATTTTCCCGACGATGTGCCAATGGCGGTTAAAAAAGATCGTTTGGCGCAATTGCAACAACGCATTAGCGCAATGGCACAAGCCATCAGTCAAGCGATGGTCGGGACGCAACAAACCATTCTTGTCGAACGCCCATCACGTAAAAATCCTGAAGAATTATCCGGACGCACAGAAAATAATCGCGTGGTTAATTTTAAAGGAAATAAAGACTTAATCGGTCAATTCATTACCGTTACCATTACGGAAGCTCTGCCTAATTCATTGCGTGGACACATTGATTAAACGCGATAAAAGCGAAATCAAACAATTTGACACAGGTTTTTTTAGGATATGTGTTGTGGCTAAACCTTTTTTAAAATGGGCTGGCGGTAAAGCGCAATTATTAAAACAATTTGAAAGTTATTATCCCAAGGAATTGCATCAAGGAGAAATTGAACAATATATTGAACCTTTTATTGGTGGGGGCGCGGTTTTTTTTGCATTAATGCAGCGTTTTCCTATTCAATATAGCCTTATTTCTGATGTTAATGTGGATTTAATTTTGACTTATCAAGTGATTCAGCAACAACCTGAACAATTAGTCACTGTTTTGGCTCAATACCAACAGCAATATCGCCAATTATCAGAGGAAAAGCGCAGCCAATTTTTTTATGCGACACGAGAACAATTTAATACGCAATCGCCTGATCAGAATAGGATTACAAAAGCTGCGCAATTTATTTTTTTAAATAAAACTTGTTTTAATGGTTTGTTTCGTCTCAACGCGAAAGGTCAATTTAATGTACCATTTGGACGATATAAAAATCCAACTATTTTAGACGAAGCCAATATTTTTGCTGTGTCTGGTTTATTGCAACGGACAGAGATTAAATTAGCGAGCTATCAAGACTGTTTTTCTGTGGTTAATGATCGTACTTTGGTTTATTTTGATCCTCCTTATCGCCCTGTGAGTAAAACGGCTCATTTTACTACCTATTCGGGTTCTATTTTTACCGATAAAGCACAGCTTGAGTTAGCCAGTTTTTTTAAGAAACTGGACGTAGAAAAAAAGGCTAAATTAATGTTAAGCAATTCCGATCCTAAAAATGAAAATAAAGCCGATCATTTTTTTGATCATCTTTATGCCGATTATCGCATTCATCGAGTCACCGCGCATCGAATGATTAATTGTCAAGCCAATAAACGTGGACAAATAAATGAATTGCTGATCACTAATTATTAATTGAATCAATCCCATGTTGCAATTAAAAAAAGTCAGCTATCACTGGCAACAACAGATTTTATTACAAGATATATCTTTAACGATAGAAAAAGGCAAAATGATTGCCCTATTGGGTGTGAATGGTGCGGGAAAAACGACGTTATTACGTCTTTGTGCGGGTTTGCTTGTGCCTACGCGGGGTGAAATTTATTTAAAACAACAATTATTAACCCAATTTACCCCAAAACAACGCGCTCAATTCATCACTTATTTACCGCATAATCATCCGATTTCTTTTCGTTTTTCGGTAGAAGAAGTGGTGATGATGGGGCGGCATCCGTATTGGTCTCGTTTTCAAATGCCCACGGTGCAGGATCGCGTGACTGTGGATAAAGCGTTACAATGGACAGATTGCGCCCATCTGCGCTGTCGTTTTATTGATCAATTGTCTAGCGGCGAACGCCAACGTGTTTTAATTGCACGGGCTTTGGTGACAGGCGCGGATTATTTATTGTTGGACGAACCCACTGCCAATCTGGATATTGCCCATACCTTAGCTATTTTTAAATTAGCCCAACAATTAGTACAGCAAGAAAAAACAATTATTTTTTCTACTCATGACATTAATATTGCCGCTCGTTATGCCGATAAAGTGATTTTATTAACCGACCAAAAATGTGCAATAATTGGCAGCGTGGAAGAGGTTTTAACAACCGATAGAATGCAGCAAATTTTTGGAGTGAATGCAACGCCGATTTTTACCGAGAAAAAAGATAAGAAACTGATGCAATTTTCTTTTTCTATTTGAATTAAAATAGTCTGTCACTTTACATATTTTATACCGATTTCCCCCCAACCTTCGCTATAAATGATCACGCTTGAAGTTGAGTATGTGTCACTTTCATGCTTTAAGTGTAGCTCAAAAACAGTGCTTTCCCCGCTGGGTGAACACAGCACTTGCGGTATTTTTTTCTCTGTAAAATCAACGGGTTGTTGTTCTAACCATAAACGAGTTTGCCAACCGTTTGGCCATGACTGCGTTTCAAAAAGGGGATCATCTGTACTCAATTGCCATTGCGCCTCCCGCCATTGATAAAACGCATAGCCCGTTGCAGAAAAATACACTCCCAATAACCGCCCCTGTAAAATCGCCCGCTCACAACCCCATTGCAAACGATCCACCATCCGTCGCGCCTGTCGTTCACCCTCACGTTGCGCGCCGTCCCGCTCTAATGACAAGGTGGTTAATGTCAATAAAATACCAATAATTAACGTGACAATAACCACTTCTAATAAGGTAAACCCCGCATCAACAATTTCCCGATTTTTCCCCCTCAATAACATGATTCCAATCATCCCCATTCCATAAACATTACGCCGCCTGCTGCTCAATTAATTGCGCAAAAAATTGCGTGGTGAGTTGTAATTGTGCGCTACGGGATGTGGTGCGATTCATTTCATCGCGGAAAACGCTGGCTTCGCGCTGTCCTTTGCTGTACCACGATAAATGCTTGCGTGCCATGCGCACTCCTGTATATTCTCCATAAAATTCATACAGTTGCTGCAAATGTCCCAACAAAATATCGCGGATTTCTTCAATTGACGGTTCAGGCAGTAATTCACCTGTTGTTAAATAATGGTCAATTTCCCGAAAAATCCACGGACGACCCTGCGCCGCACGACCGATCATGACCGCATCGGCTTTGGTGTAGTCGAGTACAGCCTTAGCCTCTTGTGGCGTACGAATATCGCCATTGGCAATAATTGGAATACTAACGTGTTGTTTCACTTCGGCAATAGTGTCATACTCTGCATGTCCTGTGTAAGCACAGGCGCGAGTACGTCCATGGATCGCCAGTGCTTGTATGCCAGCGGCTTCAGCGATGGCGGCAATTTGTACGGCATTGCGTTGGTTTTTATCCCAACCCGTGCGAATTTTTAAGGTGACAGGCACTTCTACCGCATTCACCACCGCGGCCAAAATTTCAGCCACGCGCTTTTCGTCTTTCAATAATGCCGATCCAGCCATCACGTTACACACTTTTTTCGCAGGACATCCCATATTAATGTCAATAATATCCGCGCCATTGGCTACATTGTAGCGCGCTGCTTCGGCCATCAACTGCGGATCAGCCCCAACAATTTGTATGCTGCGCGGTTCTGTTTCGCCCAAATGATCGGCACGCCGCCGCGTTTTTTCACTGCCCCACAGCAAAGAATTGGCTGAAACCATTTCAGATACCGCCATTCCCGCGCCCAATCGCTTGCACAATTGCCGAAAAGGACGATCCGTCACACCAGCCATCGGCGCGAGGATTAAGGGGGAAGTGAGAGTGTAAGCACCAATACGCATCGCTTCTATTCCATTATTTTCAATCAATTCAAAACGTTAGGCAACATGTTGTTTTTGTCCCAACATTTCAGCCGTCACCAAAACCACTCCCGATTCCGACACATGAAAACGTGCCGCATCGGCCACAGGGTCTATGCCAATATTTGTATACGCAGGAATGTGACAACGGCGATCAATTAATGCCCGCCGAATGTGACAATTTTCGCCAATTTGCACATCAGGTAAAATCACTGAATCTTCCACCACAGATTTTTCTTTTACCCAAACATTAGAAAAAAGTAAAGAACGGTGAATTTTTGCTCCCGAAATAAAACACCCTCCAGACACCATTGAACTGATCGCAATGCCTTGCTTTTCGGGGAGATTAAAAACAAATTTTGCGGGTGGTAATTGTTCTTGATACGTCCAAATTGGCCATTGGCTATCATACATATTTAATTCTGGATTAACGCCCACTAATTCTATATTCGCTGACCAGTAATTATCCACCGTCCCCACATCGCGCCAATACACTTTTTGTTCTGAACTGCCTGTATTTTTAAATAAATAACCATAAAGCGAGGCTTTTGGCAAAATATGCGGAATCACATCGCGCCCAAAATCATGGCTAGAATCGGTACGCTGGGCATCTTCAAATAAAATATCAAAAAGAAACTGGGTAGAAAAAACATAAATACCCATTGAAGCCAGTGCATGTTCAGGTTGATCGGTTAAAAACTCTGGATCATTTGGTTTTTCAGTAAAAGCAAGAACTTGTGCATTATCATTGAGCTTTAACACGCCACATTGACGCGCTATATCCAACGGCACAGGCAAACAACCAATTGTCATATCTGCGCCTTTTTCCAAGTGATAAGCGATCATCGGGCCATAATCCATTTTATAGATTTGATCCCCCGCTAAAACAACAACATATTCAGGACGATGACTGCGAATAATGTCTAAATTTTGATACACGGCATCAGCCGTTCCTTGATACCATGACGTTTCATTGACCCGTTGTTGTGCGGGTAATAATTCCACAAATTCGCCAAATTCACCCCGTAAAAATCCCCAACCTTTCTGAATATGGCGAATGAGAGAATGTGATTTATATTGGGTTAAAACACCAATTTGCCGAATACCTGAATTGATACAATTAGAAAGTGGAAAATCGATAATTCTAAATTTACCCCCAAAAGGCAAAGCAGGTTCAGCGCGCCACGCCGTCAGCGGCCCCAAACGATGCCCACGCCCACCCGCTAAAATAAGGGCTAATGTTTGACGGGTCAAACGACTGACAAAACGTGGATTAACAGCGGAATTCATGCGCCCCCCTCGGCAATAATTCAGTATAAATTGGCAGTGATGGACATCAGCACAAAATGATTAATTTAACTTTAATGCTTCGCGCAATAAAGTTTCCGCGCTCATTCTATCGCCGACCATATCTTTTTTACCCATTGTACTTTTCAATACTGCATCGGTATCGGTATTGACAATGGTAATAAACCAATTTTCTAATAAACTTTCTCGTTCTAAGCGAACCTCATAGCGTTCGCCATTGACGCTAAAATGAAAATTAAACGCTTCGCTGATAAATTTTAAACCCATGATAGTGATCCCGTGTTGGTTTTTGCGATTTGAAAGTAGGATTATAGCAAAAAATAAGCGCATTTTTATAGGTGAAATCGGAGAGCTTAGAAAATAACTTATTTTGCTTTCGATTTGTGATCGGATTTGTGGAGTGGTTTTGGTTTTTTTTGTTGGGTTTGCGTTCGGATTTTTCTCGTTCCTTACTTCCACTTATCATGCAGAAGTAAGGAAACATTAAGAAAAATTAGCTGATATTTTTCCACGTGCCATCGGGTTGACGACAGGCTGTGCCGTGAACGGTTTCTTGGCGGCCGTCGATGACGGCGACGGTTTTGAATTCTCTACAGTATTCGCCCGCGCTGGTTTGGTAGGTGTTGGTGGGCGTGACTTGATAGACTACGTTAGTATTTGGATTACGCCATTCATTGACCTGATTATCGCGGCTATTCTCTAGGGCGGTTTGTGCGGCGATTTGGTCGGATTGATCCATTGATGAACCCACCGCGCCACCAATCGCCGCACCAAGCAATACCCCCGCAATCGTTGCGACGGTGCGACCGCGTCCGCCACCGATTTGAGACCCCGCCACGCCACCCAATACCCCTCCAATGGCAGCACCTGTGGTTTGTTTAGAAGGCGCGCTGGCGGTGCAGCCCGCAACGGCGAACGTTGAAGCGATTAATAATGTGCTTGCTAATTTTAAAGTCATGATGACATGCTCCTTAACTTATTGAAGATAAATAAAAAAGAATAACGCCTTTTCAGCATTCCCTGCTCATTATACAAAAACGGTCAGGTGTTGATGGTCGCCTTACCTCGGTTGTGATATGGATAAGATTATCCTAAATCCAGTCACATCAGAATAGCGAATAAAGTTTTCTTAGTGATGCAATTAAGATGCTCAAGCCTGCCTTGACATCTGTTATCATGTATTATACAACCAATAAAAAATGGTTATCTCCATTATAAATTTTTTGCAAAAAAATCGATTTTTACCCGTCGTCTCTGTTAAACTTAGCGCGCATTGCCGGGTGCTTGTTGTCATTCATGGCGACAATGCCCTATCTCCTCCTTGATTGAGCAAGGAGTGTGTTTTAGAAAATGTGGCCGTAAAATACGTGTTGTTTTGGCGGTAATCAAGGCGGCTTGTGTCAGCCAACGGAATCAGGTTAGTTAATCATTATGGTGTTGGAAACTTATTTACCAATTCTGCTGTTTATTGGAGTCGGTCTGCTTGTGGGGACTGGCCCTATTCTCATCGGATTTTTAATGGGAAGCAGAAAACCCGACCATGAGAAAAATTCGCCCTATGAGTGCGGTTTTGAAGCCTTTGAAGATGCACGGATGCGCTTTGATGTGCGTTATTATCTGGTGGCCATTCTGTTTATTATTTTCGATTTAGAAATTGCGTTTTTATTCCCTTGGGCAGTGGTTTTTGACCAATTAGGTTGGTCTAGTTTTATTGCGATGTTTATTTTCCTGCTCATTTTGGTGGTTGGTTTTATTTATGAGTGGAAAAAGGGAGCATTAGAATGGGAATAGCCGGTGTTTTTCAAGAAAGCATTGTCACCACCAATGCCGATAAATTAATTAATTGGGCGCGCACCGGTTCCATGTGGCCGATGACCTTTGGTCTGGCGTGTTGTGCGGTGGAAATGATGCAAGCGGGTGCGTCGCGTTATGACTTGGATCGGTTTGGGATTGTGTTTCGTCCCAGTCCGCGCCAATCCGATGTGATGATTGTCGCCGGGACTTTGGTCAATAAAATGGCTCCCGCTTTGCGTAAAGTGTATGACCAAATGCCAGAACCACGTTGGGTGATTTCCATGGGGTCTTGTGCCAACGGCGGCGGTTATTACCATTATTCTTATTCTGTGGTACGTGGCTGTGATCGCGTGGTGCCTGTGGATATTTATGTGCCGGGCTGTCCGCCTACCGCTGAAGCCCTGTTGTATGGTATTTTGCAATTACAAAATAAAATCCGTCGCACCAATACCATCGCCCGCGCCAGTTAATTTTCTTTTATAAAGCCAGCATTTAAGGTGTAAGTGTTATGGTTGAGTCGTTATTGCCCCGTTTACAACAACAATTCGCCGAGGCATTGCTCAGTGCGCAGTTCGCTTTGGGCGAATTGACCCTTGAAGTCGCTACCCCGCAGTTGTTGACGGTGTGTCGTGCGCTGCGCGATGAATTCGGATTTGAACAATTGATTGATGTTTGTGGCGTGGATTATTCCGAATACGGACAAGCCGATTGGGATACGGAAAACGCCACCCGTCAAGGGTTTAGCCGCGGAGTCGATAAAGCAGTACATCAGGAAAAAACCTGGGATAAACCCCGTTTTGCGGTGGTGTATCATTTGTTATCGGTGAAAAATAATCAACGTTTGCGGGTGCGGGTTTTCGCAGAAGGCGAACTGCCCCAAGTCGATTCGGTGCTGAGTATTTGGCAATCGGCGAATTGGTTTGAACGTGAAGCTTTTGATTTATATGGTATTTTATTCGACGGGCATCCTGATTTGCGTCGTATTTTAACCGACTACGGATTTATTGGTCATCCTTTCCGCAAAGATTTCCCGCTCATCGGTGAAGTGGAAATGCGTTATGATCCCGAAAAAGGACGGGTGGTTTATCAACCTGTGACGATTGAGCCTCGCGTACTCGTGCCGCGAGTGATTCGACACGATAATCGTTATACCGCTTAATTTTGTTTCGTGCGTGGGCATCGTGGGATGCCTGCGAGGATAACTAGAGTTACAACATGCCTGAAATTCGCAACTATACCATGAATTTTGGCCCGCAACATCCCGCTGCACACGGGGTATTGCGTTTGGTGTTAGAACTCGACGGAGAGGTGATCGAACGCGCTGATCCTCACGTCGGGCTGTTGCACCGCGCCACTGAAAAGTTAGCCGAAAGTAAGCCGTTTAATCAATCTGTCCCTTATATGGATCGATTGGATTACGTCTCAATGATGTGCAATGAACATGCTTATGTGATGGCCATAGAGCGTCTGTTAGGCGTAGAACCTCCCGTGCGGGCGCAATATATTCGCGTGATGTTTGATGAAATTACCCGAATATTGAACCACTTAATGTGGATTGGTGCGCATGGTTTGGACATCGGCGCGATGACGATTTTCTTGTATGCGTTTCGTGAGCGAGAGGATTTAATGGATTGCTACGAAGCGGTTTCTGGCGCACGAATGCACGCCGCTTATTATCGTCCCGGTGGTGTATATCGTGATCTGCCCGATCAAATGGCCAAATATCAAGCCTCGCCTTGGCATTCGCAAAAACAAGTGGATCGCTTAAACGAAGAACGCGACGGCTCATTGCTTGATTTTATCGAACGTTTTACGGATCGTTTTCCGGGATGTGTCGATGAATACGAAACCTTGCTGACTGATAATCGCATTTGGAAACAACGCACGGTCGGTATTGGGGTGGTGAGTCCAGAGTTGGCCTTACAATTGGGTTTTACGGGACCAATGTTACGCGGTTCTGGCGTAGAGTGGGATTTGCGCAAAAAGCAACCGTATGAAGTTTATGATCGTATGGATTTTGCGATTCCGGTGGGTGTGAATGGGGATTGTTATGATCGCTATTTGGTGCGCATGGAAGAAATGCGGCAATCCAATCGTATTATTCGGCAATGTGTCGATTGGTTGCGTGCCAATCCAGGCCCTGTCATGTTAGACGATCACAAAGTGGCTCCGCCCGCTCGTGAAACCATGAAAGCCGATATGGAAGCGTTAATTCACCATTTTAAACTGTTCACTGAAGGCTATTGTGTGCCGAAAGGGGAAGTTTACGCTGCCATTGAACATCCAAAAGGAGAGTTTGGCATTTATTTGGTGTCTGATGGGGCCAATAAACCCTATCGTTTAAAAATTCGTGCGCCCGGTTTTGCCCATTTGTCCGCGATGGAAACCATGGTCAAAGGTCACATGTTGGCGGATGTGGTGGCGATCATCGGTACGATGGACATCGTCTTTGGTGAAATTGACCGGTAACTTATTGGAATGTAAGGCATGACTCAACAACAACCTCTTATGGCAACTCCACTTTCTGCTGATGTGTGTGCGGCGATTGATCGTTGGATCGCCAAGTATCCTCCTGAACACAAAGATTCTGCGGTGATGGGGGCTTTGCGGGTGGTTCAAGAAGCCAACGGCGGTTGGCTGACCACGGAATTAATGGATGCCGTCGCCGATTATTTGGAAATGCCCGCGATTTCTGTCTATGAAGTGGCTACGTTTTATTCGATGTATGAATTAAAACCCGTTGGACGACATAAAATCTGTGTGTGTACCAATGTGTCTTGTATGCTGTGCGGCAGTGATGAAATTGTCACCCATTTACAGCAACGCTTGGGTATCGGTTTTGGACAAACCACAGCCGATGGACGTTTTACCTTAAAAGAGGTGGAATGTCTCGCCGCTTGCGGTAATGCGCCCATGATGCAAATCGGCCACACTTATTATGAAAATTTAACGCCAGAAAAAGTCGATGCGATTCTGGCTGATTTAAGTTAAGTCATTATTTTTAAGATTGCTCATGAGTCAGTTTCCCATTGTCATTGCCGTGTGTACGAGTATGTCGTGTGTGAAAAGCGGCGCGGAGACCATTATGTTGCATTTGCAGCAACAATTGGGTATCGGCCTGAATGAAACCACAGCAGATGGTCGGTTTCGTTTAGAAGAGATTAAGTGTTTTGATGCCTGTTCTGCTGCGCCCACGGCACGTATTGGTGAAGCCTATTACCGACAGCTTACGCCAGAAAAACTGGATCAACTGTTAGATAAATTCCGTCGTTTGCCCATGTGACTCGACTTGACTTGCCACCCTGAACCCGAAAGGACTGTGATACTTTATGGCCAATGAAGTATGTTTTCAATTTCGAGCTAAAAATCTCGATAAATCTTGGACTTTACCCGTTTATGAACAGGAGTTGGGCGGTTATCAGGTGTTGCGCCGTATTTTGACGGAAAAAACGCCACCTGAAGACATTATCGCGCAACTGAAAACCTCAGCTTTACGTGGCCGGGGTGGTGCGGGTTTTTCTACGGGCATGAAATGGAGTTTTATGCCTAAAACCGATATTCAAAAATATGTGGTCTGCAACTCAGATGAGGGCGAACCCGGTACTTTTAAAGACCGCGATATTTTGCGTTATAACCCGCACGCGGTGATCGAAGGCATGGCCATTGCCGGTTATGTTCTCAAGGCCACGGTCGGTTATAACTACATTCGTGGCGAATTTGATGAGCCGATCAATCGTTTTGAAGCCGCGTTAGAAGAAGCCTATGCCGCGGGTTTATTGGGTAAAAATATTTTGGGATCGGGTGTGGATTTCGATTTACACACCCATTACGGCGCGGGCGCGTACATTTGCGGCGAGGAAACTGCTCTGTTAGAGTCGATTGAAGGTAAAAAAGGTCAACCGCGTTTTAAACCACCTTTCCCCGCCAGTTTCGGCCTCTACGGTAAACCCACCACGATTAATAATACAGAAACTTTTGCTTCTGTGCCGAGTATTCTCAGCCAAGGCGGCGATTGGTTTTTGGGTTTGGGTAAACCGAATAACGGCGGTTCTAAAATTTTTGCCGTGTCGGGTCATGTCAACAATCCCGGTACTTTTGAAGTGCCTTTGGGAACGCCGTTTGCGCAATTGTTAGACATGGCGGGGGGCGTTCGTAAAGGACATACCCTTAAAGCGGTAATTCCCGGTGGTTCTTCTGTTCCTGTATTGCGTGGTGATGTGATGATGGGCGTGGATATGGATTACGACAGCATCGCCAAAGCGGGTTCTATGCTCGGATCGGGTGCGGTGATTGTCATGGACGAAACCACCTGCATGGTCAAAGTGTTGGCGCGTTTGTCTCATTTTTATTATGAAGAATCCTGCGGCCAATGCACGCCCTGCCGCGAAGGCACGGGCTGGTTGTCTCGTGTATTGCATCGTATTATACACGGACACGGACAATTGGAAGATTTGGATTTGCTCAGTGATGTCTCGGATAAAATTATGGGGCGGACGATTTGCGCTTTAGGCGATGCGGCGGCGATGCCGGTGATTAGTTTTGTGCGCGAATTCCGCGAAGAGTTTGAATATTTTATTCGACATAAGCGGTCAATGGTGGCCGATGGAATCACCACGCGAAATTAATTTGTGTAATTAATCCGCGTTAATTCTTTGAGCAAAAAGCATTTTTTTAAAAAAATTTGGTGAGCAAACAATGGCAACCATTGAAATTGACGGCAAAAGTTATGAAGCCCAACCCGGACAAATGTTAATCGAAATAACGGATGCCCATGGTATCGATATTCCTCGATTTTGTTACCATAAAAAATTATCGGTGGCCGCGAGTTGTCGGATGTGTTTAGTGGAAGTGGAACGCGCTCCTAAACCCATGCCGGCCTGTGCCACGCCGATTATGGATGGCATGAAAGTCCACACGAAATCAACCAAAGCCCTCGCCGCACAAAAAGCGGTCATGGAATTTTTGTTGATCAATCATCCGTTGGATTGTCCAATCTGTGATCAAGGTGGCGAGTGCGAATTACAAGACATCGCGGTCGGTTATGGTCAAGATTGCTCCCGTTATCAAGAACGTAAGCGCGTAGTCAGCGATAAAAATTTGGGGCCTTTAATCGCTACGGACATGACTCGTTGTATTCATTGTACCCGTTGCGTGCGTTTTGGCGAAGAGATCGCGGGAATTAAAGAGTTAGGCGCGACTGGCCGCGGTGAACACATGCGCATTGGCACGTATGTGGAAAAAACGATCACGTCTGAATTGTCAGGGAATGTGATCGATTTATGTCCCGTCGGTGCGTTGACCAATAAGCCGTTCCGTTATTCGGCGCGGGCGTGGGAAATGCAGCAACGCCCCAGTATTTCTGTACACGATGGTGTGGGCGCGAATTTGAATTACCATATTCGTCGTCAGCAAGTCATGCGTGCCGTTCCCCGTGATAACGATCAAGTCAATGAAACCTGGTTGGCTGACCGCGACCGTTATAGTTATACGGCATTATCTGCTCCCGACCGGTTGACCCGGCCGATGATCAAACAAAACGGAGAATGGCGCACCGTCGATTGGGAAGCGGCTTTGACTTTTGCCGCAGACGGATTAAAAGCCGTGTTAAAACAAAAAACGCCTGATCAACTCGGTGTTTTAGCCAGTCCCACGGCGACGTTAGAAGAATTGTATTTGTTGCAAAAATGGACTCGTGGTGTGGGCAGTCCCCATCTGGATCATCGTTTGCAACAAGTTGATTTTAGTGATCAAAATGACGCGCCTTTATTCCCTTCTCTGGGACAATCTATTGCAGAATTAGAACAAAATGATTGTTTTTTCATTATCGGTTCTCATTTGCGCAAAGAACAACCGTTGTTAAATGTGCGGGTGCGTAAAGCGGCTATGCGCGGAGCGCGTTGTTTGGAAATGAATCCGGTGCGTTATGAATGGAATTTGCCCATTAAACAATCGCTTATCGTTGCACCACAAGACTGGCTGACGGCTTTAGCGGGCGTGATTAAAGCCTTGCAAGTGACTGAAATTGAACCGGCTTTAACGCATTTATTGTCTTCGGTCACGGTTTCAGAGACGCAACAAGCCATTGCCAATCAATTGCGTCAAGACAACAGTCGTAAAACGATTTTATTGGGTCAATTGGCACAAACGCATCCCCAATTTGCGCAAATTCGCGCTTTAGCGGGCATATTAGCGCAATTGACAGGCGCACGTTTGGGTTATGTCAGTGGTGCAGGAAATACAGCGGGCGCGTGGTTAGCAGGCGTATTGCCTCACCGCGGACTCGGCGGCCAAGCGGTTTCTGCCGTTGGGAAAACTGCGGCTGAAATGTTGAGCGCAGGACTCCGTGCTTATGTATTGTTTGGCGTAGAACCTGAATTAGACAGTTGGCAGGGTAGTGTGACTGCGGAAAAGGCCTTACAACAGGCTGATTTTGTAGTGAATTTTACCGCTTTCCATACGCCGCAAATGTTGGCTTATGCTGATGTTTTACTGCCCATTGCGCTCAGTCCTGAAACCGATGGCACGTATATCAATTTGGAAGGTCGTCAGCAGGCAGTTAAAGCGGCCAGTGCGTTGCCGGGCGAAGTGCGGCCGGGTTGGAAAATCTTACGAGTATTCGGAAATTTATTTGATCTGGCGGGTTTTGATTACGACAATGTGGAGTCGATTCAAAGCGAATTACAAGCCGCTTTGTCCGAAATCACCCCAGATAACAGTCAATCCGTTTGGCATTTACCCAAGCAACTCAGTGCGTTAGATTTAGGCAAGGGTTTGGCGCGCATCAGTGAAGTGCCGATTTATGCCGTAGATATGGTGGTACGGCGCAGTTCTGTTTTACAATTAACCCATGATGCAGACATGGCACGCGCTGGAATTCGCGTTTCTCCCGAAACGGCTGCGGCATTGCAATTACAACCCGGACAAACGGTCACTGTAAAACAAGGTCAACAACAAGCGGTGATGACCTTGATCAGCGATGATCGAGTACCAAACAATTGCGCGTTGCTTTATGTCGCACAGCCAGAAACGGCCGCGTTGGGCGCGTGGGTGGATGCGGTGCAGTTGACCGCAAGCTAATCATTCACAAACGGCGAAATGGTTTTTAAAATTCCTTTCGCCATTTGGGTTCATCTGTCATTAAGGAATGGTCATGTTGGATGTTTTATTTGAACTGATAAAAATTTTATTTTTTATCGTGTTAATTGTCGCGCCGTTAATGGTGTCGGTGGCGTATTTGACTTATGCCGAACGTAAAGTGATCGGTTATATGCAGGTGCGTATTGGGCCGAATCGTGTTGGGCCTTATGGGTTGTTGCAGCCGATTGCGGATGCGGTCAAATTGATGTTTAAGGAAATTATTATTCCTAGCAGTTCGGATCGCTTTTTATTTGTAATCGCGCCCATTCTCGCCATTGCGCCGGCCTTAGCGGCGTGGGCTGTGGTGCCGTTTAGCGATGGCATGGTGTTGGCGAATATTAATGTCGGTTTATTGTATATTTTAGCCATGACCTCGGTGGGAGTGTACGGCATTATTTTAGCGGGCTGGGCTTCCAACTCCAAATATGCGTTTTTAGGCGCAATGCGCTCCGCGGCGCAAGTGGTGGCGTATGAAATTGCGATGGGTTTTGCCTTAGTCGGTGTATTAATGGCCGCAGGCAGTTTAAATCTCACCGCGATTGTTCAAGCACAACAAGGCAGTATTTTGCATTGGTATTGGTTGCCTTTGTTTCCTTTGTTTATTGTCTACTTTATTTCTGGCGTGGCCGAAACCAACCGCGCTCCCTTTGACGTGGCGGAAGGGGAATCGGAAATTGTCGCGGGTTTCCATGTGGAATACTCAGGCATGTTGTTTGCGGTATTCTTTTTAGCGGAATACGCTAACATGATCCTGGTGTCTGCTTTGGCCGCATTGATGTTTTTAGGTGGGTGGTTGTCTCCGTTTCAAGGGACATTTTTAGAGCCTGTGTTTGCTTTTGTGCCGGGCTTGGTTTGGTTTGTGTTAAAAATTAGTCTATTCTTGTTCTTATTCTTATGGTTACGCGCCACTTTCCCTCGTTACCGTTATGATCAAATTATGCGTTTAGGTTGGAAGGTGTTTATTCCCGTGACTTTGGTTTGGATTATGATTGTCGGTTTGGCCGTCATGTTGGATTTACCGCCGTGGTTTGCGTGAGGATATTGTGATGAAACCTGTTGTTGATTTTTTTAAGAGTTTGTTTTTATTAGAATTGCTCAAGGGATTAAGTTTAACTGGGCGTTATCTGTTTGCGCGCAAAGTCACGGTACAATATCCTGAGGAAAAAACGCCATTATCCCATCGTTTTCGTGGTTTACATGCCTTGCGTCGTTATGCCAATGGGGAAGAGCGTTGTATTGCTTGTAAATTATGTGAGGCGGTCTGTCCGGCCTTAGCGATTACCATTGAAGCCGCGCCCCGCGATGACGGCACTCGTCGCACGACTCGTTATGATATTGATTTGACTAAGTGTATTTTTTGTGGGTTTTGTGAAGAATCTTGTCCTGTGGATTCGATTGTGGAGAGCCGCATTTTTGAGTATCACGGCGAAAAACGCGGTGATTTGTTGATGAGTAAGGAAAAATTGTTGGCTGTCGGAGATAAAGTGGAGCCGCAATTGGCCGCCGACCGCGCAGTAGATTCCCGTTATCGTTAAGACCACAAGCCCTTTTTTGAAGTATACAAAAAAGGGCTTGTCTTGTGCTGAGTTAGATTATAATAATAATGAACCATTTGGCATTTATTCGATTGATTGAGAGGAGTGGGATCATGTTAAACCTATGGTTAAAAGTGTGCTTATTATGTACTGCGATGTTGATGTCTTCCATGTCTGTCGCACAACAATCGCAAATTGAGAAAAAATTTTACGAAAGTGGTGCTGTTCAATACGAATACACCTACTTGAATGGTCAATTGCATGGTATCACCAAAGAGTTTTACGAAACAGGTGAAATCAAGGCTGAGATGAGCTACAAAGCGGGTAAATTAGACGCGAAAAAAGAATTTCTCCGCGATGGCCGTTTGATTAACGAATTACGCATGGTGGACGGAAAACGTCATGAAACTGAACTTGAGTATTATCCTACGGGCGAATTATTCCGCGACCGACAATTGGTCAACGGCGTGCGCGACGGAATAGAAAGAGAGTATTATCAAAACGGCAAATTGAAAGCAGAACGTACCAACCGCAACGGTAAACGTCATGGCCAAGCCAGAGGTTATCACCGCAATGGCAATTTACAAGGGGATTGGGAATTTGAAGATGGTTTGCCGGTCAGTGCCACCCTTTTTTACAGCACCGGGGAAAAATGGTTGGTGCATTCGCATTTTGATAAAAACGGTAATTTGAACGGCAAAAGTCTGGAGTATAACAAAAAAGGCGATCTAATGGCCGAACGCATTTATCAAGACGGTACAATGGTAGAACGTCGGCGTAGAACTGGTTTTTGGTTCTAAGCCTGCCAACCGTCTTACTCAGCTCATAAAAAAAGCCACATCAACCCATTGTGATGTAAACAATCATGTCTCAATTCGTGCCTTGTCGCAAAGGCACGAAGTTCACTTTTTCCAAAGTATGTTGTTCAAAATGAGTGCGGGTGCGAATAATTTTTAACAACTCTTGATGTCCGCGCTGAGGGCCAACAGGAATAATCAGACAACCGCCGATGGCTAACTGATCGAGTAATGCGTTAGGTATTTCACTTGGCGCGGCCGTGACCAAAATTCCGTCGTACGGTGCATTTTCTGGCCATCCCCAACCGCCATCACTGTGTTTAAAACGTACATTATTGATATTTAAACGATTTAAGCGCGTCACTGCCCGATCCAACAAAGGACGAATGCGTTCTACGCTATACACCCAACTGACCAATTGCGCCAACACTGCCGTTTGATAACCGCACCCCGTGCCAATTTCTAACACGGTATGCGGATGGGTGGACAATAGAGCCTCCGTCATCAACGCCACAATATAAGGCTGTGAAATCGTTTGTCCATAACCGATGGGCAACGCATGATCCGCGTAAGCGTGATCGCGCAATGCGTCGTCAATAAACAAGTGACGGGGTACATCTCCAATCGCAGACAATACATTAGAGTGCTGAATGCCACGTTGCCGTAGTCTTTCAACCAATTGTTGACGCGCATTTGTATTTATTCGTTGCTGATATGTCATTCACAAAAACCATTGAGGCAAAAATTATTTACGTCCAATTTTCGTTTCTTTTCCTGCAATTAAATTGCGAATATTAGAACGATGTCGCCAAATTAATAATAAACTCATTACCCCGCTCATTAACACATATTGCCATATATCACTAATGAAGAAAACATAAATAGGCGTTAAAAGGGCTGCTGTTAAAGCCGCTAATGAAGAATAACCCAAACCGAATGCGATTAATAACCACGTGGCTAATGCCATCAATCCCACTGGCCAAATTAAAGCCAATAATGCACCCAATGCCGTCGCCACACCTTTACCGCCTCGAAATCCAAAAAATATAGGATATAAATGGCCTAAAAAAACCGCTAATGTCGCTAAGGAAATTACATTCACATTATCCGTTAATAATTTGGCGAATAAAACCGCAATTACTCCTTTTAATGTATCAAATAATAACGTTAAAATAGCTGCTTTTTTGCCGCCATGACGCAACACATTGGTGGCACCGGGATTGCCAGAGCCTAAAGTGCGGGGATCGGGTAATTGCATCAAGCGACAAATGACAACCGCAGAAGAAAATGATCCCAATAAATAAGCCATAATGACAATGGCACCGTCTAATAACATCATTTTTTATTTCATCTCGAATTAAAAATTTAATAAAATAGCCATTAATTCACACGAGCGCGAAAAATAGCGCGTTTAGGTGCGGGCAAATTTTCAATGGTTTTTTCTGGACAATTCGGGTCTAATGCTTCGGTTAAAGAATGAAAGCGCATCCATTCGGTTTGACGCTGTTCTTGCGGCGTAGTAGGAGAAATATTAATTAATTGAATGTCGCTAAAGCCACAGCGTTTTAACCACAACGCCAACGCCGCACAAGAAGGAATAAACCACACATTGCGCATTTGTGCATAGCGGTTTTCTGGCAATAAAACCATTCTTTCATCACCGTCAATTACCAAGGTTTCTAACACCAATTCTCCGCCGCGTCGCAGGCAATCGCGCAATTCTAATAAATGTCCTAATGGCGATTGACGATGATATAAAATGCCCATTGAGAAAACCGTATCAAAAATTTGCATTTTAGGCGTTAATGTTTCCACCCCGACAGGAAAAATCATGACTGGCCATTGTTTGCCTAAAAAATGGCGAATGGCATGAAATTGCATCACGCTAATTAAAGTCGGATCAATCCCCACCACCCAACGCGCTCCTTCGCCCACCATGCGCCAACAATGATAACCATTGCCACAGCCCACATCCAAGACCAAACGCCCTTTTAAGGGGCTAATTTTGCCGCTTAATCGCTCCCATTTCCAATCCGAACGCCACTCCGTATCAATATAAATACCGTGCATTAAAAAAGGCCCTTTGCGCCAAGGATGTAATTGTTTTAATAATCCTCGAATAAATTCATATTGTTCTGGAGAACAATCAGGGGGTTCGCCTGCGCGAATGCTGCCCGCTTGCAAATCAATAGAACTATTTTTTAATTCGGGTAATTGTTTTAAAACCGCTAACCATTCTGATAAATGACCGTGATAATTCGGATCGAAACAACGCTTTAATTCTAATTCTAATTGCGCCAACCAAGGCGATAAAGCAGGCCAATGTGCTAATTGCTGCAAACTGTCTAAATAACCTAAGTTATTTAATTCATCCTGAATAATTAATTTTTCCATGCCAATAACGAAATAAAATTAAAACATTGAAACCATAACATGACACCTTTAAAACCAATTTCGGTTAAACGATGTTGATGTTCTAATAAAGTATCTGGAATTAATACTTGTTCTAACGCGGTGCGTTTTTGATTAATTTCTAATAAAGAATAGCCATTGGCTTGTTTAAACGCATGGTGTAAATCGACCATTTTATCGGCTATATCTGGATCGGCAAAAGTAATTTTTTCTGATAAAATCAAAACGGCTCCGCTTTGCATTCCGTCATAAATGCGTTTTAATAATATCCAACGATCCGCAGGCGTAATAAATTGCAAAGTAAAATTTAACACCACCGCAGAGGCTTTTTCAATCTTAATCTCTCGAATATCCGCACAAATAAATTCAACCGAATGTGTGAGCGAGAAAGTGGCTGCATTTTTTTGACATTGTTCAATCATGGCGGCGGCATTATCAATGGCAATTAATTTAATATTAGACAAGTTAAATGCCGCTAATTGTTGATCAATAGCCAGCGTAATTGTTCCTAAAGAACAACCCAAATCATAAATATAACTGTCATTTTGCGCATAACGTGCGGCCAACATCGCCATCATCGGCACTAAGCAGGCATAACCCGGCACGGAGCGGCTGATCATATCCTCAAAAACCGCGGCCACTTGCGCATCAAACTGAAATTTATCGATTTGTGCCAAAGGCTGCGCATATAATTTATCCGTGTTTGTTTTGGGTTCAAATATCGGCATAAAAAAATCCTTTTAAACAGGAATTGCACAAATCCGAATCTCATTAAATCCAAATTGAGATAAAGCAGGAATTAAAGCCATTATATTATCGGTTTGTTGCGTAAAAAAAACGGTTTGATGGGGCGCAATTTGTTCGGGTAATGTCCAACCATGATGTAATAATAAATGTTTTACTCGTGCTGCAATGGCTTGGCCTGAATCAATTAATTGAATGGATTTGGGTAATGTTTCCAATAAAAAATCCCGTAATAAAGGAAAATGAGTACAGGCTAAAACAATCACATCTAAAGCGGAATGTTCTTTAAAAGGACGCAAAATAGTCGCCATTGAATCTAGGGGAATGATTTCGCCGCGTAAATGCTGTTCTGCTAAATGCACCAATTCCACACTGCCGACGCGAATAATTTGGCAATGTGCCGCGAATTGAGCAATTAATTGTCCCGTGTAATGACGCGAAACAGTGCCGGGCGTTCCCAATAAGCCAATCACTTTATTTTGACTTAATTGCGCCGCAGGTTTAATCGCAGGTACGACACCAACGACAGGAATAGACAATGTAGCGCGTAATTTCGGCAGGGCCACCGTGCTTGCTGTATTGCAAGCGACCACAATTAAACAGGGTTGCACCTGTTCTACTACGGAAGACAACACCCGATAAACCCGCTCAATTAAATCCTGTTCCGCCCATACACCATAAGGAAAGCCTGCATTATCAGCAAGATAGCTTAACGTTAAAGTCGGCATCGATTCACGCAAGGCCTGCACAATACTCAAACCACCCACACCAGAATCGAATACCAATACAGACAGGGGAGGCTTTACTTTAACCATCAAATTCAAAACCTCGTAAATACAAATTACCCAGATTAAGAAAAAAGCGGATGTCGCCCCCTTTTGTATAACCCATGCCCGCAAAAACCGCTCCTAATCGCGTATCCCATAACAGCGCAATACTGCCGCCATAACGCAAATCATTTAAGCTAATTTCTTTATAATTATCCCAAACATTACCCGCATGAATTAAAGATAATAAGCGCACTTCTCCGGGTAAATATTCCGATAAAAAAGGTGGATTTAATATGCCGCCAAAACGCAATAACATGGCGTGCTGTCCTGAAATTTCATGAGTAGAAAATCCTGCTAAACCATCACTGCCACCAATACTAAAACGATCATAAAAAGGAGGGTCTGATTTTAAGAAAGTTCCTAATGTGATTTCAGAAAATAAAACCCGCCGCTCATTAATTGGCCAATGATGTCGTCCATAAAAAACCAATTTATGATAATCTAAATCCCCTGCAATGGCATCATCATAAGCCACTGCATGAAAATGTAATTGACTGCCTTCTTTAGCAAATACTCGATGATCTAAATCATCATAATCAAAACGCAAATGCCAACCTGCTTGTTGTGTGTTGCCAACATGTAAATCTGGAGAATTGCCCACGCGCAAACGAGCGGTTAAATCTTGATAACGCAATCCCGTTAAAACTTGCGCCACATTATCAATATTCATTCCTATATCTACACCTAATTGCCAACGCCGTAAATCATATTCACCAATTAATTGATGGGCTTCATAACCATCTTTAAAATAACGACCAATTTTACCATAAGGTTTAAGAAAAAAACGTTGATTAATCATTAATGGCTGATAATATTCAGTATAATATTGATAATCGCCACCAATGGTAAATTCATTAATCCATTCCCCTGAGAAATCGCCAATATTTAATCGCTCATGACGCAATAATGCCGTGAATTCAATTTTATCATCAAAAGTGGTTGCCGCGTTTAAACCAAAGCGAAAATAATTCGGCCCCCATGATTTCTCTTGCACATCAAAAATTAAACCTGATTCTCCATTCCTTTGCACCACACGATAAGAAACTTGGGTTAAATCTTTAAATGTCATTAAACGGTTTAATACTGTTTTTAATTCAGAAGAATCTAAGGGCTTATCTAATAAATGATTCACTTGTTTTTCTAAAACATCATTCGGTGTGCGCTGCTGGCCTGTAAATTCAATAAAGCTTGGCTTAATTACTTGATGTAAATCAGGTTTTTTTTGTTGTCGTTGTGCTAAATGCGCGGCATAATCGGCAGGAGATAAAGATAATAATTGCAATAAAGCGGCTTTGTCCATAATGGCTTGATAACCTGCTGCCATTAACGCTTTTGCTTTAACAAAATCAGTAGAAGTAAAACCTTCTAAATTAGGCATGACAACCACATCTGCTTTTTGTAAAGCTTCTTGGCTGTTACGTAATAATGCCGCATAAATCGTTTGTTCAGTAACAGAAATAAAAGAGCTATTCGCAGCTAATTGTGATAAAGGCGTTTCAATATTAATCGCAATCACAATATTCGCTCCCATATCGCGCACCACATCAACAGGAATATTATTTAAAATGCCCCCATCAACTAATAATTTTCCATCAATCTCAACAGGAGAAAAAGCAAAAGGCACCGCCATTGAAGCCCGTAATGCCATCGCTAAATCACCTTGTTCTAATAAATAAGGTTTTGCGGCATTTAAATCCGTCGCCACGGCTGCAAATGGAATGGGTAATTGCTTAAAATCAATGTGAATGCCATCTGTGAGCATAATTAATTCGGCTAGTAATTCTTGGGCATTAATAAATCCCGAAGGAACACTAAAGCCATTTTGACTATAACCCAATTCTAATTCTAAGAAACGTTGTTGATTTTGTTTCTCACGATAGGCTAAAGAACTGCGCTCAATTTGATTATCTAATAAGGTTGTCCATTGAATTTGTTCTGCGGCTAAATCGGTTAATTCTTCGGCGGTTAAACCAATCGCGTATAAACCGCCCACAATGCTGCCCATGCTCGTGCCTGCAATGTAATCGACGGGAATGCGCAGTTCTTCTAAGGCTTGCAACACGCCCACATGCGCCAAACCACGCGCTCCGCCGCCAGATAAAGCCACGCCTATTTTAGCGCGTTTGCTGCTTGTTGTTTCAGGGCTAATATCTAAGCGATTAATAATAATTTCATTAGCCAAACTGAACGCAGGAATAAATAGCCAGAAATAACATAAAAAAATCCTTGTCCATTGCCGATAATTTTTCATTTTTTCTTAATCCATTCTCATAAAGTACATTGCTGCTTTTATTCTAGCATGAAAACAATGTACTTTATGCCACATTAACAATTACTCTGCAATTTCTACTTCAGCCGAAATAGAATTGGCAATAAAACAGGCTTTATGGGCGCGTTCGTGCATCGTGGCTAATGTTTTTGCATCGGGAGGATTAAGCGTATCGAATTCAACTTTAGGATGCAGAATAATTTTAGTCACTGCCATTTTTCCTTGTGCATTTTTACCCAATTCGGCAATGGCGTTATCTCGATAATTTAACACGCGCAATTTCTGTTTATTCGCAATGGCTAAAAAAGTCAGCATGTGACAACTGGATAAAGCAGCCGCTAATAAACTTTCAGGATCAACACATTGCTCGCTGCCAAAATAATCCACCGCCGAAGAACCATGAATCATTTCTCCATTGGGAAATGTCACTTGGTGATCACGAGAATAACCCTCTGGCGTAAAAGCAATAAAATCAGTTTCATTAGCACGCCATTCAATATAAGCACGATGTTCTGACATCATAAAATCCTTTTGTTAGGTTGAGAAAAAAGCTAAATGATAGCAAATTAACGCAATAAAAAATGATTAAAAAAGAGGAAAAAATGAATTTACTACTTAGGTTGACTGAGCAAATGTGCGATAATAGCCCACTTTATGCGCCTGTGTGTGAATAATCAAGTAGTAAAATGCGATGCAACTCAATGAATTAAATCCTCAACAACAAGCCGCTGTGCGCCATACGCAAGGTCCCCTGCTGGTTTTAGCGGGCGCGGGCAGTGGTAAAACGCGGGTCATTACCACTAAAATAATGTGGCTCATTCGCCAGCAAGGAATCGCGCCTGAACAAATTATTGCGGTCACTTTTACCAATAAAGCCGCTAGAGAAATGAAAGCACGAGTTAATGCGTTAATGCAGAAACAAAATGAGGTATTAATTTCTACGTTTCATCATTTGGGTTTAACTATTTTACAGCGCGATATTAAAGCCTTAGCCTATAAAAATAATTTTTCGATTCTCGATCCGCAAGACTGTCAGTCTTTATTGAAAGAATTAGGACAAAAAGGAGAGAAAATTAACGCCGATTTGTTAAATTTTTATCAAGGACAAATTAGTTTTTGGAAAAATAATTTAATCACACCCGATCAAGCCATGCAACAAGTCGATGATGAAAAGTCAGAAGAAGCGGCTTATTTTTATGATCGTTATCAATCCTTGTTAAAATCTTATAATGCGCTGGATTTTGATGATTTAATTTTATTGCCTGTGCAATTATTTAAAGCACATCCAGAAGTCTTAATGCGTTGGCAAAATAAATTGCGTTATTTATTGGTAGATGAATATCAAGATACCAATTATTGCCAATATGAATTGGTGAAATTATTAGCGGGCAAACAAGCTACTTTTACCGTCGTGGGTGATGATGATCAATCGATTTATGCGTGGCGGGGAGCGCGCCCTGAAAATTTAGCCCAATTGGCTCAAGATTATCCTCAATTAACGGTGATTAAATTAGAACAAAATTACCGTTCTAGCAATGCGATTTTAAGTGCAGCCAATCATTTAATTGCGCATAATCCCCATGTGTTTAATAAAAAATTATGGAGCGATAAAGGACGCGGACAAACGTTGCGCATTATCGTCACTCAGGATGAGCAGAAAGAAGCCGAGCGGGTGGTTTCTGAGCTGTTAAAACATCAATTTCAACATCGCACCGCTTATCAAGATTATGCCGTGTTATATCGCAGCAATCATCAAGCAAAAATTTTTGAAACGCTGTTTCGTCAACATCAAATTCCTTATCAATTAAGCGGTGGCACATCGTTTTTTAGCCGCGCCGAAATTAAAGACATTATGTCTTATTTACGGCTGTTAGTAAATCCACGCGATGATGCCGCTTTTTTACGCATTGCCAATGTGCCGCGGCGCGAATTAGGCAGCAATACTTTACAAAAATTAAGCCATTATGCCCAACAACGTCATGCCAGTTTATTTCAAGCCAGTTTTGAAGTGGGATTGGCACAACAATTAACGGAAAATAGTTATCAACGATTGCAAAAATTTACCCGTTGGTTAGGATATTTTTCTGAACGCAGTCAAAAAGAAAATCCTGCCTTAATTGCCAGAGAATTAATTGCAGATATTGGCTATGAACAATGGTTGTTAGAAACGTGTTCTGATAAACGCACTGCGGCGCGTCGAATGCAAAATATAGAAGAATTAATAGATTGGTTGCAACGATTGCAGCAAGAACAAGGTAAAAATTTATCAGATATTTTGAATCATTTTATGCTGTCTGATATTTTAGAAAAGCAAAATGAAGAAAAAACCCAATTAGGCGTATCAATGATGACCTTACATGCAGCAAAAGGTTTAGAATTTCCTTATGTTTTTTTAGTGGGAATGGAAGAAAATATTTTGCCTCATTACAACAGCCAAGATAATGCCAGCCTTGAAGAAGAACGGCGTTTGGCTTATGTCGGCATTACCCGTGCGCAAAAATGGCTCATTATGACGCTGGCAAAGCGACGCAAACGTCACAGTGAATTCGTTATTTGTGAACCGAGCCGATTTTTACAAGAATTACCGCAAAATGAAGTGCAATGGGAAGGACATGGATTTGAAACGAAAATCTCAGAAAGTGAGAGAAAAGCCACTGGCACAGCTTATTTAAATCAATTAAGACAATTATTGGCTAAATAGCCTTATTTCAACAGAGAGGAATCCGCAATGACAGGGAAAATAGACGTTTTATTGTTGCCATTAATGCTGGGATCGCATCTTATTTTTAGTTTAATTTGGGTGGGTGGGATGTTTTTCGCGTATATGGCATTACGCCCTGCGGCGGCAAAGTTATTAGAACCTGAATGGCGACAAACGTTATGGCTTGGTGTTTTTTCTCGTTTCTTTTTTTGGGTTTGGTTATCGATTGGATTAATTCTGCTCAGTGGATTGTGGTTAATTCGCCATTATGGGGGAATGGGAGAGGTAAAGATTCATGTTCATATTATGTTCACTTTGGGCTTGGTGATGATGGTTTTATTTCTCCATTTGTTTTTTTCTCCTTATCGCAAATTTAAGCAATCTGTACTGGCCAAAAATTGGGCTTTGGGAGGGAAATATTTAAATCAAATTCGTTGGATCATTGCCACTAATTTAACATTGGGTTTATTGATCATTCTCATGACCGTTTTTGGCAAGTACAGTGCTATTTTTACTTCAAATTTCTGGGTGTGACAATAAAGAGCGTACGTAATCTAATTCGGATTGCGTCGCTCTTTTCATTTCCCAATGACGACGAATTGGAGGCGATGGTAATTTATGGCGACGACAATAAATAAACCATTTCAGGCGAGTATAATTGATACCAATTAAATCAGCAAAAGGTCGATTCATTTCCAATTCGCCTGCTAAAATTAAATTCGCTAATTCTTCCAATACTAAAGCCTCATTACTTTCTAATAAAGTGGCAAAATCATCGTTCAAAAAACGGTGTTGTAAAATTGGCATTGTTGCTTTATCATTCATTGAGCATTTACTCTAAAAATAGTGTTAATTTTACGCCATTCTCACTGGACAATAGGTTGTTAATTTTCTTATGAATAAAACCGTATTAGCTGGACAACAGCTACAATGTATTCGAGATGAACGGATTTTATTTGATCAGTTGTCATTTCAAGTTCATGCGGGCGAAATTCTACAAATTGAAGGCCGTAATGGCAGCGGTAAAACCAGTTTATTAAGAATTTTATGTGGTTTGGCTCTGCCTTCAGAGGGAGAAGTCTTGTGGTGTGGGCAGTCGATTGAACGGGCAGCTAACGAATTTCGCAGTGAGTTAATTTATGTGGGTCATTACCCCGGTGTTAAAGCGGATTTAACGCCTTTAGAAAATCTGGCTTTCGTTCGTTCTTTAACCGCTCAATCTCAGGCTATTTCCGACGAACAAGCCCTCGCTCAATTCGGCTTATATGGCTTTGAAGATGTGCCAACGCGCACCCTTTCGGCAGGACAACAGCGGCGAGTGGCATTAGCGCGTTTATTCGTTCGTCAGGCACAAGTATGGATTTTAGACGAGCCATTTACTTCTTTAGATAAAACAGCCATTAAAATGTTAGAACAATTAATCGATAATCATGCGCAATCTGGCGGTTTGGTGGTGTTGACTTCGCATCATCCTGTGCATTGTCCAAAAACACCCGTATTAACCTTAGATTTAAATGCGTCTCTTGGATAATTATTTATGCACCTTAGTTCAATACAACGTATTATGGGGCTGTTGCTCATTGCGTTTAGTTTAACCTTATTGCCGCCCATTCTTTTGTCTATTTTACATGAAGATGGCGCATTAAACACTTTTTTAGCGGCATTGGCAACCATGTTTGGGATTGGGTTTGGTTTATGGTTTCCTGTGAGAAATCAAAAGAAAGATTTGCATTTGCATGATGGTTTTATTATTGTTTCTGGCTTTTGGATTTTATTAAGTTTAGTGAGTGCGTTACCTTTCTATTTAGATAGCAAATTAGAATTAGATATTGCACAGGCAGTTTTTGAATCAGTTTCTGGATTTACCACCACGGGCGCAACGGTTATTGTGGGTTTAGATAATTTAGAACCTTCTATTTTATATTATCGCCAACAATTGCAATGGTTAGGGGGGTTGGGGGTTATTGTTTTAGCGGTGGCTGTTTTGCCGATGTTAGGGATTGGGGGAATGCAGCTTTATCGTGCAGAAACGCCAGGGCCGATGCGTGATGATAAATTAACGCCACGCTTAGAAAATACTGCCAAGGCTTTATTGTTCATTTACTTGCTATTAACGCTGGCGTGTGCCTTGAGTTTTTGGTTGGCGGGCATGAATGCGTTTGATGCGGTTTGTCACAGCTATAGCACTATATCTACAGGTGGATTTTCAACCCGTGATGCCAGTTTAGGTTTTTATAACAGTCCAATTATTGAAGCGATTTGCATTTTTTTTATGCTGTTAGGCAGTCTTAATTTTGCCATTCATTTTAATGTGGGACGGCGTTTAGATTTACATTTATATTGGCAAGATACGCAAACTCGGGTTTTTCTTTTAATTGTATTGGGATTGGTGATTTTTTCAGCTTTAATTTTATGGACACATGGGCGTTATGATTTATTGCAATCTTTTCGTCATGCGGCGTTTAATGTGGTTTCTGTTATTTCCAGTACGGGCTATGGATTAGAGGGGTTTGCAGATTGGCCGTTATTACTTCCCGTGTTAATTTTATGCACAGGTTTTATTGGCGGTTGTGTGGGGTCAACGACGGGTGGAATTCGTGTTATTCGCGTGATTTTACTTTATAAGCAGGCTATTCGGGAAATTATGCGTTTAATTCATCCCAATGCGGTTATTGCGGTTAAAATTGATAATAAAAAAGTGTCGGATCAAGTGGCGGAAGCGGTTTGGGGCTTTGCTTTTTTGTATATGATTAGTTTTATTTTATTGTCGTTTGTGTTTATGTTTGTGGCTTTTGATGGCCCATTAACGGGGGAAGATGTGCTGACTGCTTTTTCTGCAATTGCAGCGACATTAAATATGACGGGGCCGGGTTTGGGTGCGGTTTCTTCTACTTTTAAAGAAATTAATGATGCGGGATTATGGGTGGCTAGTTTTGCCATGTTATTAGGACGTTTGGAAATCTTTACTTTACTGGTTATTTTAACGCCTGCTTTTTGGAAACGTTAGGTAAAATTAGGTAAAATAATGTCATTTTTAATTGACAGTCATTGTCATTTTGATGATGTGCAGTTTGATGCGGATCGGGAATTGGCTTTGCAGCGGGCGCATGCTGTGGGTGTTAAAGCACAAGTTTTGCCTGCTGTTACGGCGGCATTATGGCCTAAATTAAAAGAAATTTGTGAGTTTTACCCTAACTTATTTCCTGCGTATGGTTTACATCCCATTTATTTGGCTCAACATGATATGCAAAACAATATTAAACAATTGGCCGATTATTTAACGCAAAATAAGGCTGTGGCGATTGGAGAATGTGGCTTGGATTTTTATTTAAAAGAGCTGGATGAAAAACAGCAAATAACTTTATTTTTAGAACAGTTATATTTGGCACAGCAGTATCAATTGCCTGTGATTATTCATGCGCGTCGTGCGACGGATAAAGTACTTTATTATTTACGTAAAATAACAGGAATTCGTGGCGTGCTGCATAGTTTTATTGGCAGTGAGCAGCAGGCGTGGCAATTGATTGATTTAGGTTATTATTTTAGTGTGGGTGGCCCTGTGACTTATCCCAGAGCGCAACGCTTGCGAGCGTTAATTAAAATATTGCCTTTGGAACGATTGTTAGTGGAAACGGATGCGCCTGATCAGCCCTTATGTGGGCGACAAGGACAGCGTAATGAACCTGCTTATTTACCCGATATTGTGGCGATGATTGCGCAATTGCGGCAGCAATCTTTTGCAGAAATTGCCACAGCCAGCACAAAAAACGCCATTGATTTATTTCGTTTGCCTTTATCTCATGAATCGATTTGAATAAACTGAGAATAAAACTTTTTTGGATTTTATCTTTTTTATCTTTAATGATGGTAAATTTTTATGCAAATTCCACGCAGTTCTGATCCCCTATTTAAAGATCGTTTAGTGATCGCCAATTATGAAGAAGAACAAGTAGAATCTGGAGGAACAAAATGGTTATTTATTTTGTTATTTCTCGCTGCCATTGCGGCGGCTGTGTACTTTTTTTGGCCGCAATTAGAACCGCATTGGGATCAGGCGATAAAAAATTATTTCCCCACAGAAAAAACCGTAGATCATAGCGATCAAAATGGGGTCGTGACCTTAGCCCCTTATACCCAGCCCCGCGTTGAAAATGAACCCCAATCAACCACTGAACCCGTTAAACCCGCGGAAAAGCCCGCTGAGGCTGCGGGCGCAACAGAACTGAATCCAGCAACAGTCACGCCTGCGCCACTGCCCCGTGAGGAAACTCCGCCAGTGACTCCGAATGAATCGGTTATTGTTGAGACCAAACCGACGGAATCGCTTGCTCAAACTAATCCGATTACTACGGTAGAAAATACTCCGAATGAGACACCTGTGGTGACGTTAGAAACCGTAGAAAATGATCCCGCTCCCGCTGCGCCAATAACAACGACAGCACCTTTAGTAGAAACTCAGCCTGTTGTCGAAACAAATCCCCCTGAAATTACGCCAATGACTATCCCATCTCCAGTTAATGCGGAAGCGAATATTGAGGCTTTAAAAAATAAAGCAAAAATGCAAATTAAACGCACTCGTTTTACTTCTCCCGCAGGTGATAATGCCTATGAGACGGCGCAAGAATTGCGGGCATTAAATGCTGAGGCGGCTGATGCGATTGTGGCAGAAATTACGGCGTGGTATATTGAACGTGGTCAGTATTATTTAGAACAAGATCGTTTCTTTCCACCGGGTAAAGGTAATGCTTATACCATTTACCAAATTTTAGAAAATATTGCTCCCCAAGATACGCACACGAAAGAATTGCGCAACACGTTAATCACGCAGCAAGAAAAACTTGCTAAAGAGCGTATGAGAGACAATAAATTGATTGCGCCTGAGGGAGACAGTGCTTTAGATGTTTATCAAGTATTAGAACAATATTTTCCGCAAGATAATGCCACTAAAAAATTAAAGAAAACATTGGTCAATACCTTAGTTCAACGCGGACAACGGCAAATTAATCAGCGTAAATATACCACGCTTGAAGATGACAATGCTTATGACACTTATTCGGCGATTTTACAAATCGAAATTGATCACCCTAAAGGCATCGCAGGATTTGAGCAAATTATCAATGAATACATACGGTTAGCACAACAACGCGCTCGTCAAGGACGTGAAGAGCATGCGTTAAATCTGATTGAAAGTGGTTTGCGCATTGCGCCTAGTAATAAGAGCTTATTGGATTTAAAAGCTAAATTAACCAATACCCAATCAAGTGCTGAATCTATAGAGCAGAATAAAACTCAATTGTTGGCTTTAATGAAACAACAATTGTCATCGGGTCGTTTAACGCGTCCTCGCGGCAATAATGCCACAGAAACGTATCAACAATTGCAAAAATTATTGCCTGCCAATAATGCTCAAACTGCCGCATTGGCTAAACAATTAGGTGATGCCTATTTTAATATGGCACGACAACAATTAGTGGATAAGCGAGCAGAGCAGAGCTTGAAAACGGTGAATCAAGGATTAATTGTGGTGGGAGAGCATGAACAATTATTGCGCTTTCAACAAGAATTACAAACCGTATTGGATCAATAATCTAGGACTGGCTTTATGCGAATTTCGCGGGTTTATCTTGATGCCGTTTTAACTGCCCATCAAGAAGTACGCTTACCCTTAGAAACTGCTCATTATTTGCTTCATGTTTTACGGCTAAAAGTAGGCGAATCGCTGATTGTTTTTAATGGCTTAAATTGGGATTATCATGCCACTTTAATTCATGCCGATAAAAAAATGGCTATGTTGCAATTGCATGAAGGCTATTTTGTCACGAATGAATCGCCTTTAGAAACGGTATTGGTGCAGGCATTGGCTCGACCCGAACATATGGATTATAGCCTGCAAAAAGCAACAGAATTGGGGGTGACGCGAATTGTTCCTGTGATCACCGCCCGCAGCCCGCCTGTGGATAACGCCCGACGTGACAAGCGACAAGGACATTGGCTGCGAATTGTAGCCAGTGCGTGTGAGCAGTGTGGACGCGCTTATTTGCCGC
Source organism: Thioflexithrix psekupsensis (assembly GCF_002149925.1). Taxonomy (NCBI): domain Bacteria; kingdom Pseudomonadati; phylum Pseudomonadota; class Gammaproteobacteria; order Thiotrichales; genus Thioflexithrix; species Thioflexithrix psekupsensis. The sequence continues at coordinate 43,283 of NZ_MSLT01000019.1, read as the reverse complement.
GTTTGGACGAATTGCAACCTTTGGATGCAGGCTTGCGGAGTGTACAAACGGATTTGTCTTTGGTTTTAGACCCCAGCGCAGAGAATTATCTCACTGATTTCAATGAAATAAAGGTAAAATCAGTGGCGGTCTTAATTGGTGCGGAAGGAGGCTTGGCTTCGGAAGAATTGGCGATGGCCACCCAAATGAATTACAAAAAAGTGCGTTTAGGTACACGAATTTTACGCACAGAAACGGCTTCAAGTGCTACACTGACACTATGCCAGTGGTTATGGGGAGATTGGCAGCCTTTGAAGCGTATTTAAATAAACATTGCATTATCATTACTTTCCTTTTTAAAAGAGCTTTACGCGATGAAAATAAAAATCGATATTGAAGCAACACCACAAGAATTACGCAATTTTTTTGGCTTGCCCGATTTAACGCCATTACAAGACGAAATGTTGGAAATTATCCGACGCAATATGTCCGCGGGAGTGGAAGGCTTTGACCCTGCGACGCTCATGAAACCTTTTTTACCTGAACATTTGCAAGCCCTCAGTACCTTGCAAAAAACCATCTGGCAAGCCATGATGGGACAATCGGGCAGTAAAAAAGAATCTGATGAAAAAGACTCGCATCATCAATAAATTTCTTTTGATTGTTAATTGTTTTTAGCGGCAATTAAGCCTTTTGCCAACGCATCGAGTTTACTGGATAATTCTTCACGGGAAATGGGTTTGCTTAAATAATCATTCATTCCTGCTTTTATGCAAGATTCTCGGTCGCCTTCCATGGCATTAGCGGTCATGGCGATGGTGTGGGGTTGTGTTTTTAATTCGGATAATTGGCGAATGCGTCGGGTGGTTTCTAATCCGTCTAATTCGGGCATTTGTACATCCATTAAAATTAAATCATAAGTTTTTTGGGTTAATGCCGTTAAAACTTGCGCACCATCGCACGCTAAATCTGCTTCATAACCAAGTCGTTTTAATAATAACAAAGCCACTTTTTGGTTGACGGCATTGTCTTCTGCCAATAAGATTCGCATAGATGAAGTTGTCATTGTTTCAGTGGTGGTAGGAGTGGATAGAGAAACCACAGGAGATGTTGCCGCGACACTGCCATAAGAAGACTGATGAATGGCTTGTGCTTGGGTGGCTAAACTCTGGGCTAATAATTTAAATAATTTTCCATATTTAATCGGTTTCGTTAAATGATAATGAAAAATATTATCTAGCGGGAATTCAATGCAATATTGTGGGGGTAGCATTAAAATCACTGGGGTTTTGTTCTGTTGGCAACAGGCCAGTATTTGGGTGCGTTTTTCTGCATTAAATGGCAATAGATCAATTAAAGCAAAAGTGCAATCTGCCTGCATTAAACGGGCTAACATAAAAGGCAATGTTTGGCACATTTCTAAGCGCAATCCCCAACCTAATAATTCTTGTGATAATAAGCTAAGATTATTATGATTTTCGCTGTAAATTAATAAGGTTTTATCTTGTAATTGGGGTGAAATCTGTTTTAAGTAATAATAGGGTTTGGTGCGATTTGATTCGGCACGAATGGAGAAATAAAACGTTGAGCCTATGCCAAATTCGCTTTCGACCCAAATTTCTCCCTGCATTAATTCGGTTAAGCGTTTGCAAATGGTTAATCCTAATCCTGTGCCGCCATATTCTCTAGTTGTAGAACTGTCAACTTGGGAAAATGATTGGAATAAGCGGTGCATTCGATGGGGAGGAATGCCAATTCCCGTGTCTTGAACTGCAAATAAAATGTCGTGATGGTGGGTTTCTTCTTGAGACAAAGCCCGCGCCGAAACCTGTACGGTCACCTCGCCGTGAGCGGTAAATTTGACGGCATTGCTTAATAAATTCACCAAAATTTGTTTTAAGCGCGTACTGTCTCCCACGACAATATCAGGCGTATCTCGGTGAATGTGATAAATTAAATTTAAGCCTTTTTCAAAGGCTTTATTACTGACTAATTCTAATGATTCTTCTACACATAAACGCAAATCAAAAGCACGTTGTTCTAGTTCTAATTTACCCGCTTCTATTTTGGAAAAATCTAAAATATCATTAATTAAAGTTAATAAAATTTCACCGCTGTTACGGATAGTTTGGACATATTCTTGTTGTTCTAAAGTAAGCGAGGTTTCTTGCAATAAAGCAGTCATGCCAATTACGCCATTTAAAGGGGTGCGAATTTCGTGGCTCATATTGGCTAAAAATTCGGATTTAGCGCGGGTGGCTTCTTCTGCAATTTCTCTGGCGGTGATTAACGCTTCTTCCACCGCGTCGGCGTGTTCGGTGGTGGTTTCTAATAACAGTTCTAAATCTGCTTTTTCGCGGCGCAACTGCTCAACCAATTGCCGCAAATCGGTTAATTCATCGAAATGGACAGATGGCATCACGTCGTCGCTGTCGTAGCTCATGAAGTTGGCGATCACTTTTTTGATGTTTTCTTTGCAGAGAAATAATTGTTTTTTATTGCTTAACCACGACGGAGAATAATTATAAATCGAGTTTATATTATCCTCCGTGAAATTTTTTAACTTAATTTTTTTAATAAGTCATTAACACTGTTCCCACGGCAGCCCATGAAATCGCCAACCGCCTAAAGTGCTGCGATGGTGTTCATGATCCAATGCGCCTTCAAACCCTTCTAGCACATTGTAAACGTGCTTAAACCCTTCTTGTACCAGCAGTTTTCCCGCTTCTAACGAGCGCGCCCCGCTGCGGCAAATTAACAGAATCGGCACACTTTGCACGGGATGATTGGGGTCTTCAATATCATCAATAATTCCCCCCAAAACCACTTTACGCACATCTCGAACAAAATGAGGATTTTGCACCCATTCAGGGCCATCAATCCAAGAAATATGAATAGCTCCTTTAGGGTGGCCAATAAATAAAAATTCCATTTCTGAACGCACATCAATTAACACTGTTTTAGGGTTTTCTTGTAATAATTGCCATGCGTCTTTGGGCGTGATTGAAAGAACACCGTCAGTCATTTTTTCTTGCCTCGCGGGCTAATTTTAACTGTTTTTTCGGGCTTGATACAGTCAAAATAAGGGGTGAATGGAAAAGTTAGCTTTTTTTATCGTTAAAATAAAGGGATAAAATCAATACGTGCGGATAATCTAAAAAAATACGCACTTTTGATCAGGCCAATTATAGACAATTCAATCAAGCAACACAAATAAGCAATTGCTTCTACAATTATTTTATGATTAATACAGGCTATTTTGTAGATAAAAATTGATATGATTGAATGACACTACCATATTGGTGATTCACACAATGGGGAGTTTAATGAAATGAATTTAACTGAGCAAGGTGAATACCTTGTCAATGACCTGTCACGACGCTATGGCGTGAGCGTAGATGCAGTAACAACCCTGTTACAAGCCGTGTTGAATGGCAATGGCACGATGGCGCAATTTTCTCACCCTGAATTAGGAGGCAGCGGCCAGTGGATGCAAGGGGGCATGACCATGGTGGGGGATATGTTTAATTATCAGTTGAAAACACTGGTCAATGGTTTATGTTCGGAATTGTCGCAACAATTGGCTTCGCAAACGCTTATTAAGCCGCTTCCTGTTGCGTCTGGCGGTGGTTATGGGATGTCATCAGGGAATAATTGGTGGCCGTCTGAATTAGGTTATCCGTCAGCCAGCGGCTCGCAAAATCAAATGCGTTACGCCTATTTTTCCGATAAACGACGTTTAGCGTTACAAATTAATGGGCAGCTTTCTGTTTACGATACCCAAGATCACGCTATCTCTGGTTTTTCGCAGCAGCAAGGGTCGGGTGGTTCTGTATTGTTTAACAGTCAATATGGGACGGTAGATGTCTTGCGTTTGCCTTTGCTGCGGGGATCAGGCACTTTGCCGAATTCATCCAATGTGTCTTATTCCCCTGATTCGTCTAACAATTCGTCGAATTTACCGCCCGCTGAGTCCTTTTCTGATTCAGCCGCAGAAAGCGATATTTTCGGCAAAATTGAACGTTTGGCCGAATTGAAACAAAAGGGGATTTTATCTGAAGAAGAGTTTTTGAAGAAGAAAGCAGAATTGTTAGCGCGGTTGTAATTTTTTCCGTTGAGACACACGCCCGTGCGTCTCAACGGGCTAAATTAACGTTTTTGTTCAATCCACCCGGAATCATTGATGAGCAACTTTTGTTCGGGAAAATCGGTTTGTGTCAATTTCTGGAGCAGTTTCAAGACTTGGTTTGAATCATCTAATAACACTCGTCCGCGTTTTTCTTGGCGGGTCGAGGTGACGTGGGCTTTGACAAATTCGCCACTGGGTGTAACGTGTACAGTAATAATTGGAGCAACTCCATTGGGTCCGCTGACGTTAAATGGGCCATAAGTGCAGAAATTACCCAGACTATAGGCGATAAAACGATCTTGATACACTTCCACCGCACGAGTCACATGAGGCCCGTGTCCAAAAACAATGTCCGCCCCCGCATCAACCACCGCATGAGCAAATTCATACACATTGCCGCGGTTTTCTCCGTAAAACGTTTCCATGCGACGGGTGACACGCTGGTGCGATCTGCCCTCTGCACCGCCGTGGAAAGACACTATCACAATGTCACTGTTATTCGCCAAATCGCGCACAATACGCTGGGCAGTCGGAATATCACGCAGATCAGCCATGCCTTGATTGGCGGAAAAAGCCGCAAAACCATAACGTACTCCATCCTTGACAAAAGTCACTGAGGGACGTTCTTCTGAGCCTGCGTATTCAATTCCCATTTCACCTAAGAGACGTTCGGTATTTTTGAAGCCTTGCAAGCCAAAATCGCGGGCATGATTATTGGCCACGCTCATGACATCAAATCCGGCCGCCGGCAATAGTGGCGCAAGATATTCTGGCATCCGAAACGCAAAACAATTTTTACAACCCACTTTGCTGCTCTGTCCGCCGTCCAAAACCGCCCCTTCCAAATTCCCAAAAGCCAGATCAGCTTCCTGTAAGATACTTTGTACCGCTTTCATCAAATCTTGCCCTTGATTGGGGGGGAGATCGTCTTGGGGATAATCCGTACCCAACATGACATCGCCCACACCCGCCACTGTGATTACTTCTTTCGCAAAAACAGTGGCATGAACATTCAACAGCAACAGAATCAAGAAAAGACCACGAGCGGGTTTTAACGCGCCATTCAAATGAGCAAAAGTATTAATTAACATGACGACCGCCCCCCACGAAATAACGACGATAATAAGAATTATCTAAACTGGTAATGGTGACGGGTTTGCGGCTGGATTCGGCATGGATAAACTCATTATTGCCAATATAAATGCCGACGTGATCGATATAACTATGTCTCACGCGGAAAAACACCAAATCACCGGGTTTTAATTCTTTCCGGGAGACGGGTTTGGCGCGGGCATATTGTTCACGTGCTGTGCGGGGTACTTTGACTCCGGCTTTGCTCATGTTGTAGTAGACAAAACCACTGCAATCAAACCCCGTTGCGGGGCTAGTGCCGCCATAACGATAGCGCGTTCCCAATAAACTGCGTGCGCTGGCTAAAATCACTCTTGCCCGTGAATCATTAGGTATTTCAACAGGTGACCATTGTGGTGCGGTGGATTTAGCGGTTAATTTAGGTTGAGTTTGGCGGTTTTGGGTGCGCGTTACGGCGGTAGCTGTGGCTGTGGCAGTGCTTGTGCTGCTTTGGCGGGTTTGCGTGGTGCTGGATCGGGTTGAAGTGGATGCCGTAGAACTGGCGTTGTTACGGGTATTATTTGCCGTTTGAGTTGTGTTACGGGTAGCGTTGGCTTGGGTTTGTCGGGTGGTTTCTCGACTGGCGGCGGTGCTTGCCACATTATTGTTACGTGGCTTGTTGGCTGTGGTGGACGGCGTGGTGCGGGTATTCGATGCGGTTGCCGTATTTTGCCGAGTGGTGCTGCGCGCAGACGAAGCCGCAGGGGCTTGTGCCACAATGACGGGGGCAGCGGGTGGTTCAGGATGCTTGGGATCGTTTAAGTTAGGCTGTATCCAACTTAACAGAGCCGTTTCGTCTTTTTCTTTAAAAAAGAGGTTATGCACATTATCCGGGTGCATTTCCCAATTTAATTTGACCTTACCCAAAGCCACAGGAATATCTTGAGTCAAGGCTTCCTTCTTAATACGACAAGACCCATTTAATTGCGCAGTCAGCTTTTTAAAGGCTTCTTTGCCTGCGGTTGTGGGATTGTAGTAATCGCTGCGTCGATTATCGCTATCGGTTAAGCGAACGGCATAATGCGGCTTATCGGCATGAACAAATTCTGCGGCTAATATATCGCCTATTTCTACTTCATTTTCAAACACGTATTGCTGATAAATTAAAGTAAATTGATCGCCTTTTTTCAAATTGCGCAGTCTAAAATCATCACTAAAAATATCTCTTAATTCTAAGATTTGATGGCTGGCCAATCCTGCTTTTTGTCCATCAATGTACAGCGAATTTTCCACGCAACCATGCACGTAAACTAAACGCGGTTGCAATTCACGCTTACGAATTTCTTCTACAAATTTACCGTCTTTGCGATAAATGTGCAGTTCATGTTCAAAATCAAGCGTAAGAACCAAATCTTCTAAATTTCCCGCTTCGTCGCGTTTAATACGTAGATTTTGTTCAGGGCTGAGTCGTTCTAGGCGTTTGCTGTAGGTGCCGGTGGCCAGAATTTGGTACAGTTGGGGCTTATTTAATTCGTGTCGTTCAAAGATAGTCGAGAGATTATCACCCGACCCCACATTGACTTGTAACCAAGGAGAGAATGGTTCGTCGGGAGAAGCCGGAGAGGGATTGAGCAAAACACCACTGATTGGGTCATACAAAGCGATGCTTTCTTCAATCTCTGCGTCGCGGGCATTGTCTTCCTCGCGGGCGGTTTCTTCTAAAAATTCGGCAAAATGCTCAACGCTAAATGATTCCAACTCGTCTATAGAGACAGGTTCACGCGCTAAGGTTTTTAAACTGGCTTCAGGGCTTTTGTCTCCGCCCAAAAAAGCGGGAGGATCGTCGTAATAAACCCTTGAGTTGGCCGCAATCCACCACAACACCAGCACCAACAAACAAGTGAATAAAATCAGCAGCCGTGATCGGGATTGATGCACGCTGGCCGAGCTTTGTAGCCCTTGTTCCAAACGATAACCATGCTCCCCTAATTGTGGAGACAATTGCAGGATGCGCTCAGCTTGAGGCTTGGCGGAATCGGCGTTTTTAAATAAAAAACGGTCATATTCGCCACGTTGGTTCAAAAAGCTGGTTTTTTTCTTGAAGTGTTTATAGTAATTCATTGTCTCTGAACGTAGTTTTAAGTGAACGAGCCTGAAACATATCGCAACTGCCCTATTCAGTCAATCACCAGAAAAGGGTTTGTGGCGGGGTTTAAGATCGTGAAATTGAAAAAAACTATAGTAAAAGTAAATTATTTCAAGATATTTAAAAATGTGACTTGCTTTATCAGGGGAATTTGACCTGTTCAAGCGGGTAAAGGTTTTTTAGGTGATAAATCGCTGGTGGCGCGTTTAGGTCTCCTCATTAACAAAATCAATGGTAGGTATTTTTTTCAATAGACGGCAAACCCATCGTAGAAATCAGTGATACTCTAGTGATTGTTAAATAGACCTGATTATTATGCCAGATTTGGATGTAGATAGCAGCAGTGAAAACGCACTCATTTAAAGCAGAGTTATTTTTTAAATGCACCAAAATAACGCATTTCTGCTTTAATTTGGCTTTAATTACACAATAATCTGTTGATTTTAAAATAAATAATGACTGGTATAATCTGTGCATTATGGCACGCGATTTACGCACCGTCTCTTAACGAAATCACTTGCCAAGCGTCAAGTTTTAGACTCAAAATAGCAGCCGTGTTGTCACGCACTGGTTTCGACCAACCGGCTCAACCCAACGTCAATAATAAATCCTTACAGGAGTCAATTATGTCTGGTAAAAAAACCCTAGAACTCATTGAAGAACATAACGTTAAATTTGTCGATTTTCGCTTCACTGACACCAAAGGCAAGGAACAACATGTCACTGTTCCTTCGCATACGATCAATGAAGATATTTTTGTGGATGGCAAGATGTTCGATGGTTCTTCAATTTCTGGTTGGAAGAGCATCAACGAATCAGACATGATCCTTATGCCCGATGATGAGACCGCGGTGATCGATCCATTCTCTGACGAAGTCACGTTAAACGTGCGTTGTGACGTGATTGAGCCTGCCACCATGCAAGGTTACGAGCGTGACCCGCGTTCTGTGGCTAAACGCGCTGAAGCCTATTTAAAATCCACCGGGATTGCCGATAGCGCACGTTTTGGGCCGGAAAACGAATTTTTCATTTTTGATGACGTGCGTTGGCACTCAGAAATGCGCGGTTGTGGTTACGAAATCGACTCACAAGAAGCCGGTTGGAACTCGTCAAAAACTTACCAAGATGGTAACTTCGGCCATCGTCCCGGTGTAAAAGGCGGTTATTTTCCCGTGCCTCCGGTCGATTCATTGCATGACATTCGTTCTGCGATGTGTTTGACTTTAGAAGAAATGGGCTTGGTTGCTGAAGTACATCACCACGAAGTTGCCACCGCCGGCCAATGCGAAATCGGTGTAGGCAGCAATACGTTAGTGAAGAAAGCCGATGAAGTGCAAATTCTTAAATACGTGATTATGAACGTCGCACACGGTTATGGCAAAACGGTTACTTTTATGCCTAAACCCATCGTAGGCGACAACGGCAGCGGGATGCACGTGCATCAATCTCTGTCTAAGGATGGCGTAAATATTTTTGCGGGCGATAAATATTCAGGTTTATCCGAAACTGCATTGTATTATATTGGTGGCATTATCAAACATGCTCGCGCTTTAAATGCGTTCACCAATCCCAGTACCAACAGTTACAAGCGTTTAGTGCCACACTTTGAAGCTCCTGTATTATTGGCTTATTCAGCGCGTAACCGTTCGGCTTCAATTCGTATTCCTTATGTACCCAGTCCAAAAGGCCGCCGCATCGAAGTACGTTTCCCTGATTCCACCGCGAATCCTTATTTAGCGTTTTCTGCGATGATGATGGCAGGTTTAGACGGCATCATGAATAAGATTGATCCGGGCGCGGCGATGGATAAAGATTTGTACGATCTGCCACCAGAAGAAGAAGCCCAAATTCCAAAAGTGTGTTTCTCATTGGAACAAGCTTTAGAATATTTGGATAATGATCGTGAATTTTTATTGGCAGGTGGCGTGTTCACCAATGATTTGATCGATGCGTACATTGCGCTGAAAATGAACGATGTCACTCGCGTTCGTATGACTACGCATCCGGCTGAATTTGATATGTACTATAGCTTGTAAAATTATTTATTTTACTTTATCTTAGTTGTAGTATTAAGGGACAAAACCAATTTTTAAGGTTTTGTCCCTTTTAGCTTGTCTGGAAATTCTGAAATTCTGATTCAGATAAAAAATTTTTAATTCCATAAACTTTAATTGAAATATTAAACGATGCAAACTTTTCAACACCAAACTAATTTAATCGGCATTTTTGCACAACATAAAGTGGCTGCAAATTTATTAATGATGATGATGTTATTATCGGGGGTTTGGGCATTAAGCAAATTAAATACTCAATTTTTTCCGACTTTTGCCTTAGAAATTATTACCGTGCGCGTGGTGTGGAGCGATGCCACCGCAGAAGATGTGCAAACCGCAATTACTCGACCTTTAGAACAGCAATTGCGCAGTGTGGATGGCTTACGCAAAATCACCGCGACATCAGCCGAAAATATCGCCAGCCTCACTTTAGAATATCAACCCAATAAAGACATGGGTGAAGCCTTAGATAATGTTAAAGAAAAAGTCGCATTATTGCGCAATTTACCCCTAGAAGCCGAAGAACCAGAAATCAGTCGTGTGATTCGTTACGATCCGATTGCGCGCTTGTTAATTACGGGGCCTGATGACCCGGCTGAATTGCGACATTTGGCACAACAAATTGAGCGAGAATTATTGCAACGCGGAGTCAGTCAAATTTCTATTTCAGGTTTGCCAGAAGAAGAAATTTCAATTCAAATTCCACAAGTTCATTTAGAAGAATTAGGGCTGACATTAGGCCAAGTTTCTGAAAAAATTAAAGCCTTTAGTCAAGATATTCCCGCAGGTTCTATTGGTCAAGAAGATGCCACGCGCCAATTGCGCAGTTTGGCACAAAGCCGCGATCAATTGGCTTTTATGCAATTACCTTTAGTGGCCGATGAACAAGGGCGTTTATTACGTTTGGGCGATATTGCGCAGGTGGAACGGCGCGCTCAAGATGGCGAAGTGTTATTAACGCATAACCATAAGCCTGCCATTGAATTATTATTGCAACGCGCTGAAAGTGATGATGCCTTAAAAAGTGCCAACATTTTACAAACATGGTTAAAAGAACGGGCGCATTTATTACCCGCTAATATTGAGTTAAAAGTTTATGATCAATATTGGGAGTTGATTCAAGAGCGTATCTCTTTATTACTGAATAATGGGATCAGTGGATTAATTTTAGTGGTGGCGGTGTTATTTATTTTTTTAAATGGTCGGGTGGCGTTTTGGGTGGCGGTGGGCATTCCAGTGTCATTAATGGGCATGTTGGCAGTGTTATATATGGTCGGTGGCAGCATTAATATGATCAGTTTATTTGCCATGATTATGGCATTAGGCATTGTGGTGGATGATGCCATTGTGGTGGGGGAAGATGCGTTTGTGCATTTCCAAATGGGCGAACGATCTTTACTCGCCGCGGAAGGCGGAGCGCAACGGATGTTAGCACCGGTGATGGCTTCTTCTTTAACCACTATTTCTGCGTTTTTACCATTAATGCTCATTAGCGGCACCATTGGCAATATTTTAATTGATATTCCTATTGTGATGATTTGCGTCATTATTGCTTCGGTGATTGAATGTTTTTTTGTGTTGCCCGGTCACTTGCGACATACGTTTCATCAATTGCATCACGCTAAACCCCATCGTATGCGTCAACGCTTGGAATATGCTTTTGACCAATTTCGGGATCAATTTTTCCGCCCGCTGGTGAAAAAAGCCATTGCATGGCGATGGAGTGTGTTGTCTGGTACTGCGGTGATGATGTTGTTGACGGTGGGACTGTTGGCGGGGGGACGAGTGAATTTTACTTTTTTTCCTTCTCCCGACGGTAAGACGGTATTGGCAAACGCCAGTTTTGCTTCGGGAACGCCTAAAGCACAAGTGGATACGTTTTTAAACCATTTGTACGACACCTTGTATGAAACACAAGCCAGTTTTCCTGAGAAAATTGTTAATGTGGTGGTGTTGCGTCACGGCTCAACGTCAGTGACAAGCGCGGGCGGAGCGCGACAAGGAGATCAATTTGGTTCTTTAATGGTGGAATTAACTTCACCGGATAGCCGCGACGTGCGCAATCAAGCCTTTATTCGGGCGTGGCGCGAGCGGGTGCAAACGGTAGCGGGTTTGGAAACGCTGACCATTAGCGAACAGCGCGGGGGGCCGCCCGGACGGGATATTGAGGTGCGTTTTATGGCTGAAGACCCGTATCAGGTGAAAGCGGCTTCGTTGGCTTTGCAGACAGTATTGCGTACTTTTGAGGGCGTGAGTGCGATTGAAGATGATATGCCTTATGGTCAAGAGCAGTGGATTTTTAGTCTTACGCCGCAAGGCAAGGCGTTGGGTTTGACGGTGGCGAGTGTGGGGCAGCAGTTGAGAGCGGCTTATGATGGGCAGTTAGTGCAGATTTTCCAAGATGGGGATGATGAAGTGGAGGTGCGGGTGTCGTTGCCGGATGGGGATCGGTATCGTTTGGCCAGTTTGCAGCAGTTGACTTTGCAATTGCCGAATGGGGGCAGTGTGCCATTTACCAGTGCGGTGACATTGACCACACAACGCGGTTTTGAAGCCTTGCGACGCGCTCAGGGACGTTTAGCAGCTCAGGTGTCAGCGGATGTGGATGCCGCAGTGACCAATGCCAATGAGATTTTGGCAAATTTAGAAGAAAATGTGTTACCCGAATTGGTGAGCCGTTATGGGGTGGAATATTCATTTGAAGGACGCGCCGCGGATCAAATGGAAACATTAGGCGATATGAAACGGGGTTTATTTTTCGCGTTAATTTTAATGTATTTAATTTTAGCGTGGCAATTTTCTTCTTATGGTTGGCCGTTATTGGTATTAAGTGTGATTCCGTTTGGATTGGTGGGGGCGGTGTTTGGGCATTGGGTGATGGGGATTGATTTAACGATTTTATCGTTATTTGGATTTTTTGGTTTATCGGGAATTGTGGTGAATGATTCGATAGTTTTAGTGACTTTTTATCAGCAATTACGTGCAGAGGGAATGGCCATTTATGAAGCGTTAATTGAGGCTTCTTGTCAGCGTTTGCGTGCGGTGTTATTAACGTCATTAACAACTATTTTTGGTTTAACGCCGTTATTATTTGAAACTTCATTACAAGCGCAATTTTTAATCCCGATGGCGACATCGATTGCTTTTGGTTTAATGTTTTCCACGATTTTGGTATTATTTGCTGTTCCCGTGTTATTGTCGATTTATGAGGACATCATGTCCTCTAAAGCGGTTGAAAAATCAGGTGTGGTATTGGCTAAGAGTTAAGGAGGGGAAAATGGCGGATAATGTCGATAACTTGTTGTTTCAGATTCATGAGCGTTTATTGGATTATTATGATTCTATTTTTACACATAATAATCCTAAACAACAACTCCCAGAATGCCGTAAATTTGCGGAGGCATTTTGTCGTTATCTTTATGTTAAGAAAAATGGAAAGCAACCCGATGGAAAACCAACTTTAGAAAATTATTTAGGCTCAAAAAGCAGTCCAGACCGACCCGATTTTGGACATTTAGAAAATCCATTAAGAACCATTCAAGGTTATGGTAATTTTGGAATCCATGATCAAGACAAATCAAAAGAAATTACTAACGCTTTTATAAAACCTGCTTTAGAGGCTGTTCGTTATTTAATGCAATGGCATAATGAAGAATTATCTAAGGAGTGGTTTGAAAAGTATGGTTTTGAAATTAAAAATGTTTATTTAAATGGAATCATTAAGCAGTGCAGCACCATACGGATTTTAGGGCATCATGAGCCTGTGCCTTTGGAGGGAATTTTTACAGATGTTTTTGTGTTAGATAAACCTTCGGCACAACGTCGTTACGATATTTCTAAATTGACAGAAGACCCCGCTTTTTTAGAAAAAACACCACGCAGTAATGGCTTAGAATTGGTTAAAAATCAAAGTGATAAGCGTTTATTTATTTTAGGAAAACCTGGTGCAGGTAAAACCACTTTTCTTAAATATATTGCTCTGCAAGCGGCTCAGGGTAAAATTGATAAATTACCTATTTTTGTCTCGTTAAAAGAATGGGCAGACAGTGGCTTAGATTTACAGCCTTTTTTAAATCAGCAATTTGTCGCCTGTGGTATTCCTCACAATTGGCAGTTTATTGATGTTATGTTAAGAATGGGTGAAATGATTGTGTTATTTGATGGCTTAGATGAAGTGCAAGAAAGCGGTGGAATTCGAGAAAAAATAAATCAACAATTAAAACAATTCAGCAAGGATTATTTAAACAGTACTTGTTTAATCAGTTGTCGTAATGCCGCAAGTGATTATACTTTTGATTATTTCGTTTATACCGAAATTGCCGATTTTACCGAGGCGCAAATCAAGGCTTACGCAAAAAAATGGTTTAGTGGAGAAAAAGTAGCCAAACGAGATAAATTTTTTACTGCGTTTCAGCAAGAAGAACACAAAGGATTGCGAGAGTTGGCGCGCACGCCTTTATTGTTGAGTTTGTTGTGTTTGGCGTTTGATGACACCATGAATTTTCCCTCACGACGGCTTGAACTTTACGAAGAGGCGGTCGATGCCTTATTGAAGAAATGGGATGCGTCCAGAGCGATTCAACGCGATGTCATTTATAAAGGCTTGTCTTTAGGGCGTAAGCGGCAATTGTTGGCAACAATCGCGGCGTTAAATTTTGATAAAGGCAATTATTTTATTGCGCAAAAATCATTAGAACAACAGCTTGTACATTTTTTGCAAAAAGTACCCGAATTTAAAGAACAAGAAATAGAAGGCGAACGGGTTTTAAAAAGCATTGAAGCGCAGCATGGTTTATTGATAGAACGGGCTAAATCGATTTATTCCTTTTCGCATTTAACCATTCAAGAATTTTTTACTGCCAAATATATTGCAGAAAATCCCAGCCAAATCAAGGCATTAATACCGCATTATCATGAACCACGTTGGCGAGAAGTATTTTTATTAACGGTAAGTTTATTGAGTGAAGAGCATAGCACACAATTTTTTAAGGACTTTCAAGATTTTTTACGGCAATCAGTCATTTCAGATGCGCCTGAATTAGCAAAGCTGTTGTCTTGGGCAACTCGAAAGGCAAGTAAAATACAATCTGGTGATAAATCTGCTGATGTTAGGGTAGTTTATATTCTTTTAGGGGTTGTATCTTACCGCACCCTCAATCGAGTCCACTACCGTGTCCTTGACCGTGTCCTTGACCGTGTTCCTGACCGTGTCCTTGCCAAAACCATTGATCGAATCATCGTTCTCGCCATCACCCGCACCCGTGCTTCCGACCGCATCCTCGCCATCAACTGTGACTTCGACCGTGGCCGTGCCTTCGCTCGCGATCTTGCCCGCGCCTCCGCTCGCGATCTTGCCCGTGACCTCGATCTTGCCCGCGCCCCCGCTCTAATCCGCGATCTTGCCATCAATTTAGTCTATAAAGCAGACTACTTCATATCAATCATTTTGCTACACTGTGATACTTTTGCAGAGTTTTCCTCACAAATATTCCCTGAGTTAAGAGAACAACAACAAGAGTGGACTCACTTCTTTAAAGAATTTGTAGAATTATGCAAAACCTCTCCTGATTATTATGCTGAACTATCTAAACTAAAACTGCCTGATGAAAATAGCAGCACTTCCGAATGGCAAGAATTCACAGCTCAATTCCGACAATTAAGTCAAAAACACCAAGACATTGGCTATCGATGGCAATTAACGGAAGAACAATTTGATAAATTAGCCACTTATTTAAAAGACAATTTATTTTTATTAGAATGCCTAAAATTAGCGATGGTAGAAGACCGACAGGCGATTGAAGATCAATTATTGTATTTTCCTGAAGAATCAGGCAAACTTGACTTGTAATTAACTTTTTACTCAGGAGCTTTATCATGACTGCTGTAGTTTCTTTTAATACTCGTTTTTTGTATTCATTCTTTTTTGAGCCTGATATAGAAAAGCAGAAGGAAGCCTTAATTAACGCCTCATTTGGTAAGCATCAAGTTTGGGAATTAGGCAAGCCAAAAGATTTTTATAAGCAAGAATTCCTAGAGGAAGCCACCGACTTTATTTTTACTGAAGGACAATATTTTATTCTTAATCATGTCCTGAATGATCAATGGTTAAATGAACTTGAAGTCACGCTTAACGGAAAACCGCTTTTCAAAGCCAAAGCAAGTCCACACGACAAAATCGAATTATTCCTATCGCCGCAGGGAATTGGTGTTTTATCTATTCCTTTGCAAGCGGATAATGTCAGTGATTTTGATGCGATTAAGCGATTTAATTATCAATTATCACAAGCCCCTTACAAAACCCCTTCTTTATCTTTACCGCATAATGAGAAAAACCCTAATCCTATTCCTGATAAAAACAGCGAATTAATAGCACGTTTAGGTAAAGCAGGGGGAAAATGGACATTAGTTGAATTGCGTAATTATTTATTACAACCGCTTCAATCTTTTGGCTTAAAAACCGCAGTTAGAGAGCAGTTTTCTGTTTATAGCGTGTTGCGTTTTAAAGAGATGGATTTATCTAATCCAAAGGTGGATTTATCTAATCCAGAGAAACAAGCAGAATTGCGGCCCTTATTGGCTGGCTTGGCACACCTTGAAGAGTCCAAGCACGCAGGCAGTATTGATGTGGAGCAGAAATTGTTAAATACGCATCATTGGTGCGCTGTGGGGACGTTGGCAGCGGTACATTTCGTGGCAGATCAGGGAGAAGATGTTGCATTTAATAATCAGCGAGTGCCAATTGTTTTTGATAAATATTTTATTGTCTATTTAACTGCCCTAATGCAACGCTTAGTTTTACGCCATATTTTAATGCAGGCAAATCGCTGTCCCCATTCCAATAAAAATCACAGCGCAAAAGATTTGCAAGCACTTCATGATTTATTACTCACTTTTATGATTAAAGGTTATTTTACCGAAATCAGCAGCCGAGAAGTCATTAATCAATATTATATTCTAATGCGCAAAGCATTACGGATTGAAGAAGCCTTTAATACCTTGCAGCGAGCGTTACATGACATTGATGCTAAACAGTCGATAATCGACGCGCAACAATCTGCAAAAGAGAGAGAAAGCCCTAAAACAAAGCATTTCTATGCAAAGCAAAATTGAGTGGTTAGAAGTTTTCTTTGCCTCTTATTACGCGGGCGCATTGGCTTATTATTTAAGTTATGGTTGGTTTAGTAAAGGATATTCCAGTGCGGGAACATTATTTTGGGCAGTTTTTGTGGGGGCGGTGGCAATGTGGGGGTTAAAACCTTGGGATCATGAGCATGGACATGGTGAGAAAAACGAAACTGAAAAGCCGTCTTTTATTCGCAAACATATCCTCCCTATTTCTGGAATCGGAATCGGAATTGTCTTTGCAATCTGGTTAGCGGTTGGTTTTGTTTCTAAATAAACAATGTTTTAATCCTCTACTTAGGATCAGTGTGCGCTATGTTTTACATCAGCAACTTCCCAATCCAGACTGCGCGAATATCGATCATTTCATAAAAATATCGACAGTCTAAAAAATCACTGATACAGTCATCATTAAGGATCGCCCTGATGATTATTTCCATCTGAGTACCGTGCATTTTTCAGTGAATAATCCTTTCGATCCCCATCTCAACCCCAATAGGAGGCTAAAACGTAATATGAAAAACCTAGTCGAATGGACAGAAGAACTGAGTGTTGGTATTCAAGAGATTGATGAGCAGCATAAAATTTTGGTTAGCTTGCTTAACCGTATGCACGAAGGTATCATCATGGGGCAGGACAAGCAGGTGATCAACGGCATTTTAAATGAATTGGCGCAATACACCGTAATCCATTTTGCGGTAGAAGAGAGCCTGATGCGCATTTTTGACTATCCTGAATATGACCTGCACAAAAAACACCACGAAGAACTAACGCATCAAGTGATTGAATTACAAGCGAAATTAAAAATTGACCAAGATGCCATTAGCATGGAAGTGTTGCATTTTCTGCGTCATTGGTTGACGTATCATATTTTGGGCGATGACAAAAAATATGGCCCCTTTTTGCTTGACCGTGGCTTACAAGGCTCATGGTCGCAGCGGTCGTGGATGGGCAAAATTTGGTCTCATTTGCGTCATCACGATTAGTTTTTTAGTTTTAAATGGGATAATAGCGCAGTATAATATTGCCTTATTATCCCGTGTTATAGAACACTACATTTTTGGGTTATTGTTATGTCCACTCTGGCTGATGCAAAAAATGAAGTTCAGATTTTGGGCGATGACAAAAAATATGGCCCCTTTTTGCTTGACCGTGGCTTACAAGGCTCATGGTCGCAGCGGTCGTGGATGGGCAAAATTTGGTCTCATTTGCGTCATCACGATTAGTTTTTTAGTTTTAAATGGGATAATAGCGCAGTATAATATTGCCTTATTATCCCGTGTTATAGAACACTACATTTTTGGGTTATTGTTATGTCCACTCTGGCTGATGCAAAAAATGAAGTTCAGAAATTAGTCCGTTATTACAACGATCTTAAAGCCGAAGCTAAAAATTCAGAAACAGCCGCCAATGCCGCAGAAAATTTAGCCAAGCAAATCAAGGCGATGCAGCAAACCCTCACCCGTTTGCAAGAGCCAAAGAATGGTCTCGCTCCCGAAATGTTACAAGCCGAAGCGGAAAAGGTCGCCTTAGAAGCTCGCATCGCACAAATTGAGCAAGAACAGCAACAAGCCAGAGAACAAATTAACCATCTTTCTCAAGCTAAACTGGAATTAAAACGCCTTAAAAATCAAGTTGAAGGCAGTTTATTAGAGCGAGAAAGTTTAAATGAAAATCTGCAATCTCAACTTGAACGCTTGATGAAAAAAACCGAAATCGAACAACAAGAGTTCAAAACCCAATTAGAAGTTATCCGTAAACAAGCCGAGCGCGATACTGAAGTGTTGCGTATTCAGCGTGACGCAGCGCGGGCGCAACAAAAGGTAGAACAAGAACGTTTGGAAGCCTTTCAAGCCCAGATTGGTAGTCGTTTTCGCTGGATTATGCTGGGTGCGGCGGGGGGGATGTTGTTGGGGGCGGGGAGTATTGTTGGTATTCTCTTATTCACACCGCTATTGGATGGGTTGATTGGCAAATAGCCCGCAAAATTTTTCACGGATTGACGAAAAAGGCTTGCATTAACATCAATGACAGCCTATAATGTCCACTTTATCGCGTTAAGTGCCTAAAACGCACAAGCAACCAGTTATGTCCCCTTCGTCTAGGGGCCTAGGACATCGCCCTTTCACGGCGGTAACAGGGGTTCGAATCCCCTAGGGGACGCAATTCACGCCCTTTTTGAATCTTTCCGAATGGCTCAAAAACAGTGTGCAAAAGTTAAACTGGTGATATTCGCTTTAAGCAATTCGGGGCTATAGCTCAGCTGGGAGAGCGCTACAATGGCATTGTAGAGGTCGGCGGTTCGATCCCGCCTAGCTCCACCACTTCTCTTGGCGTATTGCCTGTAATCTATTAGAAGTGTCCGAATTCGCAAAACCTCACGCATCATGCCCCGCGCTTGATACACAAATAAGTCCCCTTCGTCTAGTGGCCTAGGACATCGCCCTTTCACGGCGGTAACAGGGGTTCGAACCCCCTAGGGGACGCCAATCGTTTTTTGTTGCCTGTCCTGTTTTTCTCTTCCCCTGTTTCTGACTACCGCTTATAATTGGCGTGGCCTTATTTTTTTAGATTCAAAAGCACATCATGAACACAATGCTAGAAACTGAGGAATTATTAACGCTTAAACAAGCGGCTGAATTTGCCAGTGAATATACCAAGAAAAATGTCACCACGTCTAATATTTCTTACTTAATTAACTATGGAAGAATACATAAAAATGAGCATCACGGTGCAGTTTTTATCGCAAAACAAGAGTTAATTAATTATTATAATTCTTATTATGGTAATCGAGAAATTGACTGGAAATCTAAATTAGGTCAGGATTTAAATTGGGCATTAAGTTTTGAGCATCTGAAAGAAGCCGAGACCACCAAACATGTGCATCGTTTGCATCCTTATAAGGGTAAATTTATTCCCCAATTGGTGGCTTATTTTTTAGATGAGCAAACCGATGAATTTAAAACCCAAGTTTTTTTTAAAAAAGGCGATATTGTACTCGATCCTTTTTGCGGCAGTGGAACAACCTTAGTGCAAGCAAGTGAGTTGGGTATTCATGCCATTGGTGTTGATATTTCAGCTTTTAATAGCTTAATTTCCAATGTAAAAGTGGCTCAAGTCGATTTAACAGACCTTCATTGTGAAATTAAGAAAATAACGCAATTATTAAAAACATTTGTTGCCCATTCTGCACATATCCAATTTGAAAATGAACTGTCTTATTTTTTGAGTGAATATGACAGAAAATATTTTCCTTCTCCTGAGTTTAAACTTAAAGTAAGAAAAAAAGAAATTGATGAAAAAACTTACGCAGAATTTCACGAAAAAGTGGTATTAGAAAAATTTAATGAGCTTCTCATTAAATATAATTTAAAAATCACTCAAAATACCCAAGAACGTTTTTTAGATAAATGGTATTTGCAACCTGTTCGTGATGAAATTGATTTTGTGTTTGAACAAATCAAAAAAGTACAAAATCGCCTGACGAAAAAAGTATTAACCATTATTTTAAGTCGCACTCTTCGCAGTTGTAGAGCCACCACTCATGCCGATTTAGCCACTTTATTAGAGCCTGTTTCTACCACTTATTATTGTGCTAAACATGGCAAGATTTGCAAGCCTCTATTTTCTATTGTGTCATGGTGGGAAAGATATTGTAAAGATACTTTACAACGTTTTGCCCAATTCTCTACCTTGCGCACGTCTACTTTTCAATATTGCCTGAATGGTAATTCTGAAAATATTGATTTATTTTCTGAACTAGAAAAAAAACATCCTCATTTTTTCCAATTGGCGCAGCAACAAAAAATTAAAGGTATTTTTTCCAGTCCGCCTTATGTGGGGCTGATTGACTACCATGAACAACACGCTTACGCTTATGATTTATTTGGTTTTGAGCGTAAAGATGAGCAAGAAATCGGCGCAATGTCGAAAAAACAAACGAAACAAGCCCAGCAAGCCTACGCACAAGGCATTGCTAATGTACTGAATAATAGCAAGCGATTTTTAGCAGATGATTATGACATTTTCTTAGTCGCCAATGACAAATTTAATTTATATCCACAAATTGCCCAAATAGCAGAAATGCAAATTGTCAATCAATACAAACGACCTGTATTAAATCGCACTGAAAAAGACAAAGGGGCTTATTCCGAAATCATTTTTCATTTAAAGGCAATTTAAATGGCTCTCAGTGACGAGCAAAAAAATTGCATTCAAGAAGTGATTAAAACTTGTTTGCGCAATAAATTTAAAAACTATAAACCAGAAACCAATTATATGCCTTTTCATCATGCTTTACTGGGAAAGGACAGGATGGCTTTATTTTCTTTTATTCATTCGCTTAATACCACTTTTGGCAGTAGCATTTTTGAACCTGTTACAGTGGCCTTATCACAGGCTAATTCCAACTTTAAACAAACTCACCAACAATTTGTGGTAGGAAATAAAATCAGTGAATTAGCACAGAGAGAAATTCAGCACATTATTAATGAGCTTTCTACAGGAAAAAATCCGAACAAAGAAGATGAAATAGCAAGAATAAGAAAAGTATGTCAACAAGGAAATATGCAGAAATTAAAAACAGTAAAGGTAGACTTATACTTAGAAACAAAAAATAATGAAATTCATTTATTTGATCTGAAAACCGCAAAACCAAATCAAAGTAATTTTAAAGATTTTAAAAGAACGTTATTAGAATGGATTGCTATCATTTTAGCTGAACGTCCCAATGTGACTGTACATTCTTACGTTGCTATCCCTTATAATCCTTATTATCCAGAGCCTTATCAACGTTGGACATTAAAAGGAATGCTAGATGATACCCATGAGTTGAAAGTGGCTGAAGAATTTTGGGATTATTTAGGAGGGACAGATACTTTTAATGATTTACTTCATTGTTTTGAATTAGCAGGCATGGTTCTTAAACCAGAAATAGATGATTATTTTAATCAGTTTGTTAAACAGTAATAAAGGCCATTCACCCCATGAAAATCCCCATCCGATTAGGCGTAAATATTGACCATGTTGCCACCTTGCGCGAAGTGAGAAAAACACGTTATCCTGAACCTTTGCATATTGCCTTATTGGCTGAACAATCTGGGGCTGATCTGATCACGATGCACTTACGCGAAGATCGTCGCCACATTCAAGATAAAGATGTCCGTTTGGCAAAAAAACTGTTACAAACTCGTTTAAATTTAGAAATGGGTGTGACAGAGGAAATGTTGAATTTGGCAGAAGAAATTCGTCCCTCTGATTGCTGTTTAGTGCCTGAAAAAAGAGAAGAATTAACCACAGAAGGCGGATTGGATGTCATCGGGCATTATGCGCGAATTCAAGCCGCGGTGGCGCGTTTGGCGGCGGTAGATATTCGTGTATCCTTGTTTATCGACCCCATGATTGAGCAAATTGATGCCGCAAAACAAGTGGGCGCACCTGTTATTGAATTACACACGGGACGCTATGCCGATGCCCTCACCGAATCGCAACGACAAGCCGAACGCGAACAATTGCGCCAAGCCTCCGCTTACGCCCATCAATTGGGTTTACAAGTCAATGCGGGGCATGGTTTGCATTATCATAACGTCACTGATATTGCCGCTATTCCAGAAATATGTGAATTAAATATTGGACATGCCATTGTTGCCCATTCTTTATTCGTGGGATTTGCCGCTGCGGTGCGAGAAATGCGGGATTTAATGGTAGCGGCTCGTGATTAACTGAAATATTTACCTTGAGCCACTGTTTATGTTGACCCTTTTAGATCGCTATATTGCTCGCCATGTGATGGAGGGGATTTTCATTGTTTTGCTGGTATTGGTGGGATTATTTACGTTTTTTTCTTTTATTGAAGAAGTCGATGATATTGGCAAAGCAAGTTATGGTTTACAACAAGCGATTTCTTATGTGTTATGGCAAGTGCCATTGCAGATTTATGAATTATTTCCCACTTCTGCATTATTAGGCAGTTTAATTGCGTTAGGCACATTGGCGAATAACAGCGAATTAACCGTGATGCGCGCATCGGGAATGTCAATAACTAGAATTGCTTTTTCGGTGTTAAAAGTGGGTTTATTATTGACTTTATTCGCCATGCTTATGGGTGAAACATTAGCCCCTTATGGTGAGCAGCAAGCGCGAGTGATGCGGTCGTTGGCGCAATCGGATCAAGATCGGATGGTGTTTCAAACTCGTTATGGTTTTTGGGCGCGAGATGGGGCGGATTTTATTAATATTCGGGCTATTTTGCCTGATGGTGGGTTCAGTGACATCAGTTTGTATCGTTTACAAGCCGACACTTTGCAGCCTGAAATGCTCATTCGGGCGCGCACGGCGTATTATGAAAATGAGCAATGGGTATTGCATGAAGTCACCCGCAATGTATTCACTGAGACAGGTGTACAACGGGAATTTTTACCGCATTTGGCGTGGACAGCCTTATTAAACCCTGATTTGGTGCGCATGGTGGTGATTCGTCCGAATAAATTATCTAGCGTAGGATTGTATTCGTATATTACTTATTTGCGCCATAGTGGTCAACAAACGCAACGTTATGAATTGGCGTTGTGGCAGCGTTTGTCTTATCCTTTGGTGAGTATCACCATGATTTTATTGGCAATTCCATTTGTATTTGGTTCACTGCGCAGTGTGACTGTGGGGCAGCGCATTATGGTGGGGGCTTTGTTGGGGATTGGTTTTCACATGTTGAATCAAGCCGCGGCGAATATGGGTTTAGTCTATCATTTTCCTCCGTTTATCAGTGCCTTACTGCCACCTATTCTCTTTATCGGCTTGGCTTTTGTGCTGATGCGTCGCGTGTTCTAACACTCGCGTTTCTGCAACACGCCTTCTTTTAATTCATAATATTGCACGGACAGTTGCGATAAAAACGCCTCATCGTGAGACACAATAATCATCGCGTGCGACAAATCGTTAAGTTCTTGTCGTAGTCGTTGGCGTGCATGAACGTCCAAGCCCGTTGTCGGCTCGTCTAAAAGTAATACATCTGGCTGCATCGCCAACACCGTTGCCAAAGCCACTAAACGCTTTTCTCCGCCGGATAATTCATGAGTCAAGCGATTTTCGTATTCTGATAATCCCAGTTTTTGTAAAACTTCACGGGTCAACACGCTGGCTTCATGGGCGGTTTTGCCCTGATTTAAGGGGCCGAAGGCGACATCTTCAGCAACAGTAGGACAGAACAATTGATCATCCGCATCTTGGAATAATAAACCCAATCGCGTGCGAATGGGAGAAAAATCGGCTTCGGTTTGTCGCTTTTCTCCAAAAATATAAATGTCTCCCCGTATGGGAAATAATAAACCCAATAGTAAATGCAATAAAGTCGTTTTGCCACTGCCATTATCGCCCACAATCGCAATTCTTTCGCCAGAAAAAAGGTTTAAATTGACTCCTGTTAATACGGATTTTCCTGTGGGATAATGATAATGAAGATTCTGTAAAGCAATCAGTGGAATGGGCATTAAATATAACGATTCCGTTGTGGCGTATCAAAGCCACCCAATAATTGAATAATATCACGGGCATTATCGGCTTGTTGTTTGCGTTCGGGAGGAATTTCTTCTCCAGACACATCCTCTACCGCTCCCCAACACGCAAAAGCATGTTCTAATACGGTTAAACCTCGCGGCGAATGCTGTTTAATATCGATGCCTTTTTCCATCAGCAATTTAACATTTTTTAAAGAATAAGCAGAAATAGCCGAGAAAATAGGCGTATAACCTTGCGGATCAGGCATATTAATATCAATTCCGCGTTCAAATAAATATTCCATCACCGCCGAAGAATCCGTGCAAGAAGCCGCATGAAATAAAGCCCGCGAACGATATAAATCCGTTCCTTTATCTAATAAATATTTGACCAATTCCACCTCCCCACGACGCGCCGCAATGCCTAATGGCATTAATCCCTTAGCATCTTGTGCGTGCAAATTCGCACCCGCATCAACCAACGCCGTCACCATCTCCAAATGATGATGAATAATGGCTAAATGCAACGGCGTATAAGCCTGTTTATCTAGCGTGGGCAGATTTAAATTGGCGTGATGTTGAATTAATAATTGGGTTAATTCTTTTAAGTCACTTTCTTTAATATTCTGGATATTTTGATTCGTGGCGCGATAACTGGCCAAATAATGCAACGCGGCAAAACCGGGTTCCTGATCTTGTCGATTGGGGTCTGCACCTTGATCTAATAGACGTTTAAAAGTCCGTTTATCTTTGTTATAACGCGCCACCAATAATAATGCGGTTCGTCCCGCGTTTGGTTTATCCGAATCAATAGTAGAATTAACATCAACGCCTTTATTTAATAATAAATCCACTAATTCACTTAATCCCAAACGCGCTGCTAAATGCAATGGATTTTCTCCCGCTTCATTTGTCGCTTGTAAATCGGCTCCGCGTTCAATTAAAACCAAAGCAGCCATACGGCGTTGTTTACGGTTTTCTATTAATTCACTGGCATTAGATTTATTCACCGTTTCATCGGCTTCAATTAATAAATGCAAAGGCGTGTTGCCTTTATACAAGGCATTAACAGGACTTCCTGCATTTAATAATTGTTTTAATACTTCGGTCTGTGCGCTTGCAGCCGCTTCGTGTAGCAGCATGCAATCATCCCAATTTTTACACAACGCATAATGCGCATTAAATTGAAGATAATCTT
This sequence comes from Thioflexithrix psekupsensis, assembly GCF_002149925.1. Classification (NCBI taxonomy): domain Bacteria; kingdom Pseudomonadati; phylum Pseudomonadota; class Gammaproteobacteria; order Thiotrichales; genus Thioflexithrix; species Thioflexithrix psekupsensis. The sequence goes on along the minus strand of NZ_MSLT01000019.1, from coordinate 18,094 downwards.
GAATTTTTGCCACTTGTCCTTGACGCGCTGCGTGTAGTGCTTCGACAAAACGATAAGGCGGACTGTCCAAAGCCTCTGGAGAATAAGGCTCTATCTCATCAGTAGCGTGATGAGTTTGCGGCGTATCGGCATTTCCCATGAAGTTTTTTAATTTATCAAACAATCCCATTTTATTTCTCCAATAAAGAGCCTGAATCAAAACTTTTTCATTTAAAACGTGAGCATTCTGATTCAGGCAAGAGATAAATGCTTAATGGACAACACTCAAGAAGGCTGTCCAGCAGGGGGATTTTTTGGTGCAATCCGTTGCAATCCCCAACCTATAGCAGCGAGAACAATGCCAATCACATCAGTGATCCAATCTCCAGAAATCATACACAACGCCGCCACCAATAACAGCAAGCGCAATAGGGTATTAGCATGTCCTAAAAACCAACCTTGCACCGCAGCCGCCAAGAAAAATACTCCCATCACCGCAGTGACCACATTACGTGCCACCACAATCCATGTATCTTCCATCAATAAACCAGGACTGTAGAAGAACATAAACGGAATAATAAACGCCGCAATACCCAATTTAAATGCAGTAATAGAAGTCCGCATCGGTTCTGAACCCGCGATAGCCGCGCCTGCATAAGCAGCCAACGCCACTGGCGGAGTAATGGCCGAAATCACCGCATAATAAAACACAAAGAAATGGGCAATTAATGGACTAATTCCCAACTGAATCAAGCCCGGTGCCACCACTGCCGCCGCCACCGCATAAGCCGCCGTGGTCGGCATTCCCATGCCTAATAACATTGAAATGCCCATCGCAAAAATCAATGCCAACAATTGACTGGTCGCAGCCACTTGTAACAACATAGAAGAAAAACGTAAACCCACGCCCGTTAAACCAATCACCCCCACAATAATCCCCGCACACGCACACACCGCAATCAGTTGTATCGACATCCGCGCCGCTGAATTCAAAGCCCCTAACATGCTACGCAAACCCATTTTATTAGGGCTGATCCAACTGACCACCACCGCACTGGCCAAAGCCAACGTTCCCGCACGAATCACCGAATAACCCATGAATAAAGCCCCAATTAAAATAATAATTGGAATAAATAAATAAACCTGCTTAATCAACTCGGCTAAAATCGGTAATTCATCTTTAGACATCGGCCGCATATTAGAACGACGCGCTTCTAAATCCACCATGAAATAAATGGATAAAAAATACAATAATGCAGGGATTAATGCGGCAACAATTAATTCAGTATAAGGAATCCCCGTCACCTCAGCCATAATAAATGCCCCCGCCCCCATAATTGGCGGCATAATCTGCCCGCCAGTAGAAGCAGCGGCTTCAATTGCGGCAGCACTTTGTGGACGGTAGCCCACTCGTTTCATTAAGGGAATGGTTAATGACCCCGTAGCCACCACATTACCGGCCGAAGTGCCATTAATCATCCCCATTAAACCGCTGGCAAAAACGGCCACTTTAGCCGGTCCCCCCTGCGCTTTCCCAGCCACCGCAAAAGCAAAATTAACAAAATAATCCCCCACTTTGGAAGCCTGCAAAAACGCCGCAAAAGCAATAAATAACACGATATAAGTCGAAGACACCGCTGTGGTCGCGCCTAAAATACCATTATCCGTATAAAGATAAGTAAAAAATCGCTCCATCCCATACCCCGAATGGTATAAAAACCCCGGCAAATAAGGCCCCACAAACGCATAAACAATAAAAATAGCGGAAATAATCACCAAAGCCAAACCCGCCACTCGTCGGGTTAATTCCAAAATCAATAACACGCCCACCAACGCCGTCCAAAAATCAGCTTGAGTTGGCATGACACCGGCACGAAATTGTAAGGCTTTCAGATTAAATAATAGATAAAGCGCAACAGTCATGCACGCCAAAATCAATAACCAATCTGACCACACAATATCATGACCCCGCGTCCGAAATACCCACGGCACGACAATCGCAATCAATGCCGATGTCACCAGTAAATAACCATAATATTGGAATAACCAATTGGGTGGATTTTTAACGTCTAATCCATAGCGCAAAAAAAACGCATATAACACCGCACTAAACGCCAAAAAACCTGCCACCGTCGCCACGGTTAAAAAAACACGTTCGGCAACTAATGAAGTATATTGTGAGGGAGTTAATGTGGTGAGCGGTTGAAATAAATGCAAACTCAATGCACTGGTAATGGCATAACCAATCGCCAAACCAAAAGCCACATGAATAATGCGAAAAGCCCATGTTTCCAATGGCGCGACATTCAACACAATTAAATGGAATAGGGTAAAAACCACACACGCCACAAAAACCAAATGATATTGCCAACCCATTAAACCACGTTCATTCGACGCGCTGGCTTCTTCATCAACACCTTGGGCAATAATACGGCTTTGTGCGGGATCGGCGGGGGACTCTGCGGTAGTGGACATGTTAATCTCTCACTTATCCTTTGACTTCAGGTGGGATCAAGTTTGAGGGAATATCAAAGCCTTTTTCCCGATAATATTTAACAGCACCCGGATGGAAGTACATAAAAGTGTTACTTTCCCAATTTTCGGCTTTGGTTTCTTCGGCCGCTTTATGCACTTGTATCATACGATTATTGTCGTCTAACACCAGTTTCATGACTTCATAAATAAACGATTCGGGTAAATCTTTGTGTGCGACAGTGAAATTCCACATGGCTACTGTATTTTGATCGTCGGGATAAGATTGATACGTGCCACCGGGAATCACAAAAGGACTAATTGACGGATATTCCGCTAACAATTTGGTGATTTGTTCATCACTGAACGAAAATAAATTCACCGGCGTTTGTGCTTCCACTTGGCTAAACGCAGAAATCGGCACGCCCGCGGCAAAGAAAAACGCATCTAACAAACCATCTTGCAATTGTCCCGCTAAATCGCTGGCACCACCGTATTGTTCTTGTACTTCGATACCCAAAGTTTTCAACCAGCGTGGAATATTACCGCCAGCCGTTCCCCCCCGCGGGCCAAAGCCGACTTTTTTACCGGCTAAATCTTCTACTCGTGCAATACCAGAACTTTTTAAAGCAATCGCTTGGAAAGGCGTTTTATACATGGGAAATAAGGCGCGGACATCTTTCATCTCCACCCCCGGTGCCAATTCGCTCTCGCCCACCCACGAATCATAAGCAGGCCCCATCGTGACCATCGCCAATTGTAAATCACCCGTTTGAACCAAGGCCATATTTTGAGTAGGACCGCCGGTGACTTCTGCGCTGCTGTTGACTCCGAGCGTTTCTTGCATCAAACCAGCCCAGCCTGCGCCGTAAATAAAGTAAGTGCCGCCTTGTGAGGCGGTGCCGACTTTGACTGATTTTGGCCAGCCCGTTTTGTCGATTTCAGCCGCATTGCTAAACGCGGTCAAACTCAATGCACTCAAGACGGTGAAACCCAGCCACCATTTTTTGAGATGAATCATTTTGCCTCCTAATTTTCTTTGGTGTTGCCCCGTATACAGGGACAAGCGAGTGAATGACGGCCATCCAAAGCGGACAACCCTAGCGAGAAGGGCTTATCATAATGCTTATGAAAAAGATTGCAAAGACCTTGTTTCAAAGCGATAGAAGCGCATAATGGACAAAATCGATAAACCGCGGGTTAGTCGGTCAAACACAGGGCTATTTTTAAGTATTACTTTGATTTAAAAAATCAGGATTGGTGAGAGGAATAAGTGATGTTGCCACAATTGAAACGAATTTTATATGCCACTGATTTGGGTGAAAATACTCGTTCAGTGTTTCGTTATGCGATCAGTTTAGCGCAATGTTATGGGGCGCAGATCAGTATGCTGCACACCTTAGAGCCTTTGGGAACAACAGGCGCGGCTTTATTGGAGGCTTATTTACCCCGCGAAACGGCGGAAAAACTGCACCAAAATGCGTTGGAAGAAGTGCGGGAAAAAATGCAACAACGTTTAGCGGCATTTTGTTTAGAAGAATTGAACATGTCATGGGAAGAGAGCCATCTGATTGCGGATATTGCCGTATTAGATGGACACAGTGCGCAAACCATTGTCAACTATAGCCGTCAAATTAATGCGGATTTAATTGTCATGGGAACACACAGTTATTCGGTGGTGACTGAGTTTTTAATTGGTTCTACAGCGCGTAAAGTGACCCAATTATCGACTATTCCCGTATTAATTGTGCCGTTGCCCGAAAAAACGCCGTTGTAGTTAAAAGCCGCTTGATTTCGTTCCCAAGAGGCTTGAGGTTGTAAAAGAATCACCTTAGCCATGAGTTTAATATTGTAAAAAAGTTCAAAATCACGATATTTAGAGCATTTCAAGGCAAAAAAAGGGATTTTCTTCCCTTTTATGCCGCAATTCGCTGGGTTAGGTGATTTTTAAACGCAACCATCCCTACAATATTCAAAACACGCTGAAAATTGTAAGTCAGCATTTGCAAGCTCATTTCAGTTCCTACTTTATTTAATCCCCGCATAAAAAATGTCGCCAGCCCACGGACAGCAAGGCAAATAATACGCCAGATTATTCTATAAAAATCATGAAGGCATCCACCATGACTCCTTTACATCATCACCAACTGTATTTAAATCACATTCGTTTACATTACGTGAGTGCGGGACAAGGCGATCCTTTGATCCTATTACATGGCTGGCCGCAAACGTGGTACAGTTGGCGCGAGTTAATTCCCCTTTTAGCCCGCAAATACCGGGTGATTGCGCCTGATTTGCGTGGCATTGGTGATTCCGATAAACCGCTAACAGGCTATGATAAACAAACACTTGCCAGTGATATTTACGCACTCACCAAACATTTACAACTGGATCAACCCGTATTAGTTGGCCATGATTTTGGTGCAGTGGTTGCTTATGCGTATGCGGCACAATATCCACATGAAGTACGTGGTTTGGTGGTATTAGAAACGTTGTTACCGGGTTTGGAATTGGCGCGCCCGTTGGATTTTAAAACGCCGGCGGATTGGTGGCATTTAAATTTTTTATGTATTCCTGATTTACCGGAATTGCTGTTGCATGGGCGAGAACAAGCGTATTTTACTTGGTTATTTCGTCGTTATGCTTATAATCCGGAGGCAATTCCTCCAGCAGCGATCAATGAATACGTGACTCGCTATACGGCACCGGGGGCTTTGCGTGCCGGTTTGATGTATTTTCGCACTTTATTTGCGGAAATGCAGCGTCAGCCCTTGCCAGAAAAACAAGCCCGTTTAATCATGCCGGTGCTGGCATTGGGGGGAGAATTTGGTTTAGGCGATCATACGTTCCATGCCATGCGACAAGTGGCAGAAAACGTTCACGGCGGCACGATTGCCAAATGTGGACATTGGATGTGTGAAGAGCAACCTCATGTTTTATTTGAACATTTAGAACATTTTGTGACGCGAGTTTTTGCCAGTTGGTAAAAATTGGGTTTTTATCTTTAGGAGTGTTGACACAACAATGGATTATAAAAATATTACTTTTATTGGTGGCGGCAATATGGCCAGTAGTCTCATTGGTGGATTATTGGCGACGGGAACGCCTGCACGTTCGTTGCAAGTGATTGATACAGAAAGCAATCCGCTGGCAGCCCAATTTCCCATCAATTGCCATACCGATTACACCCATGCTCTGCGCAGCGAGGTGGTGGTATTGGCGGTAAAACCACAGCAAATGGCGAACGCCATCAAACACTTAACTGAATCATTACCCATCAATGAAACACACACTTGCCCTTTGATCATCAGTGTGGCCGCAGGGATTCGCTTGGATTCGCTGACGCAATGGTTAGGTATTGCAAATGCGCCTTTAGTGCGGGTTATGCCAAATACACCATCATTGGTAGGCAGTGGTGCGGCGGCGTTGTTTGCCAATGTTCACACCAGCGCGGAGCAGCGCGCTACGGCGGAGGCCATTTTACGTGCGGTCGGTTTAACCGTGTGGTTGGATTCGGAGGCGCAAATGGATGCGGTGACGGCGTTATCTGGCAGTGGGCCTGCGTATTTTTTCCTGTTCATGGAATTGTTAGAACAGGTCGGGGTCGATTTGGGCTTATCGCAAGAGACGGCGCGTCTGTTGACGCTACAAACGGCATTTGGCGCAGCTAAAATGGCATTGGAAAGCGCGGATAATGCAGCCACTTTGCGGGCGCGAGTGACTTCTCCCGGTGGCACGACAGAACAAGCGATTGCGGTTTTACAACAAGGTGGATTAAGTGCCTTATTACACCAAGCCTTACACGCCGCACAACAGCGTTCTATCACGCTGGCTGAACAACTCGGAGAAAAGCAATGAATCCAATCATTAATGCGTTGATTTTTTTAATTAATGCGGGATTTGGTTTATATATCCTGTTGTTGGTGTTGCGATTTTTACTGGTATTCAGCCAGGATTCTATGCGCAGTCCACCCGCATTATTGGTGATAAAATTAACGCGAATTCCTTTAGTTTATTTATATTCGTTTATTCCTAGAGTTAAGAATATTGATCTTGCTACCTTGTTGTTAATATTCCTGTCAGAATTTATTAAATTACTGCTGACATTTTGGTTGTATGGGCAAAAGTTAAGTTTATTGGGTTTAATCTTTTTGTCTGTCATTAATATTATCTACTTCTTTATTTATTTTTATATATTTTCGATTATTATTCAGGCGATTTTAAGTTTTATTGCGCCTGATGATGGTTATCGTCAAAATCCGATCAGCGAATTTTTGCATCGCTTAAATCGTCCGTTATTAAATCCCATACGCAATATAGTTAAGCCTTTGAATGGGTTTGATTTTTCTCCTCTGATTGCTGTTCTAACTTTGCAATTATTGGTGATTTTAGCGGTTGATCCGTTGGCTTTATTATTTAGATCGTTGATGTAATGGTTTGAGATTTCTTTTTTAAGTAGAGACGCGTCAATTTGCGCCTCTACTTTTACGGAAAAATTACGACGAAGCCGTGGCTTTCGCGGCGTAACCGAGTTTTTCTAAAGAAGTCTCGATTTCATCTAAAATCGTCGGATCATCAATCGTTGCAGGCATACGATACGTTTGTCCTTCAGCGATTTTCTTCATGGTGCCGCGTAAAATCTTGCCAGAGCGCGTTTTAGGCAGGCGTTTAACCACCGTTGCCACCTTAAACGAAGCCACCGGACCAATTTTATCGCGCACCATCTGCACCAATTCCTTGACAATTTCAGCATCAGAACGTTGTACGCCCGCTTTGAGGACGACCATCCCCAAAGGAATTTCCCCCTTCAACTGATCCGCCACACCAATCACCGCACATTCGGCCACATCAGGATGTGAAGCCAATACCTCTTCCATTCCGCCCGTAGATAAACGATGTCCAGCGACATTAATAATGTCATCAATACGGCTCATAATAAACAAATAATTCTCGCTGTCTTTATAGCCCGCATCGCCCGTTAAATAATAACCCTCATAAGCACTTAAATAAGATGACACAAAACGCTCATCATTATTCCACAGTGTCATTAAACACCCCGGCGGCATCGGCAATTTGATCATAATGCTACCAATGCGATCATCTTTGATTTCTTCACCATTTTCATCCAAACACTGCACATTAAAACCGGGAACAGGCGTGGTCGGAGAACCCGCTTTAACGGGTTTGGCTTCAATGCCCAAACAATTCGCAGCAATAGCCCACCCTGTTTCAGTTTGCCACCAATGATCAATCACAGGAACTTTTAACAAATTTTGCGCCCAAAATAAAGTATCTGGATCGCAACGTTCGCCGGCTAAAAATAAAGTACGAAATGAAGGTAAATTATACTTTTCTAAAAAAGAACCTTGCGGGTCTTCTTTTTTAATGGCGCGAAATGCGGTGGGCGCAGTAAATAATACATTAACCTGATGTTGTGCAATCACACGCCAAAACGCACCGGGATCGGGTGTACCAACGGGTTTACCTTCGTACAATATCGTGGTGCATCCGTACAACAATGGGGCGTAAACAATATACGAGTGTCCCACAACCCAGCCCACATCAGAAGCCGCCCAATAGACTTCGCCGGGTTGCATATTGTAAACATAACGCATAGACCACATCATGGCAACGGCATGTCCGCCATTGTCACGTACAACACCTTTAGGAATTCCCGTCGTACCCGAAGTGTACAAAATATACAAAGGATCGGTGGCGGCAACGGGAACACATTCCGCAGGTGTTACACCTTGCACCGCTTCTTGCCAAGTGATGTCACGCCCAGCGATCAAGTCGGCTGTCAGTTGTGGGCGTTGTAAAATAATACATTTTTCGGGTTGATGCGTGGCTTGTGCAATGGCATCGTCTAACAACGGCTTATAAGGAATAACGCGCTGCCCTTCCAAACCACAAGACGCTGAAACAATCAATTTAGGACAAGCATCATTAATGCGCGTGGCCAGCTCTCTGGCAGCAAATCCACCAAAAACCACCGAATGAATCGCCCCAATCCGCGCACACGCCAACATCGCTATAACGGCTTCTGGCACCATTGGCATGTAAACAATGACACGATCCCCTTTTTGCACCCCTTGCGCGACTAAAGCCCCCGCAAAATCCGCAACCATCGCCAACAATTCCCGATAAGAAAAGGTTTTTACCGTATTCGTAACAGGACTGTCGTAGATCAAAGCGGCTTGGTCGGCACGTCCTTGTTGTACGTGGCGATCCAACGCATTATAACAAGTATTCAGCACGCCATCGGCAAACCAACGGTAAAATGGCGGGCGAGAATCATCAAGGATTTTTGTAGGTTTTTCATACCAATCAATGGCTTGACTGGCTTCTTGCCAAAATTGGTGGGGATTTTCGAGCGACAGTTGGTATAGGCTTTGGTAATCAGCCATGACAGTGGACTCCTTTGGTGTGGTTGTTTTCTTTGTCTTTCAAAACCGTTATTGTAAACGAATAGAAGGCCTATTATAAACAGATTTAATTTTTAAGAAAACATTTATTAACTTTTACAATGTTGGCTATTATTTTTTGCCTTTCTTTTTGTATTGCTTAGTACAGCATTGATCGACGTGCGCCATTTTTGCGTTATGCTATGCAGAATTTAAATTTAAAACGAGAGATTTCCATGTTACAGCTTTCTGGTTATGACGTGATTGAATGTATTTATCAAAGCGATAAGACTTGTGTTTATCGTGCCTTGCGTCATGCCGATCAACAGCCTGTTATTTTGAAACAATTACGGGAAAAATATCCCAGTTCTTTAGAAATTTCTCGTTTTCAACACGCTTACCAATTAGCGCATCAGTTGGGTTTAAAAGCGGTGATTTATGCCGAGGCATTAATCACTTTAGATGCGCAATGGATAATGATTTTAGAAGACATTGGTGGGATGTCTTTAAAAGAACATATTAATAAAAATTTATTCAGTTTAAGCGAAAATTTAACCCTCGCATTGCAACTCACAGAGGCCATTGCAACGCTGCACGAAGCCAATGTGATTCATAAAAACATTAACAGTCAAAATATTATTTACAATCGAGACACAGGAATAATAAAGCTAACCGATTTAGCCATAGCCAGCTTATTACCGCGAGAAGCTCCCAGTTTAAAAAACAGCCAATCTTTAGAAGGCACATTAGCCTATTTATCGCCAGAACAAACGGGACGCATTAATTTATCTTTAGATTATCGTACTGATTTTTATTCTTTAGGAGTGACTTTATTTGAATTATTTACAGGGCAATTGCCTTTTAATCACCAAGACCCTTTAGAATTAATTCACAGCCATATTGCGCGTCAAGCTCCAAATCCCTGCTATGTTAATGCTCAATTACCATCAACTATTGGCGCAATTATTATAAAATTATTAGCCAAATCTCCTGATCATCGTTATCAAAGCACTTGGGGATTGCACGCCGATTTATTACGCTGTCAGCAAGAATGGCAAAAACAACGTTATATTAATGAATTTAAATTAGGAAAAAAAGACATTTCTGATAAGTTCAAATTACCGAATAAATTATATGAACGGCAATGGGCAATTAATATGATTTTAAAAGCCATTGACCGCATTCAACATCATGAGCGCAATGAATTAATTTTAATTACAGGTTATGAAGGTATTGGCAAAACATCATTGGTTAAAACGGTTTTTAATCAGGTTATTGGGCTTAAATCAGGTTTTTACATTAGTGGTCGCTTTGATAGTTTTCATCACAGCATTCCTTACTATGGTTTAATTGATGCGGTTAAAGAATTAGTGCAACAATTGCTGACGCTTAATGATCAACAATTAACTCAATTACGGCAACGTTTATTGGCTGCATTGGGAAAAAATATCAGTGTGATTTTAAATCTCGTGCCAGAATTGACATTAATCCTAGGAGAATTAAGTGATAATGAAACTGCACCCGATTTAACGGGGCAAGAGGCTTTTAATCGTTTTCAATGGGTATGGATTAAAACATTACAAGTGTTTGCTCAAGCAGAACAGCCATTAATTTTATTCCTCGACGATCTGCAATTAGCGGACAGTGCCAGTTTATCTTTATTGACCGCATTATTGACTCAGGTGAATTATTTATTAGTGATTACTGCTTATCGAGATTATGAGATTACTGCACCGCAATCTTTAACGCAAACTTTAACCGCTTTGCGGGAATCTTCTATTACGATCAATACCATTTCTTTACAGCCATTATCCAAAAACCAAGTGTGTCAATATATTGCAGATATTTTACATTGCAATCCACATCAAGTGGATGAATTGGCAGAATTGATTTTAAATAAAACTTATGGCAATCCTTTTTTTATTGCACAATTCTTAAAAAGTCTACATGCAGAGAAATTAATTACTTTCGATCCCATACAGCGTCATTGGGAATGGGATATTGAGCGCATTTACGCCCAAGATATGACCGATAATGTGGTGGCTTTATTAACGCAAGATATTCAAAAATTAGATCAAGAAACCCAATTTATTTTACAATTATCGGCTTGTATTGGCTATCAATTTGAATTAACCATATTAGCGGACGTGTCTCAATTAAGCATTAAAGAGATTGCTAAGTTACTGGCAGAGCCAATTTCAAGACAATTAATTTTACCTTTAGAATTTAATCACCTGTCCAGTTTAGATGGAATTCACTCAGCTTCATTAGAAGGTTCATTAACACATCTTTATCGTTTTTCTCACGAACGCATTCAACAAGCGGCTTACCATTTATTACCAATTCATCAACGGCGAGAAATTCATCAAAAAATTGGTGAATTATGGCTACAACAAACCCCACAACCCGAACAATCTCCGCGTTTATTTGATATTGTCAATCAACTGAATGCGGGAGAATTAAAAAATTATTCTCAAGATTATTTAGACCAATTAGCGCGTTTTAATTTAGCCGCAGGGCGACGCGCTTTAATGTCAGCGGCTTATGAATCGGCATCGCGTTATTTAAATTTAGGTTTAGGTTTATTGGGTTCTCAAGCGTGGCAGCGGTGTTATTCGCTCGTGTTGGAATTGCATATTGTGGCGGCTGAAACGTTTTGTTTAAGGGGCGATTTTGCAAATACCATAGAATTAACCGAAACGATTTTAAAACATACCGATTGTTTATTAGATCAAGTACGGGCTTATGAAGTTAAAATTCAAATGTATAAAGCCCAAAATAATTTACAGCAAGCCGTTAATTTAGGTTTGTCGGTATTGGCTAAATTAGGTATTCGTTTTAAGAAAAATCCTAGAAAATTATCACAATTATTTGAAATTGCTTTAACCCGTTTGGCTTTAATGGGACGGCCGATTGATGAATTAGCCCATTTACCGCCCATGCTGGATTTAGAAAAACAAGCGGCCATGCGTTTATTACTCAGCATTAGTCCACCGATTTATGCGGTTTCACCTAATCTATTACCCTTAATTACGTGTAAACGGGTGCGTTTATCCATTGCTTACGGCAATGCGCCAGAATCGATTCCTGCTTATGCCAGTTACGGTTATTTATTATGTGAACAACAACAGGTTGAATCAGGTTATCGTTTCGGTCAATTAGCCCTTAAATTACAAGCCCAACAACCTTATGCCATTTTAAAATCCAGAGTGTTGCAGATTGTCTATGGCGTTATTGCGCATTATAAACAATCTTTACATGATACTTTATTGCCATTAAAAGAAGCCCAACAAAGTGGTTTAGATACGGGTAATTTTGAATATGCGATGGTATCTTCAAGTACATGGATGATGCACGCTTTTTTTGCGGGCTATGAATTGAATCAATTAGAACAAGAAATTAAAAGCGAAATTAATCTGCAAATACAGTTAAAACAACACACCCACTTACACGTTAATCGTTTATATTTACAAACGGTATCTAACTTGCTCAATAGAGAGAATCATACTTGTGAGGCGTTGATTCATTTAGAAGGTCAATATTATCAAGAAAAGCAATTATTAATTGAGCATGAAAAAGCAGGCGCACGTGGGTTAATATTTCAAGTTTATTTGCAAAAATTAGTTTTATCTTGTTTTCTGCATCATAAAGGGGAAGCCTTAAATAATGCCGCACAAGCAGAAACGCATTTAAATGCGGTTATTGGTTCGGTATTAATTCCCACTTTTTATTTTTACGATTCGCTGAGTCAATTACTGACTGCATTAACCCTGTCGCCTAAAGAACAAAAGCCTTATTTAGCTAAAGTCATTAAAAATCAAAAAAAACTACTGCCTTATAGCCAGCAAGCCCCCATGAATTATCAACATAAATACACTCTCATTCGCGCATTATACGCGCAAAGCGCGGGCGAATATGCCACTGCACGGGAATATTATGATCAGGCGATTCAACAGGCTTTGGCGCATGAATTTATTCACGAAGCCGCATTAGCACAAGAATTGGCGGGGCAGTTTTATTTACAACGACAATTATTTCGTTTGGCGCAACATTATTTAAGCGACGCATTTCAACATTATAATCGCTGGGGAGCTTATGCCAAATTAAAACAAATTGAAACTCATTATGGGCGTTTTTTAAAAAATTGCTTATCTTTTCATTCCGTGAATAGTTTAGATGGAACTTTACAGAACAGTACTGCGGATTTGGAATTAGCCAGCGTATTAAAAGCGGCACAAGTTTTTAGCAGTGAAATTGTGTTAGAGCGTTTATTAACTAAAATGATGTTAATTACGCTGGAGAATGCAGGCGCACAACGGGGGTTTTTATTATTAAATCGTCATGGTCAATGGTGTGTGCAAGCAGAAACAGATTCAGAACAAAATCAAGTGAAAATTTTGCCCGCATTGCCATTAAAAGATTATCCTTTTTTAGCGGCGGGCATTGTTTATTACGTGGCGAGAACGCGGCAAACTTTAGTGTTAAATGATGCCGCGAATAATCCACGTTTTGCCAATGATCCTTATTTATTAGAAAAAAAACCAAAATCTGTTTTATGTACGCCTTTATTAAATCAAGGAAAATTGACGGGGTTACTTTATTTAGAAAATAATTTAGCAATGGGCATTTTTACCCCCAATCGTTTAACTTTACTCAATTTATTATCCACTCAAATGGCCATTGCCATTGATAATGCGCGTTTATATGCCGAATTAGAAGAGAAAGTATTAGAGCGCACTGAAGCGTTAGATATTAAGAATCAACAATTGATGGATTTAAATCAGGAGAAAAACGAATTTTTAGCCATTGTGGCGCATGATTTAAAAAATCCATTGTCAGGTATTCAAGGCTTGGTGGAAGCGATTGAATTAGAATTTGATCAGCTCAAAAAAGAGGAAATTTTAGAAATGTTGGCGACTGTTCAACACAGCGCACAACAAATGTTTGAACTAATTAATAACCTGCTCAATGTGCATCGTATTGAATCAGGAAATATGACTTTTGATTTTAAAATTTTTAATCTGCTGCCTTTAGCCCATCATTTAATACGCACTTATGAAGCTCGCGCTAATCATAAATCTATTACATTACGCTTATTAGCGAATGAATCAGGCTATCCTGTTTATGCGGATGAAAAAATAGTCTATCAGATTTTAGATAATTTATTATCGAATGCGATTAAATATTCTCCTTATCACACTCAAGTCACTCTTTATTTGCAATCTCAAGCAGATTATTTAAAATGTGTGATTGAAGATCAAGGACAAGGTTTTACGGCTGCCGATAAGCAACAATTATTCGGTAAATTCACTCGACTTAGCGCACAACCTACGGGAGAAGAAAGTGCCACTGGTTTGGGTTTATTTATTGTAAAAAAATTAGTCCATTTATTAAATGGCACTGTCGAATGTGAATCTGAATTAGGAAAAGGAGCGCGTTTTATTGTTTTATTACCCTCGCTTAGTTGTGTGCAGCGTTGAGTTTATTTTAAAAACTCCTAATTACTGAGCCAAAAGAATCACCATAAAACCATTATTTCTCCCCAAAACAAAAACCCCCGTCAAGAACATTGGCAGGGGTTATAAAATAAAGAATAGGGAATCTTGGCGGTAACCTACTTTCGCATGAGGAGGCCTCACACTATCATCGGCGCGTTGTGGTTTCACTTCCGAGTTCGGGATGGGGTCGGGTGGTTCACACAGGCTATGACTGCCAAGAAAACTGGTTTTTACACGACTTGCTTTTTTATTTTTATTTTCGTTTTCGTTGAGCAACGGCAAATCGGTTTATCAAATCAATCCTACTACTTAGGCGAAACTCACCCTACAAACCCTTGGGTGTTATATGGTCAAGCCGCACGGTTGATTAGTACAGGTTAGCTTCATACATTACTGCATGTCCACACCCTGCCTATCTACGTCGTCGTCTTCAACGAACCTTTAGAGACTTTCGTCTGGGAAATCTCATCTTGAGGGAGGCTTCCCGCTTAGATGCTTTCAGCGGTTATCCCGTCCGTACATAGCTACCCAGCAGTGCCATTGGCATGACAACTGGTACACCAGCGGTACGTTCACTCCGGTCCTCTCGTACTAGGAGCAACTCCTCTCAAATTTCCTACGCCCACGACAGATAGGGACCGAACTGTCTCACGACGTTCTAAACCCAGCTCGCGTACCACTTTAAATGGCGAACAGCCATACCCTTGGGACCGACTACAGCCCCAGGATGTGATGAGCCGACATCGAGGTGCCAAACTCCCCCGTCGATGTGAACTCTTGGGAGGAATCAGCCTGTTATCCCCAGAGTACCTTTTATCCGTTGAGCGATGGCCCTTCCATGAAGTACCACCGGATCACTAAGACCTACTTTCGTACCTGCTCGACTTGTCAGTCTCGCAGTCAAGCACCCTTATGCCTTTGCACTCAATGCGCGATTTCCGACCGCGCTGAGGGTACCTTCGCACTCCTCCGTTACTCTTTGGGAGGAGACCGCCCCAGTCAAACTACCCACCATACACGGTCCTTATACTGGGTAACAGTATCAAGTTAGAACCCCGAACAGACCAGGGTGGTATTTCAAGGTTGGCTCCGCACGCACTGGCGTGAGTGTTTCACAGCCTCCCACCTATCCTACACAAGTCGGTTCAAAGTCCAGTGTAAAGCTATAGTAAAGGTTCATGGGGTCTTTCCGTCTAGTCGCGGGTATACGGCATCTTCACCGCAAATTCAATTTCGCTGAGTCTCGGGTGGAGACAGTGTGGCCATCGTTACGCCATTCGTGCAGGTCGGAACTTACCCGACAAGGAATTTCGCTACCTTAGGACCGTTATAGTTACGGCCGCCGTTTACTGGGGCTTCGATCAAGAGCTTCGCTTTCGCTAACCCCATCAATTAACCTTCCAGCACCGGGCAGGCGTCACACCCTATACGTCCACTTTCGTGTTAGCAGAGTGCTGTGTTTTTAATAAACAGTCGCAGCCACCTGGTCACTGCGACCTTCTTAGACTTCCCCTGTGCAGGGTTCATCCAGAAGGTACACCTTCTCCCGAAGTTACGGTGCTATTTTGCCTAGTTCCTTCACCCGAGTTCTCTCAAACACCTTGGGATTCTCACCCTGTCCACCTGTGTCGGTTTGGGGTACGGTTCTACTACACCTGAAGCTTAGAGGCTTTTCTTGGAAGCAGGGCATCAGTCACTTCGTCTCTGAAACGAGACTCGTCGTCAGTTCTCGGCATTAAATCAGCGGATTTGCCTACTGATTCTGCCTACCACCTTAAACACGCACAACCAATCGCGTGCTGACTTAGCCTTCTTCGTCCCCTCATCGCAGTGCAGTAAAGTACGGGAATATTAACCCGTTTTCCATCGGCTACGCATATCTGCCTCGCCTTAGGGACCGACTCACCCTGCGTCGATTAACGTGGCGCAGGAAACCTTGGACTTTCGGCGTGCGGGTTTTTCACCCGCATGATCGCTACTTATGTCAGCATTCGCACTTCTGATACCTCCAGTCTGCCTCACAGCAGACCTTCACAGGCTTACAGAACGCTCCCCTACCATGCCTTACGGCATCCGCAGCTTCGGTAGAACGCTTGAGCCCCGTTATATCTTTCGCGCAGACCGACTCGACCAGTGAGCTATTACGCTTTCTTTAAAGGGTGGCTGCTTCTAAGCCAACCTCCTGGCTGTCTGTGACTTTCCACATCGTTTCCCACTGAGCGTTCATTTGGGGACCTTAGCTGGCGGTCTGGGTTGTTTCCCTTTTCACGACGGACGTTAGCACCCGCCGTGTGTCTCCTGCGATGGTACTTCTCGGTATTCGAAGTTTGCATGGGGTTGGTAAAGCGAGATGCCCCCCTAGCCCAAACAGTGCTCTACCCCCGAGAGTAAAACGCAAGGCGCTACCTAAATAGCTTTCGAGGAGAACCAGCTATCTCCGAGCTTGATTAGCCTTTCACTCCTAGCCACAAGTCATCCCCGTCTTTTTCAACAGACGTGGGTTCGGACCTCCAGTTGGTGTTACCCGACTTTCATCCTGCTCATGGCTAGATCGCCCGGTTTCGGGTCTACTGACAGCGACTTAACGCCCTATTCAGACTCGCTTTCGCTAGGCCTACCTGATGGTTAAGCTTGCCACTGCCAGTAAGTCGCTGACCCATTATACAAAAGGTACGCAGTCACATTTCTTCAAATGCTCCCACTGCTTGTACGCACACGGTTTCAGGGTCTATTTCACTCCCCTCGCTGGGTTCTTTTCACCTTTCCCTCACGGTACTGGTTCACTATCGGTCGATAACGAGTATTTAGCCTTGGAGGATGGGCCCCCCATGTTCAGACAGGATTTCTCGTGTCCCGCCTTACTCTATGTATGCTTAGTTCTATCGTTTTATGTTTGCCTACGGGGCTATCACCCTGTGTCGCTGGACTTTCCAGACCATTCTGCTCATAATACGACTATATCATACGGGCTGTTCCGCTTTCGCTCGCCACTACTGACGGAATCTCGGTTGATTTCTTTTCCTCTAGGTACTTAGATGTTTCAGTTCCCTAGGTTTGCTTTCTTACCCTATAGATTCAGATAAGAATACTCCAAAGGAGTGGGTTTCCCCATTCGGACATCTGCGGGTCAATGTTTATTTGCCAACTCGCCGCAGCTTTTCGCAGGCTATCACGTCCTTCATCGCCTGTTATCGCCAAGGCATCCACCGTGTGCGCTTTTCTACTTGACCATATAACCCCAAGGGTTTGTTGGTTTGAGTTTCGCTTTCTTTGAGGATTGATTTGATTGTTAAAGAGCGTTATCAGCTTTGGAATTTGTGTAAATCCCAAAGGTGATAATTGATACACAACACGTTGGTTTTATACGGCTTGACTGGTGGAGCCAGGCGGGATCGAACCGCCGACCTCCTGCGTGCAAGGCAGGCGCTCTCCCAGCTGAGCTATGGCCCCATTCTCTTGGTGGGTCTGGGTGGAGTTGAACCACCGACCTCACCCTTATCAGGGGTGCGCTCTAACCAACTGAGCTACAGACCCGTGTTGTGTCTGCATTCCGATTCAAGTCATGTGTGTGGAAGTTTAGTCTGACCGACTTTTCTCTTTAAAGGAGGTGATCCAGCCGCAGGTTCCCCTACGGCTACCTTGTTACGACTTCACCCCAGTCATGAATCACAAAGTGGTCAACGCCCTCCTTGCGGTTAAGCTATTGACTTCTTTTGCAACCCACTCCCATGGTGTGACGGG